>CAIYYX010000253.1 GCA_903930535.1 uncultured Sterolibacterium sp. | reverse complement strand
GTCCTGCAAGCCCCATTGCTCCATGTCGGAGACGGAGGGAATCTGGTTAAAAAAATCATTGACCAGTTTGAGCTTCTCGGTCTCCGATTTCTTGCCGTTATCGGCGATCATTCTTGTCCAGGCCACGAGCCGCGTCCGCGCACCTGCGCCGTATTTCTTTTCGGCGCTGGCAATGACCTTTTCGCTGAGAGCAACTGACACGTCGGCATTGCCCTTGAACGTGTTGCAGCGCAGATTCACGATGGCCGAGCGATTGACGTCGGCAGCGAGGTCAACGGACGTGCGCAGGTTATGCTTCCTGAGGCCGAGTTCGAGATCAACCCTTGGGCACATGACTGATATGGATTCCTGGCTCTGCGCCAGGGCCGCCTTGGGTGTACGTTTAGCGGCGTCGACTGCTGCCGGAGTGGCCACGGCCTCGCCTGGCCCGGGCATGGTGCGGACTGTGGCGTGTCCCGCCGGAAGGCCACGCACGCTCGTTAAGGTAGCGATGGCCAAAGCGATGAAGACATAGATTCTCAGGTTCAAGCGCATGCAAGCAATACCCTTGTGACATTCAGCCAATGACTGAAACGGCCTGGAGAGAAAGCGGCTGTTTGCGACACAATCAACGCAGCCTATTGCACAGGCAGTGGCCGGTTGATGAATGCAATGCAGATTAACGATCTTGCTGCGGTCGGACAATTGCCCCAAGGGGCAATTGATCTTCCGCGGCAGACGAATACGCTTGCGGCGTATGAGTCCACACATATTTAACCTTCGCCTGCGCAGCGGGGTGCTCGTGCAAGGACTGCGATTGATCGCGCCATCCCGTGCGGAGGCTGCATTAAGGGTCTTCCGCATGTACCCTGGCTCAACTGAACGTGTCGACCCGCTAGCCACCCCGGAGCAGAAAAAAGACTCAAGTGCTCCAGCGTTCCTGAAAGCAATCAGTCGCTCTGCGCCATAAGCCAACGCATCGGCATGTGATCAACGTTGAATTGCCGGCCGGGACACCCGTGGCTCACAACCACGGACCCGGACTGGAAGGAGATCAACATCATGAGACAAAGAGGGATACTCGACGCCGTCGAGCAACATAGCTATCGTCTGGCAGTGGCATGAAGCAGGCGTTCCGGAATCCAGGCCACAAGGAAATCTGGCACAATCTGTCCATGCTCACTATTCGAAGGATTGCCGGCATGTTGCGCATCCTCGGGCATTCGCTTGAGTTTCCGGCGCCTCGGGCGTCTGGCCATGGCACTGACTCTTGCCAATGGCGATGAATCCGCCGCCTCCGGCATCGCAAGCGCGGCCAGCATCCGGCCTAACGCCGTCGCTGGGAGTCGTGGCCATCGTCGACAATGATCCGCAAGTTGCGCAGGTGCTCGGGCAGTGGCTGGAGTTTCAAGGCTTGCGCTCTGCCTGTTATCTCTCGGGCGAGAGTTTGTTGCAGGCGGCGCATGAGGAGCGCGGGCAATGGTCCATGCCTGCCGGTTCCGTCACTGCCGCCAATTACCGTCTGAGCGGTGCCGTGGTCGACCTGAACCTCCCCGGTGTTTCCGGCTTCGAACTGGCCAACTTACTGCGCCGCATCGACCCCGGCCTGCCGCTTGTCATCATCACCGCGCTGCGGGAGGAGGAAAGAGCCCGCCATGGCGCTCCGCCACCAGGCGTGCGCTGTCTGAGAAAACCATTCGATCTGGACGAGTTGGAAGATGCACTGTTGCCGTTGCTGCACGATGCGACGCCAGGGTAATAGCGCCCATGATCGGCTTCGACCCGTCCACAGCTTTCACAATAACAGGCCTGCTTTATCTCTTGATGCCCTTGGTCGTCTGGGTCACGCTGGCCAGGCAACGCTCACCCAAGGTGGTGCTCTGGTGCACCGGCGGCTTTCTCTTCGGCCTCGGCGCGATCCTGATTGGATTGCGCGGAAGCATCCCGACGCTGGTGAGCATCCCGATCGCCAACATATTGTTGTTCTCAGCCAGTATGCTGAGTATCCAGGCCCTGCGCCTCGAGCTTGCCGCCCCCTGGCGAACGGCCTGGATTGTGACGGCAGTCGTGGTCTACGCAGGTGTTTTCGTATTAATCCAGGAGTGGCTCGAAAACGAAGCGTTGCGTGTTGAACTCGGGCTGCTTTCTAACGGCTTACTGATCATTTATCTATCCACGCTGGCAAGGCGCATCGCCAAAAATCAGGACAGCGGTAAAGCCAACTGGATCGCTGGAATTAATCTGTTACTCGGCAGCATCATGATCCTTCGCGTCGCGGAACTGATATTAGGAGCACCAAGTACCACTGTATTGGTATCACAACCGACGACCATCCTGATGGTGTTTGCAGCCATGTTGTCCGTTGTGGTTGGCAATGTTGCTTATGTCGGTATATTTCTGGATCGCGCACATCGGCGCGAGAGCATGGAAACACTGCGCAATCTTTCCACCGCGCTCGAACAGTTTCCTACCGCGATCGCCATCACCGATCTTGAAGCTCGCATCCAGTACGTCAACGCTCGTTTCAGCAAAAACACCGGCTATACCGCCGCTGAGGCGGTTGGAAAGAACCCGCGCATTCTTCAGTCCGGGCAGACCCCCAGGAAAACATATCTGGAAATGTGGGCGCAACTGCGCAAAGGCCTCTCATGGGAAGGGGAAATCCTCAACCGGCGCAAAAACGGGGAGCTCTATTGGGAAGAAATCCATATTTCCCCGATCAAAAACCAGGCGGGCGATGTTTCCCATTATGTCGCGGTAAAAACCGACATCACTATGCGCAGGCAAGCTGCTGATGAATTGCGCATCAGCGAGCATCGACTTCGTCTGTTGTCCGATAATGCCAGAGACGTGATATGGAACATGTCGGCTGATGGCAGAAACACCTATATCAGTCCCTCGGTCGAGGCAGTCCGTGGCTACACTCCCGCCGAGGCGATGCAGCAATTGATCGAAGAAACTCTTACCCCTGACTCCCTGGCAACTGTTGTGGGCTATTTCACGCAACTGCAAGCTGATATTGAAGCTGGCCGATCCCTGCAAAATTTTCGGGGAGAGCTTGAATACTTCTGCAAAGACGGTTCCACGTACTGGGGAGAGGTTATGGCGTACCCTCTTGTGGATGACAAAGGTCGGGTCCAAATACTTGGCGTGACCCGCGACATTGTCGAACACAAACGCCGCAAATTCGAATTGGAGAGCGAGGCGCGCCGACTGACTGATCAGATTGCCCAACTGGATCGGCAACGCAGCCTGGGCGAGATGTCGGCCTCGTTGAGCCACGAGCTCAATCAACCCCTCACTGCCATTCTCACCAACGCCCAGGTTGCGCAGCGCGGCTTGAAGGCGGGCCGCTTTGAGGCGGAGCGGATAAGCGAAGTATTCGACAAGATCATTTTCAATACCAGACGCGCCAGCGAGATCATCGACAAGATTCGTAGTTTTATTCGTCCCTCGGAGATAGCGCAGATTCCCGTCAACCTCCAGCGTCTAGCCAGCGATGTCCTCGGTTTGGTGGGGCCCGAGGCCGCCGAGCATAAGGTGGTCATCTTATTTTCTCCCTCTACCGGTCCAGTGTGGGTGAAGGGGGATACCACACAACTATCCCAGGTGCTGCTGAATATCTACCGCAATGCTATCGAAGCGATGCGTCAGTCCGCGCGCCGCGAAATTCATGTGCGGGTGATGCAAATCGGGGAGCGTGCGAGGCTAAGCGTATGTGACACTGGCCCGGGGCTGGCGCCGGAGATACAGGGAAAGGTGGGCACAGCATTTTTTACGACTAAGGATGGCGGGCTGGGTCTGGGGCTGTCCATCGGCCAGAGTATTATCGCCCAGCATCAGGGCACGCTCTGCGTTGGCAATGCCGGCGGAGGCGGAGCCTGTGCCGACATTGATCTGCCTCTCCTGTCGGCAACCGCGGAAGTGCCATCATGACCAATGGTGCGCTATCGGCGGCGAAACCGCGGCGAATCGTTACCGTTGATGATCTGCGCCTAGCCGAACGCTGCGCGCGCGGACGCATTGTGCTGATCGACGACGATGCAGAAATTGTTGATGCGCTGGTGGCCTTGTTCGATCTGGAAGGCTATGCCTGCGAGACCTATTCATCGGCTCTGAGTTATCTCCACATGAGGACATTCAACTCCCCGCAGTTCCCGGGCCCAAATTGCGTACTTTGCGACGTGAAAATGCCCAAGTTGGATGGTCTTGAATTGCAGCGGCGCCTGGCCGAGCTCGACGACACGCCGCTTTTGCTGATGAGTGGCGCTAGCGGCGCCGTGGAGGCGGTGAACGCTTTCCGCGCCGGGGCGCTGGATTTTTTGATCAAGCCGATCGAGACCGAGATGTTGCTTGCTGCCGTGGCCAAGGCGCTTTCCACCAGTACCGAACGGCAGCACCTGCGCGAGCGGCACTCCGTTCTTGCGAAGCGGATCACGTCATTGACCCGGCGCGAACGAGACGTTATAAGCTGCGTGGCGCGGGGCGAGATCAATCGCGATATTGCGGAGCAGTTGGGCATCGCGCTGCGCACGGTCAAGTTGTACCGTCAGCGGGGGATGGAGAAACTGGGGGTCAGCACAGTCGCCGATCTTGCCCGACTGGCGGACGAAGGAGGCCTTTGACCACACCAGATATCTTATCTTCCAAACTAACGGGATTGATCCTGTTTAGGCCGGCAGTCGGGCTGCCACCATAAAGGTGGTCCAGAGAAAGCCCGACCTACCCATCAACAGACGCATGACTGACTACTAGACTAGGGAAACGCTGATCAAGTACAACTTCGTCATTGCGATTGCCACGGCCCTGCGGGCCTCGCAATGACATAAGCGAAGCAATCTAAGAGCCATGCAAGATCCGTGGCTTGAAGATCGCCACGCCCCTTTGGGGCTCGCGATGACGGACTTGATCAACGTTTCCCTACATGTTCAATAAGATCACACACCACACTGTTGCTGACTCACAGACATTTATGAAAATCGCCACCTGGAATGTAAACTCGCTCAAGGTTCGCCTGCCGCAGGTGCTGGCCTGGCTGGCGGAGCAGCGCCCGGACGTGCTCTGCCTGCAGGAGACCAAGCAGGAAGACCGCGATTTCCCACGGGCAGAGCTTGAGGCAGCCGGCTACCATGCCGCTTTTAGCGGTCAGAAGACCTACAACGGCGTGGCCATACTCTCGCGTACTCCCCCGCAGGATGTCCGGCGCGGCATTGCCGGCTTCGACGACGCCCAGCAGCGCGTCATCAGCGCCACCATAGCGGATGTCCGGGTTGTCTGCGCCTATGTTCCGAATGGCCAGAGCGTGGGCTCGGACAAATACGAATACAAGCTGCGCTGGCTGGATGCCCTGACGGCATGGCTAGTGGCAGAACTGAAAGACCATCCGCGTCTGGTTCTCCTGGGCGACTACAACATCGCACCGGAAGATCGCGACGTGCATGACCCCGAAGCCTGGAAGGATCAGG
The DNA here is from genome assembly GCA_903930535.1 of uncultured Sterolibacterium sp. GTDB lineage: Bacteria > Pseudomonadota > Gammaproteobacteria > Burkholderiales > Rhodocyclaceae > CAIYYX01. Next base: position 30,238 of record CAIYYX010000253.1, on the reverse strand, counting down.
TGCTGTGCAGCGAAGCGGAGCGCGGTGCATTGCGCAAGATACTGGCACTGGGATTTTCCGATGCCTTCCGTCTCTTCGCTCAGCCGGAGAAAAGTTTCAGCTGGTGGGATTACCGCATGATGGCATTCCGCCGCAACCGGGGGATGCGCATCGACCTCATCCTGCTCTCGCGACAACTGGAGGGCGCCTGCCAGTCCTGCACCATCGACCGCGAACCGCGAAAGGCCGAGAGGCCATCGGATCACGCGCCGGTGATCGCAGAGTTGGCCTGATCATGTTCTAATGGGTTTTTTCAACTGCAGGAGGCTTCAATGAAAGCGAACGTCGGCGGCATCGACCGCGCACTGCGCATCATCGTCGGCCTGGCTCTGATCGCCTGGGCCCTGATGGGCGGCTCGGTCTGGGCCTGGCTGGGCGTCCCGCTCCTGGCTACGGGTCTGTTCAGCTTCTGCCCGCTCTATCCGCTCATCGGCATGAATAGCTGCAAGAGAAAAGAGACTTAGGCCAGGGTGTTGGCGATGCTGATGTAATCGGCCACCGCCAGTTCCTCGGCGCGCGCCGTGGGGGCGATGCCCAGTTCGTCGAGAGCGGCGGCATCTATCAGGTCGCGCAGAGTGTTTCTCAGCATCTTGCGCCGCTGACCAAAAGCGGCGCTGACCACGCGCGCAAAAACTGCCTCGTCTTTTGCCGCCAGATCCTCTGGCGGCAAAGGCAGCATGCGGACGATGGCAGACTCCACCCGGGGTGCCGGATCGAAAGCCTCCGCCGGCACAGCAAAAAGCAGTTCCATCGCGAAGCGGTATTGCAGCATCACCGACAGCCGCCCATATTCTCCGCCCCCGGGTGTGGCGACCATGCGCTCCACCACCTCCCGCTGCAGCATGAAGTGCATGTCGCGCACGCGACCGGCGTATTGCGCGAGGTGGAACAGGAGCGGCGTCGAAATATTGTAGGGAAGGTTGCCCACGACCCTGAGATCCTTCCCCAGAGTGGCGAAATCGAATGAGAGCGCATCTCCCTCATGAATCGTCAATCTCTTCGGAGAGTATTGCGAGCGCAACCTCTGAATCAAATCGCGGTCTATCTCGACGACCTGGAGGACATCAAGTTTCTCCAGCAGCGGCGCCGTCAGCGCCCCCAGCCCCGGCCCGATCTCGACCAGATTGTCGCCGGGCTTCGGGCCGATCGCCGCGACGATGTCGGCCACAACATCCTTCGCCACCAGAAAATTCTGCCCAAAGCGCTTTCGTGCGACATGTTTCGTCATAGCGAAAGTTAAGGAGGAGGCCTAAAGGCCGACCTACCGGTCGCAGACATCCCGATCGCGCACTCAATCGCCGCATACAGGCTTTGCGCATCGGCGCGGCCTGTGCCGGCGAGATCGAGGGCGGTGCCGTGGTCAACCGAGGTGCGAACGATGGGCAGGCCCAGGGTGATGTTGACCCCTTCCTCGAAGGCGGCGAACTTCAGCACCGCCAGCCCCTGGTCGTGATACATCGCCAACTGGGCGTCAGAACCTGCAAGCACGCGACGGGTAAACAGCGTGTCGGCCGGCAAGGGACCGACGAAATCCATGCCCTCGCTGCGCAGCATTTCCAGCACCGGAGAGATCACCTCGATCTCCTCGCGACCCATGTGGCCGCCTTCGCCGGCATGCGGGTTAAGGCCCGCGACCAGGATGCGCGGTTGCCTGATGCCGAACTTGGTGATGAGATCCTGGTGCAATATGCGCATCGTCGTCTCTAGCTCCGCTCTGGTGATCGCCGCGGCAACATCCTTCAGCGCCAGATGCGTGGTCGCCAACGCGACGCGCAGCCCCGCCCCCGCCAGCATCATGACGACGCGTTTCGTTCCTGTGTGTTCGGCGAGGTATTCGGTGTGACCGGTGAAGGGAAAGCCGGCGTCATTGATGACGCCCTTGTGCACGGGCGCAGTGACCATGGCCGCGAATTCGCCGCTTTTGCAGCCGGCCAAGGCGTGATCGAGCAGCGCCAGGACGTAGCGGGCATTGGCCGGGTCGAGTTGACCAGTTTGCGACGGGGCGCACAGCGGCACATGGAGAATGTCGAGGCGGCCAGCGTCGATGCCCAGTTGCAAGGCCCGTGCCTCGAGGAGGCCGCGGTCGCCGATGACGACGATGCGCGCCGGGAAATCGCGCCTGGCAAGCGTCAGGCAGATATCCGGACCTATGCCCGCGGGCTCACCGCTGGTGACGGCGATGACGGGGAGATTGCTCACGCGACTTATTTTTCTTCCATCCGATACTCGACGTAGGCGCGGTCCCGCATCTGGCGCAGCCAGTCCTGGTAGGCCTCGTCAGACTTGCGTTCGCGCAGCGCCTGGCGCGCAATCAGGCGCTGGCGCTCCAGCGAGGCGTCGGCGACGCGCCGCTCGATCACCTGGATCAGGTGCCAGCCGAACTGTGTTTTCACCGGCTGGCTGACCTCGTTTATTTTCAGACCATCCATGGCCTTTTCGAAATCGGGGACGGTGTCTCCCTGGTAGAGCCAGCCCAGATCGCCGCCCTTTGCCGCGGAAAGGTCATTGGAATTCAAGCGCGCCAGTTCCTGAAAATCGGCGCCGTTGTCCAGCCTCTCCTTGATGGCCACCAGTTTGCGTCTCGCCTCCGCTTCCGGAACCAGTTCGCTGGACTTGATCAAAATGTGGCGCGCATGCGTCTGCCGCACCGACTGCACCGCCGCCACGCCACCACGCCTCTCAATCAGCTTGATGATGTGAAAGCCGGCTGGGCTGCGCAGAATCTCGCTGACCTCCCCCAGCCTCATTTTCTCTGCGGCTTCCGCATAGAGGCTGGGCAAGCGGTTGACCGGCCGCAGCCCTATCGAGCCGCCGCTCAAGGCATCTGGCGCGTCCGAGAAGCTCGCCGCAATCTTGGCGAAATCGTCGCCGCGCTTCAACTGCGCCAATGCCTGATCGGCGCGGGCGCGGATGCGCCGCAGCTGGTCGGAACTGGCCTGCTCGGGCAGACGCAGGAGGATATGGGCGAGATGCAGTTCCTCGTTGCCGGCCTTGGCCCGGTCCGGACTGGCGAGGTAATTGTCGATTTCCCCTTCGGAAACGGTGATGCGCTCATCGACGTCGCGTTCGCGCAGCCGGGAAATGGTCATCTCGTCGCGGATTTCCTCGCGGAACTTTGCCCAGATGATGCCGTCCTTTTCGATGGCCGCCTTGAAATCCGGCAACGTGAGCCTGTTGGATTCTGCGATGCGGCGCAATGCCCCCTCGAGTTGGACATCGTCGACGCGCGTGGAGGTCTCCTTGGCGAACTGGAGCTGCAAGCGGTCCATGATCAGGCGTTCGAGCAACTGCTTTTCCAGCACGTTGCGCGGCGGCAATTGCGTACCCTGGGTGCGCAATTGCCGCTCCACCACGATCAGTCGCTGGCGCAACTCGTTCGAGGTGACCGCGTCATCGTTGACCACGGCGACAATGTGGTCTGCCTCTATCGGCTGGGCCGTCTGTGCCTGGGCAACGGCCGGGAGGAGAAGTAGGAGGAGAAGGAATGATTTCATAGGATGATCATTGGCTGATATTTTCGACCGGCTGGTTGATCCGGCTAAAACCGGGAATGTTGCGCTTGAGAATGTCCATCGGATTGGATCCGATGCTGGCGAAACCGTTCAGTTCAAGTTGCAGGAACAAGCCCGTGCTGGATGTGGTGGCGCCGGTGGCGATGCGCTGCATGACGATGCGAGCGACCCAGCAGTCGCCGCTGTACTCGAGGCCGCCCATGGCCTCGATGAGGCTGCCGTCGATGAGGGAGAAATTGTATCGGCCGACGCCATACCAGCCCCCGCCCAGCGGCCATTGTCCGGAGATGTCGAACTGCTTGATCTGGTTCACCTGGGTGACGGGGTTCAGGAGGTCGCGGTTGAAGCGGAAGCCGGCGTTGATCACCTTGCCCAGTTCGGGCTGATAACGGCCGTTGATGGTTAAGCGGTTGGTGCGATTATCTTGCAGACTGTACTGAATGGCGGTGTCTATTGAGGTCTTGGGCAGCACCTGGCCGGAGAGCGCGGCGAGAAAGTCGGCAGCCTTGCTGGTGCGCACGATTTCACCCGGCAACGTCACCTGCTGCTGCTGGTTGAAGTAGTAGCGCTGGCCGATCAGGCCGCGCACCAGTTCCGCGCCGCTGGCCGGATCCACCAGGCGCGACGTGAGGGCGGCGGTGATCTGGTTCGCATCGCCGAAGCGGTCGCCGCCGCTGTAGCGGTTCTCCGAGAATATCTGGGCGAAGTTGAAGTCGGCCAGGCCGCTGTCGAAAATCGGGATCTGGCTCTGCTCGCGCTTGGCCGCATAGAGGTAGTAAAGCCGGGGCTCCAAAGTCTGCGTCATGCTCGTGCCGAGCCAGTCGATATTGCGCTCGAAGACCACGCCGCTGTCTATGCTCACGACCGGCACATTGCGCGTAATCCGGTCGGGCACGCCGGGGTCCTGACGCTCCAGGCTATAAGTCGTAGAGTGCAGGCCGATCTTCGGGGTGACATAGAATGCCGCCGTCTGCAGCGGCAGGGATATTTGCGGGTAAAGCGTGCTGCGCTTGCCCAGCACGAGTGTCGGGTGGCTGAAGTTTACGTATTCGCCGCTGAAGCTGAAGGCGCTGCCCAGAGGAAAGTCGGCGCGGTTGGCGTTCAGCGTCAATTGCGGCAGGCGATAGTAGGGAATGACGACCGGCGCAGCCGCCGGATCCTGCAGTGTCTGGAAGCGCTGCGCGATGATGCTGGCATTCCACCAGGAACTGCCATAGGAAAGCGTCCCCTGGCGCAGAAGATTGGTCTGCGAGGTGACGGCCAGGCGCGAGGCCAGGTCGGCGTAGTAGGTGTCGTCGGAAACCCTGTTGAGATCGAGGCTGCCGGAAAAACCACTGCCGAAATTCTGCAGATGCTGCAGGGAGAGGCTGCTGCGATCCTTGTGGGTGACGTTGTCGTTGGGCAGGATCTCGCCACGCATCAGGCCGTTGTAATTGAAGTCGAGGTAGCGGAACTCCCCGCCCAGTTGCACGCCGCGCTTGGCCATGAGGCGGGGCGAAACAGTCGCATCCATATTGGGCGCGATGTTCCAGAAATAAGGCAGGCTCACTTCCAGACCGCTGCGCGTCGTGGTGGCCACGTTGGGCGAGAGAAAGCCGCTCTTGCGCTGGTTGTTGAGCGAGAAGTCGAGCCAAGGCGAATACAGGATGGGCATGCCCTTGAATATCAGCGAGGCGTCACTGGCCTTGGCGACCTCCCTCTCATAGTCCAGGGTCATGCTGTCGGCATGAACATACCACTCGGGATCGTTTGGCCCGCAGGTGCTATAGGTGGCGTCAGTCAGCCGGTAATGATCCTCGCCCTGGAAATCGATGCGCCGGGCATGACCCGCACCCGTGATGAGCGGCACGGGTTCTCCCGGCTTGAGCGGAACCAGGCTATGCGCCGGGCGCTTGATCGAATACTGCGGCGCGTCGAAATAGCCGACGCTGTCGCCGAGCTTCAGGCGCAGCTTTTGTCCGCTCATGCGATCCTGATCCATGTAGAGTTCGACCTTGCCGACCGCCTCCACCTCGTCCTCATTGCCCCAATAGGTGAGTTGATCCGTCGTCAACACCTTGCCGATCTTGCGCAGTTCCACATTGCCCAAAGCCACCGACTCGACATCGTTCTTGCCGCTCATGCGGTCTGCGGAAATGAAAGTCGGGCGGACATCTTCGCTGTCCTTCGCGAGAGGCACCAGCACAGAAGAACTCTTCAATGCCGGCTCGGGCAAGAGGCCGGCCTGGACATGCGCCGAGTAGAGGGCAGGCAGCGGCTTGCGTTCTTCCACTTGCGGCGGCAGAGAAATAGCCGCTGCCTGTGTTTGCACAACTGTCTGTGGCGGGACAACTGCTTGCGCTGGTTGAACGGCTTGCGGCCGGAGGGCTTCTGGCGACGGCAAAGTTGCCTGAGGCTGAGCCGCCAGAGTCGGGGGTGAAGCGGGCTGGGTCGTCTGGGCGGGCTGAACGACTCTGACCGGCTCCACAGTCGGAGCAGATTTGACGCTTGGGGCTGCGGGGACCGCTTGCGGGATGGGGGCGGCCAAAAGCGCCGGATCGATCCGCAATGGCGGCAGATTTTCGGCGGCAAGAATGCTGCCTGAGGCGGTCAGCAATGCCAGGGTAAGGAGTTGTCCGCGCCGCGTAAACCGCATGCCTTTGCTCTGCCTTGCGCTGTGCCGGTTTCCCGACGACCGGTGTGCACTTTCCGCCAACCGGGCTTGGCAACGCCAATGTTAGAATCCGAAATTCTATCATTTGACCGGAAAAGTCGCCGGTAAACCATCAATGGAACGGCAGCGACAAATAACTTCCTGGCTCGAACAGCTTTATCCCGGCCAGGACTTCACCCTGGCCCCGGCCTCGGCGGATGCCAGTTTCAGGCGTTATTTCCGCGTCAGCTTCGCCGACAAGACGACGGCCGTCGTCATGGACGCACCGCCGCGGCATGAGGATTGCCGCCCCTGGCTCCTGGTGCAGCGCTTGTTCCGCGATGCCGGCGCTCATGTGCCCGAGGTTCTGGCGCAGGATCTGGAACAGGGGTTCCTGCTGATCTCCGACCTCGGCCACACAACTTATCTCGATGCCCTGAAGAGCGCCGACCCGGACGAGACCAGGGCGCTCTACGAAGAGGCTTGCAGCGCACTGATCAAAATCCAGTCGGCCAGCAAACCAGGCGTATTGCCCGAATACGACCACGCGACTTTGCACAGGGAGTTGTCGCTGTTTCCGGACTGGTATGTGGCGAAGCATCTCGGCGTCAATCTGAATCCTGAACAAAGCGCCTTGCTCGCCCAGGTCTTCGAGAAAATCATGGCTCACAATCTTCTTGAGCCGCGGGTATTCGTGCACCGCGATTATCACTCGCGCAACCTCATGCAGATGGCGGCAGAAGACAACCCGGGCATCATCGATTTCCAGGACGCGGTCTTTGGCCCGCTCAGTTACGATCTGGTCTCTCTGTTCAAGGACGCCTATGTCGCCCGGGAAGAAGAGACAAGCCTCGACTGGCTGATACGTTACTGGGAGAAAGCCAGGGCTGCCGGTCTGCCGGTGCGCGCCGACTTCGCCGATTTTTTCCGCGACTACGAGTGGATGGGGGTGCAGCGGCATCTCAAGGTATTGGGCATTTTCGCGCGCCTGTGCCACCGCGACGGCAAGGAAGCCTATCTCAAGGACATGCCCCTGGTCGCCGCTTATCTGCGCAAGGCCTGCGAGCGATACCGCGAGTTCGGCCCGCTGCTGAAACTTCTGGACGAACTGGAAAACCGCGCCGCGAAAGCAGGCTACACATTTTGAGTACGCAGACATCACAACCGGTCCGTGCGAAGCGCGGACCCAATATAGTCGCCCCCTTTTCAGGGCGCAGGCGGGAATTCGCGGAGCATCGCTCAGCGCCGCTTTCAGCGGCCGCCTCGTGAAAGCCATGATTTTAGCCGCCGGTCGCGGCGAGCGCATGAGGCCATTGACCGATGCCTGTCCCAAGCCGCTGCTCGTCGCCGGCGACAAACCGCTCATCGCCTGGCACCTCGAACGTCTGGCGCGGGCAGGTTTTCGTGAAGTGGTCATCAATCACGCCCATCTTGGCGTCATGCTCCAGGATGCGCTGGGGAGCGGCCATGCCTTCGGCCTTTCCATCGTCTGGTCGGACGAGTCCCCGGATGCCCTGGAGACCGCAGGCGGCATCGTCAAGGCCTTGCCGCAACTGGGAGACAAGCCCTTCCTGGTCATCAACGGCGATATCTTCTGCGACTGGGACTTCGCACAAGCCGAAGAGATAGCCGCCCGCCTGACGGCAAAGAATGATCTCGGCCATCTGCTCATGGTGGCCAATCCGCCAGAGCACAGGGACGGCGACTTCGTCCTGGAGGATGGCCGCATAGTGGACATGGCCGCGGGTGAGTCCCCGCGTCTGACTTTTTCCGGCATTGGCATCTACGACCCCCGCCTGTTCGGAGGCGTGTCTCCAGGCATGAAGGCGAAACTGGCGCCGCTGCTCAGAAAGGCGATTGCCCTGGGCAGGCTCGGCGGCGAGGTCTATACGGGCAGATGGCAGGACATAGGCACGCCGCAGCGTCTGGCCGCCCTGGATGCACAGTTGCGTGCCGAACTGCGCGCACATGCTGCCGGCGTATAATTAGCATATGGATATTGAAACTTTCATGAGTCGCCGTGCCCGCCTTCTCGGCATCATGGGTTCCGGGGTGGCGGTCATCCCTTCGGCCAGCGAGAAACTGCGCAACCGCGACAGCCATTACCCTTATCGCGCAGACAGCTATTTCCATTATCTCTGCGCCTTCCCGGAGCCAGAAGCCGTGCTGGTGCTGGTCGCAGGAAGCGAGCCGAGAAGCCTGCTGTTTTGCCGCGACAAGGACTGCGACAAGGAAACCTGGGACGGTTTCCGCTTCGGGCCGGATGCCGGGCGCGAGACCTTCGGCTTCGATGAAGCGCATTCCATAACGACGCTCGATGAGAAACTCGTGGAACTCCTGGCGAACCAGCCGGCCTTATGGTTTTCCCTGGGCCACGATGCGAGTTGGGACGCGCGCATCACCAAGACCCTGAACGCCGTGCGGGCGCAGGGGCGGGATGGCAAACGCGCGCCCGCGGAAATACGCGACATCAGGATGGCGATGGATGCCATGCGCCTCATCAAGGATGAAGATGAGATCGCATTGATGCGTCGCGCCGCAAGCATTTCCGTGCGCGCCCATCATCGCGCCATGCGCGCCGCCCGGCCCGGAAGATTCGAGTACGAGATCGAGGCGGAGCTTCTCCACGAGTTCCGCGCCAGCGGCTGTCAGGCGCCCGCCTATACCAGCATCGTCGCCGGCGGCGCGAATGGCTGCATCCTGCATTATGTCGACAACAACCGGCCGCTCAAGGATGGCGAACTGCTGCTGATCGACGCCGGCTGCGAACTCGAATGCTACGCTTCGGATATCAGCCGCAGCTTTCCGGTGAATGGCCAATTCAGCGGCGCACAGGCCGATGTCTATGCTCTGGTTCTCGATGCCCAGACGGCTGCCATCGCCGCCATCCGTCCAGGCGCCAATTTCCACGCTCCTCACGCCGCCGCCCTCAAAGTATTGGTGCAGGGCATGGTCGACTTGAAGCTGCTCCACGGTGCGGTTGACGGCATCATCGAGTCGGAAGCCTACAAGCGTTTCTACATGCATCGCACCGGGCATTGGCTCGGCCTCGATGTCCATGACGTCGGAGAATACAAGGACGGCGAACAGTGGAAAATGCTTGAGGCTGGCATGATGCTGACGGTCGAGCCGGGATGCTATATCCGCGCCGCCGCCGACGTCCCCGCGGCCTTCCACGATATCGGCGTGCGCATCGAGGACGATGCCCTGGTCACCGCCGGCGGCTGCGAGATCATCACCCGGGATGCGGTGAAGACCATCGCCGATATCGAAGCCTTGATGGCGGAGTAACTTTGTGATCGGCGAACCCGCGAGCAAATATGGCCCCCCCCCTGCGCGGGGTGAGACAGGGAATTCGGCGAGCACTGGCGACGGGCCAAGGCACGTCGCCATCGTCGGCGGTGGGCCGGTAGGGATGGCGCTGGCGCTCGCACTTGAACTTCACGGCGCCGGCGCGCAAATTTTCGAGGCCAGGGAGCGCGGTGCCGCGCGCAGTGACCAGCGCATCCTGGCGCTTTCCCAGGGCTCGCGGCAGATTCTCGACTGGCTTGGCGTCTGGCACAGGATCGCGGCCACGCCGATCGCGGCCATCCATGTCTCGCAGCAGGGCGGCCTGGGCCGCACACGTCTCAAGGCGGAGGACGAAGGCGTAGAAGCATTGGGCTATGTCGCCACGGCAGCCAGCGTCGCTGCCGCCCTCGACGATGCCCTGGCCGGAAAACGGATTCCCTTTCATGAGCACGTCCGCGTCGATCGCGTTGATCAGAAACCCGCCGGCACTGAATCGATGAGTTTGTTCACGGCAAATGGGGAGTTGCCGGCGCGACTGGTCGTCTTCGCCGAGGGGCGGGTGGAGGCGGATGCCGAAGCGGTGACACATGACTATGGCCAGCACGCCGTGATCTGCACCGTGACGACGGAGAAGCCCCATGGCAATGTCGCCTTCGAGCGTTTCACGGCGCAGGGCCCGCTGGCACTTTTGCCGCACGGCAGAGCGTTGGCGGTGGTCTATACATGCCCGGATGATGAGGTGGCGGCACTTTCCACACTCGACGACGCCTCTTTCCTCGTCCGCCTGCAGGCCCATTTCGGCGCGCGCATGGAATTCCTTTCCGCCTCGCCGCGCCAGGTTTTTCCGCTGCGCCTGCGCTACCGCAAGTCGCCCGTGGGAAACCGTGCCGTCTGGTTGGGCAACGCCGCGCAGACCCTGCATCCCGTGGCGGGACAAGGCTTCAACCTGGCGCTGCGCGACGTCTGGGAACTCTCCCGCTGCGTAGGGGATGCGCAGGATCCCGGAGCGGCGGCCCTTCTTGCCCGCTACGCCGGACGCCGCCGCGCCGACAGGATGGGCGTGATCGGCTTCACGGACAGCCTGATCCGGCTTTTTTCCAACGACAATCCGGCTCTGCGCCATGGCCGCGGCCTGGGGCTGCTCGCTCTGGATCTCCTGCCGCCACTGAAGAGCTTCGTGGCGAAGCGCATGATGTACGGCGCCCGCGCCTGGTAGAGACTTTGCGGTAGAATCGTGCCCTTCGACGCCGCCAAATCCAGCACTCCTGACATGCAGTTCTCCGGCTTCACTCTCAAGAACAATTTGTTCGTCGCGCCGATGGCCGGCGTCACCGACCGTCCGTTCCGCATGCTTTGCAAGGAACTGGGCGCGGGCTTGGCCGTATCCGAGATGGTGACTTCCAACTCCCTGCTCTACGGCAGCGCCAAGACGCGCAGACGCGCCGATCACGAGGGCGAAGTGAGTCCGGTCTCGGTGCAGATCGCCGGCGCCGACCCGCGCATGATGGCCGAGGCGGCGAAGTTCAATATCGATAGCGGCGCGCAAATCATAGACATCAACATGGGTTGCCCGGCCAAGAAGGTGTGCAACGTCATGGCCGGCTCGGCATTGATGCAGGACGAGCCGCTGGTCGTGAGAATTCTCGAGGCTGTGGTTGCCGCCGTGCCCAATACGCCGGTGACCCTGAAATTCCGCACCGGCTGGAACCGCGACAACAAGAACGCCGCCGCCATAGCCCGGATAGCCGAGGACTGCGGCATCCGCGCCCTCGCCATCCACGGTCGGACGCGTGCCGACCAGTATCAGGGCAGCGCCGAATACGACACCATCGCCGCCGTGAAATCGCGGGTGAACATTCCCCTGATCGCAAACGGCGACATCGACACGCCGGAAAAGGCCAAGTACGTCCTCGATTACACCGGGGCCGACGGCGTCATGATAGGCCGCGCCGCCCAGGGTCGTCCCTGGATATTCCGCGAAATCGAGCACTACCTCGCGACCGGAGAGCATCTGCCGCCGCCCCGATGCACCGAAATCCACCAGATCTTGCGCCGCCACCTGACCGATCTCTACGCCTTCTACGGCGAGGAGACCGGTGTGAAGATCGCGAGAAAGCACATCTCCTGGTACACCAAGGGCCTGGTTGGCTCGGCGCATTTCCGCCATGCCATGAACCAGATCGGCGATGTCAAACTTCAGCTGGCCGCGGCCGACGAGTTCTTTCAGAGTCATGCCGCCGCCAACGATCATCTCTCCTACGAAGAGTCTTACCGGGGAACGCTAGCCGCATGAGCAACGAATTGAACGACTGCGTCAGACGCACATTGAACCGCTACTTCCGCGACCTGGACGGCGAACTGCCGACTGGCATCTACGACATGGTGCTGAAGAACGTCGAGCGTTCCATGCTCGAGGTGGTGATGCACCATGCCGATGGCAACCAGACCGTCGCCGCCGAGATGCTGGGCATCAACCGCAATACGCTGCGGCGCAAACTGACCGAATACGAGTTGCTCTGACATGAAAATCTCCCAGGCCCTGATCAGCGTCTCTGACAAGCGCGGCATCGTAGACTTCGCCCGCGCCCTCCATGCGCTGGGCATCAAACTTCTATCCACCGGCGGCTCGGCCAAACTCTTGCGCGAGTCCGGCCTGCCGGTCACCGAGGTCTCTGACTACACGGGATTCCCAGAGATGCTGGACGGCCGCGTCAAGACGCTGCATCCCAAGGTGCATGCCGGCATCCTGGCGAAACGCGACGCGCCGGATCATCTGGCGACGCTGGCTGCGCACGCCATCCCGACCATCGATCTGGTGGTGGTGAACCTCTACCCCTTCGCCCAGACCGTGGCCAAGCCGGGCTGCACACTGGAAGAGGCAATAGAGAACATCGACATCGGCGGCCCGACCATGGTGCGCGCTGCGGCCAAGAACCATGGTTCGGAGGCAGGCGGCGTCGGCGTGGTCACGGACCCGGACGGCTACACGGCAATCATCGAGGAACTCAAGGCCAACGATTGCGCGCTCTCCTATGCGTCGCGCTTTTCCCTGGCGAAACAGGCGTACACGCACACGGCGCGCTACGATGGAATGATCAGCAACTGGCTGACCCGGCTCGATGCCGAGAACAAACCTACCACCTTCGCGGACAGCCTGCACTTGGCCTTCGACAAGGTCGAGGATTTACGCTACGGAGAAAACCCGCACCAGAGCGCTGCGTTCTACCGCGAGCCTGGACTCGTTCCCGGGGGCATCGCCAGCTATACGCAATTGCAGGGCAAGGAACTCTCCTACAACAATATAGCGGATGCCGATGCGGCCTGGGAATGCGTCAAGGCCTTTTCCGCCAGCCCGACATGCGTCATCGTCAAGCACGCCAATCCCTGCGGCGTGGCGGTTGCCGGCACGGCGGAAGACGCCTATCGCAAGGCCTTTTCCACCGATCCGACCTCGGCCTTCGGCGGCATCATCGCCTTCAACGTCGCCATCGATCAGGCAGCGGCCGAGGCCGTCTCCGGGCAGTTCGCCGAAGTCATCATCGCGCCGGAGATCACAGCCGAAGCGCGTGCGGTGTTCGCGGCAAAACAGAATCTTCGCGTCCTGACAGTTCCCTTGGGCCGAGCCGAAGCCGGCCTCGACTTCAAGCGTGTCGGCGGCGGCCTCCTGGTGCAGACTGCCGACGCTGCGCGCATTACCGCGACAGATCTCAAGGTGGTGACAAAACGTGCCCCGTCTGATCGGGAAATGAGCGACATGCTTTTTGCCTGGACGGTGGCCAAGTACGTCAAGTCCAACGCCATCGTCTATTGTCTGGAGGGCAAGACCGTCGGCGTCGGCGCTGGACAAATGAGCCGCGTGGACTCCGCGCGCATCGCCGCGATCAAGGCGGAAAACAACGGCCTCAGCGTCGCAGGATCGGTGGTTGCCTCGGACGCCTTCTTCCCGTTTCGCGACGGCCTCGATGTGCTGGCAAAAGCCGGCGCCACGGCGGTGATACAACCCGGCGGCTCGGTGCGCGACGCAGAAGTCATCGCCGCCGCCGACGAACACGACATCGCCATGGTATTCACCGGCTTCCGCCACTTCAGGCACTGATCGGTCTGCCCTCATGAAACTATTGGTCATCGGTTCCGGCGGCCGCGAACATGCCCTGGCTTGGCGTCTGGCACAGTCACCGCGGGTGCAGAAAGTCTATGTCGCGCCCGGCAACGCCGGCACGGCGCTTGAGGACGGCGTCGAAAACCTGCCGCTTACGGCAATCGAGGACCTCCTTACCTTCGCGCTGGACGAGCCGATCTACGCCACCGTGGTCGGCCCCGAGGTCCCGCTGGCCGCCGGCGTGGTGGACGCCTTCCGCGAGAAGAACCTGCGCATCTTCGGCCCGACCCAAGCCGCCGCTCAGTTGGAAAGCTCCAAGGATTTCGCCAAGCGCTTCATGATCCGCCACAACATCCCGACGGCAAAGTTCGCGACCTTCACCAAGGCCCAGCCGGCGCATGCCTATGTCGATGCCGAGGGCGCGCCCATCGTCATCAAGGCCGACGGGTTGGCCGCAGGCAAGGGCGTGGTCATCGCCAGTTCCAGCGAGGAAGCCCACGCCGCCATCGACAGGATGTTGTCGAACAAGGAAGGCGAGCGCGTCGTCATCGAGGAGTTCATCGCCGGCGAGGAAGCCAGCTTCATCGTCATGGCCGATGGCGTCCATGCCCTGCCTCTGCCCACCAGCCAGGACCACAAACGCCTTCTGGACGGAGACCAGGGCCCCAACACCGGCGGCATGGGCGCCTATTCGCCGGCGCCGGTGGTGACCCCGGAAATCCATGCCCGCGTGATGCGCGAAATCATCATGCCGACGCTTGCCGGCATGACCCGCGACGGCATTCCCTACAGCGGTTTCCTCTATGCCGGCCTGATGATCAAGCCCGACGGCACGCTCAAGGTTCTCGAATTCAACTGCCGCATGGGAGACCCGGAAACACAGCCCATCATGATGCGCCTGAAGAGTGACCTGGTCGCGCTGGTCGACGCCGCCATAGACGGCCACCTCGACAAGATTGAGGCAGAATGGGACAGGCGCGCGGCTCTCGGCGTGGTCATGGCCGCGGCCGGTTACCCGGAAGATCCCAGAAAAAATGATGCCATCCGCGGCCTGCCGAAGTCCACCGAGGATAGCCATGTCTTCCATGCCGGCACGACGACACGCGACGGCAAGGTCGTCACCCAGGGCGGCCGCGTGCTCTGCGTCACGACGCTGGGCGATAACGTGCGCGCCGCGCAGAGGCGCGCCTACGAGGTGATCGACGCGATCAGCTTCGACGGCATGCAGTACCGCCGCGACATCGGGCACCGCGCGATCGGGCGCAAAACCTAATTGAACTCCTCGCTCGTCAAAGACTATTTCACCGCTCTTCAGGCTTCCATCGTCGGGGCGCTCGAAGCCTGCGACGGCCAGCCCTTCCTGAAAGATGAATGGCTGCGTCCTGCCGGCGGTGGCGGCATCTCGCGCGTGATTGAGGAGGGCTCTGTCTTCGAACGGGGCGGCGTGAATTTCTCGCATGTGACGGGAAGCAGTCTGCCGCCTTCTGCGACCGCAAACCGGCCTGAACTCGCCGGGCGCGGCTTCGAGGCCATGGGCGTGTCCCTGGTGCTGCATCCGCGCAACCCGCACTGCCCGACGGTGCACATGAATGTGCGCTGTTTCATCGCCGGCAAGGATGGTGAAGACCCCGTCTGGTGGTTCGGCGGCGGCATGGATCTCACCCCCTATTACGGCCATGCCGAGGACGCCATCCATTTTCACACCCATTGCCAGAAGGCGCTCGCCCCCTTCGGGGCCGAGGTCCATCAGAACTACAAGGAATGGTGCGACCGCTATTTCTTCCTGAAGCACAGGAATGAGCCGCGCGGCGTCGGCGGGATCTTTTTCGACGACCTTTGCGAAGGCGGATTCGAGCGCTGCTTCGAATTGACGAAAAGCGTCGGGGACAGTTTTATCGGCGCCTATCTGCCCATACTCGAGCGCCGCAACTGCCTGCCTTTTACAGAACGCGAGCGGGATTTCCAGGCCTATCGCCGCGGCCGCTACGTTGAGTTCAACCTGGTGTATGACCGCGGTACGCTGTTCGGCCTGCAGTCCGGCGGGCGCACCGAGTCGATCCTGATGTCTCTCCCACCCATCGTGAAATGGCGCTACGACTGGCACCCGGAAGCCGCTAGCGCCGAGGAAAAACTCTACACGGAATTTCTCGTCGCCAGAGATTGGGTGTGACGTAGGTCGGCCTTTAGGCCGACAGCGATGGTCATCGGCCTAAAGCGAGGCAGCGCAAGCCCTGCGAGCGCAGCGAACAACCGTCAACCCCTTCAGTGGGAAGGGGCGGGGGGAAGGCCCTACAATTTCGCGGCAGCCCGATAATGCCGTTCCGCTTCTGCAGTCCGCTCGAGAGAATCCAGGAGTTGCGCCAGATCGATGTGGGCGGCACGGCTGGGAGAAACCGAGAGCGAAGCCTCCAGATAACTCTGCGCCTTGCCCCACAATTCCTGCTGGCGGCAGAGGCGGCCCAGGGTGAGCAGAAGTTCCCCATCACGCGGCTGACGTTGCAGCCAGGCCTCTGCCTGGGCGATGCGGCCGAGAACGTCGCCGCCCTGGCATTCTGCATAGGCCGCCGCCAGCGTCGAGTCCCATTCGATTTTCAGTGCGTCTTCTATGATGCGCTGTGCATTCTCGCAGTCGCCGGCCGCAACGAGCAGCTGCGCTGCCTCAAAGGCTAGGCGCGGCGAGCGGCGCTCCGAAGAAGGAATCTCGCGCCAATAGCCGGCGAGCGAAACGGCATCGAGGCTCAGGGAACGCAGAATCTCCAGATGCGCACGCAGCTTCAGCGGCGCGGCCTGATCAAAGCTCAAGGCGCGGTGCTTCTCCAACTGCCGCGCCAGTCGCAACATCGTGCGCCAGTCGCCTATGGCCTGATGGGCGCGCAGGGAGTAGCGCAATGCGGCGATGTGGCGCTGACCGCCGGCCGCCAGAATATCCAGCGCGGCCTGCGCCTCGGGATAGCGTCGTGCCTCCAGATGCAACTCGGCCTCTGTCATCAGCCGCGCAATGCGGCACTCCTCGTCATGCATGGCGGCTTTGGCGAGCCATTCGCTCTCGCGCTCTTCTTCGTGCAGGGCGTGGGCGGCGCGCGCCGCCACCAGGGCCGACAGCCCCGGCGCATGGTTGGCCGCATAGGCTGCGGCGGCGCTCTTCAAGGCGTGGCCGTAACGCCCCTCGAAGCTGAAGCGCAAGGCGTCGCCGAGGGAGCGCTCCGCCTGCTCGCGCCTTCTTCTGGCGCGGTATTCGCGCACGGTTTGCGGCAGGCGCAGGGTGTTGGTCACGGTGCGCAGGAGCAGATAAAGGAGCAGGAAGCCTGTCGCCTCGAGCAGGATCAGGAGGTTCAGGGAAAGATCGACGCGCCAGGGCGGCAGCACCAGGAGCGCATAACCCTCATTGTAGCGAGCCGCCAGCGCCAGGCCGACGGCCAGCGCGGTGAGTGTCAGGAGCCAGAGCAGCAGGCGCATTAACGCACAGCTCCGCTACGTGAGGCGGGGACAGCCAAAGAACCGGAGGCCGACTCGGCCGAACTACCGTCAGCCCTGCCCTTGGGGCGGGGGATGGGGGGGGGGTAGTCTCGCTCCCGCGCCATCTTGAAGTTGCGCAAGCCGGCAAGCGTCTCTGACAGCGTCGGCAACTCCAGGCTGAGATCGGCCGCGGCAAGCTTGTTCAAGGTCGCCACGGCATTGCCCACCGGCTTCGCGCTGGTATCGAAATAGCGCGTGAGCCAGTCGCGCGCATGCTGCAGATCCTCCCGGAAGCTGCGGCCGTCGTGTTGCAGGAGTGCCAGGCGGGCATCGATCAGGCGCAGTTTGAGATTTTCGCGCAGAAAGAAAACCTGGCTTGGCGAGAGCAACGCCGGCTCGGGTTGGGTAATGCGCTCGACGCGGATCAGCTGCTTCAATTCAGTCCACAGGTCGCGCCACAGGCCGGCCCAGAAGCCCGTGCCGGCGGCAGCCTTGGGTGGTGGCGAAACCTGTGACGCCCGGGTGCGCTGCTCGAAACCGAGCGGCATTTCGTCGATGGCGGCGATGATGCCTTCCAGCTTGAGCGCGATGCCCGGCATATCGGCCAGGGGCAGCGCCTTCAGGCGCTCGATGTCGCGGTTGATGAATTTCCTGATCGGCAGAAGCTGCGCCTGGCCGGTGCGCGCCAGGCGCGCATCGGCTCCCTGAAGGGCGAGCAGCGCGGCCTCGACGTTGCCGGCGAGTTGCAGCTGTTGCGCCGCTATGGTCACGGCGTACTCGATCTCGGAGAGCAGGCGTTCGTCGCGGCTCTTCGACAATTCCTGGTACATGGCTTCGAGGGCGAGCTGCTGGCCCTGTGCCTCGGCAAGCTTGGCGTCCAACGCGCCGACCTTGGCGGTGAGAGATTGCAGCGTCTCCTGGTTCTGCTGCGTCAGGGCGCGACCGGCCATGGCCTGGGCGTCATTATCGGCCAGGCGACGGGCCAGCTCCTGCTGCAAATCCGCGATGCGCACCCGCGTCTCCAGCCATTGCCAGCCGAGCATGAGCAGACTGACCACCGCGATCAATACCGCCGGCCGCTTCAGCGCGGCCAGGCTCCTGCGCCAAAACGGCTGAGGTGGAGCTTGAGTGAGGGCGGGAATTTCAGCGTCCATGGGTATCCGGTTCTTGCGTGGAAAAAAATTCTATCAGTCCGGCCACCAGTCCATCGTCGCCGGGCGCGGTTGCCCACACGCGGAGCAGCCCCAACCTGCCGGCCTCCTCGGCGATGCGCGCGTGCGGCACGAACAGCGGCGTCTTCCTGAGCCAGGTTTGTCCCAGGCTGCCGACCATGGCGAAGAGATTGCGCAGGCCTTCGCTGCTGGTCGCGGTGATGGCGTCGAGTTCCCCCCGCGCCCACAACTTGAGCAGCGGTGCAGCGTCGAGACTGGGTCTGCCGCGGCGATAGCATTCGACATATTCCACTTTCGCGCCGCGCGCGGCCAGGGTGTCGCCCAGCAGTTCACGGCCGCCGTTACCGCGGAAAATGATGACCTTCTTTCCTTTCATGTCCTGCAACTGCGGCATGGCCAGCAGCGCCTCGGAGTCGAAACGGCCGCGCGGCGAAATGACGTCTGCGATGCCGAAGTGGGCCAACTCGCGCTCGCTCGTCTTGCCCATGGTGGCAACGGCGACACGTCTTGGCCAGGGATGCTTCGCTGTGATCAGCTTGAGCGCCTTGACGACCGCATTCGCGCTGATGAATATGGCGAGGTCGAAACTCTCCAGGCGAGCTGCGACTTCGCGCAGCGGACTTTGATCCTCGATGTCGTGGATCGCCAGCACCGGGAACAGCACCGGGCTGCCGCCGCAGCGGGCAATCATCTCGGCGAGGACACGCGCTTGCTCCGCCGGCCGGGTGACGACAATATTCCGGCCGGAAAGCTGTTTGGTTTCCTGCACCATCGCCGCAGCGTTCATGCCTCAAGCAGCCAGGGCGGCGAGGATTTCGTCGGCGCCCTGGGCGCGCAATCCCGCGGCGAGTTTGTCACCGAGAACCTCGGGCTCAGCAGCGAGCCCCTCGAGCTCGGCGTGGATGATGCGCGTGCCGTCTGTCGTGGCGACGAAACCGCGCAGCCAGATCTTATCGCCGCGGGAAACGGCATAGGCCCCCAGGGGCACCTCGCAGCTGCCGCCCAGGGCGCGCGACACGGCGCGTTCGGCGCGGACGCAGGCGGCCGTGGCGGCGTCGTTCAGAGGCGATAGCCAGGCAGCGATGTCGGCCCGGGCTGAGAGCGCCTCTATGCCTATCGCCCCCTGCCCCGCAGAAGGCAATGAAAGTTCAGCAGGCAAGAGCGCGCGTATGCGCGAAGCCAGGCCCAAGCGGGTCAGGCCAGCGGCCGCGAGGATGATGGCATCGTAGTCGCCGGCATCGAGCTTTTTCAGGCGCGTGTCGAGATTGCCGCGCAGGCTGGTCACGGTGAGATAGGGATAGCTGGCATGAAGCTGTGCTTCGCGGCGCATGCTGGAGGTACCGACCACGGCGTCCAGTGGCAGATCGTCGAGGCTTGCATACTTGCTTGATACGAAGGCATCGAGCGGCACTTCGCGCACGCCGATGGCGACCAGGGAAAACTCGGGCTCCAGCGCCATGGGCACGTCCTTCATCGAATGCACGGCGATGTCGGCGCGGCCGGAAAGGAGCGCAGTCTCCAGTTCCTTGATGAACAGTCCCTTGCCGCCTATCTTGGAAAGCGGCCGGTCCAGGATCTGGTCGCCGCGCGTGGTCATGCCCGAGAGTTCGATGCTGGCGGCAGGATAGATTTTCTGCAGCAGGGCTTTCACATGTTCGGCCTGCCACAGGGCGAGGCGCGACTCGCGCGTGGCGATGACAATGCGTTCTGGGTGGTTGCTCACTATGAACTGGCCGGAGAATGAGGGAAGAATTCTATCATGCAGGGCACCTTGGCCTGACTGGACGGGTGCGCCAGGCCTATTTGAATGCCGCGAAGGGCGGCGCCGCATAGACCACTTTTCCTCCCACCACGGTGAGCAAGGATTCCGTGCCGCCGATTTTATCGACCGCAATCTTGAAGAAGTCCCGGTTCAGTATGGCGAAGTCGGCGAGTTTGCCCACCTCCAGGGAACCGCGTTTCTTCTCGTCGAAGCTGAACCAGGCGCTGGAAAGCGTATAGAGCCGCAGCGCCTCTTCGCGCGTCGGCGTCTCGTCCGCTCCTCGCGTCTCTTTGCCGGTGACCGTTTTGCCATCCAGCAACCATTGCAAGGCAACGAAGGGATTGTAGGAGGCCACGCGGTGCGCATCCGTTCCGGCACCGACATGGACGCCGGCACGCAGCGCCGTCATGACGGGCGGGATATGCCGGGTGGCGGCGCCACGCTTGGCCAGGACGGCGTCGCCCTGAAAGTACAGGGCATCCTGCATGGTCCAGCCCACGCCCAGAGCCTTCATGCGCCGCAAGGTCTCGATGGAGGCATCCTCGAGGTGGGCGATGGACCAGCGCAAATCGGTGATCGGCGCCAGGCGGTTCACGCGCTCGAAGAGATCCAGCAAATGGCCGACCGACCGATCCTCCTGCCAGTGAATCGTCGAGGTCAGCTTCTGCTTGGCCGCCCAGAGAATGATTTCGTAAAGCTTTTCTTTCGCCGCCTCATCCGGATTGTGATTGTTGTACATGGCGGCCGTGATGCGCTCGCCGATGCCGTTGAAGTGCAGCATGTCGTCGCCGAAACCCATGGGCAGGAGCTGCGTCAGGGTGCGGTACTCCTCTGACTCGGCTCCGACATTCTGGGAAAAAATGCTGTAGGCCACGCGCACCGTCAAGGCCTTCTCGCGCCAGACCTGGAACAGCGCGGCGTACTGCGACGGGGCGATGCTGAAGCCGCCCGGGTCCGAGACGCCGGTGATGCCCAGCCGGTTCAGTTCGGTGAAAAACTGCTTCGTCCCCGCCAGGTTCTCCTCATAGCTCGGCTTGGGCAGGCGGTCAAACAAGGCGGAGATGCTCACGATGTCGCCGGCCAGCCAGCCGGTGGCCGCACCTGCGGCGTCACGTTCGATGCTGATGCGGTTAGGCAGCGCATCGGTCTTGATGGCCAGCGCCTCTTGCGCCTTCGGCGTCATCAGGACGGCACGGTAGAAAAGTTGAATATAGGCAGGATTGTCGGGAGCGGCCGCCAGAATCTCGGCCAGAGTGGGGCGCCTGCCCTCGGCGAATTGCTGCTCGGTCCAGCCACCCGCGACGATCAGCCAGCCGCCCGGCTTGGCTCTCCGGGCCGCGTCGGAGAGGCGTGACATGGCCTCGGCAATGGTGTGCGTGCCTATCCAGTTAACCTCCGTCGAATAGCTCAGCGCCGCGCGCACCGCGTGCATGTGCGAATCGATCAGGCCCGGCACCAGCGCGCGTCCGCCGGCATCGATCACCTTCGTGCGCGGCCCTGCCAGTTTCTTCAGCTCGGCGGATTTCCCGACGGCGACGATGCGGCCATCCTGCACCGCAAGCGCCTGGGCGTGGCTTCCGGCCGCATCCAGCGTGGCGATGTTGGCGTTGGTGACGATGAGATCGACCTGATGCGCCCCTGCCATGAGCGGCGACAGAAGCGATCCGGCGAGGAACAGGGCAAAGCGAACGCTACGTGAAAATAACATTTTCATGGTTTCTCCGTTTATAGGGTTGCAGCAGACCCGGTGATTCTACGCCATCGGGTTTCACTCTTCCTTCAGCAAGGCCTTGATCAGCGGCCATTGCCGGCGACTCACCGGCAGCTTCTCGGCCACATCATGGAGCAGCAAGGCCCAATGGGTCTCGCCGTCGGCATCGCTCTCGCGCTCGCAACCGGCAATCGCCGCGCGTGCCACCAGGTAGCTGCGATGGATGCGGATGAAACGCTCGCCGAATTCCTGCTCGATATGGATCAGCGATTCCTCGACCAGGTATTCGCGCTCAGAGGTACGGACAGTGAGGTATTTCAGCTCCGCCCTGAGGAACAGGATATCCGCTATGGGAATCAGAAGGACGCGGCCGCGCTCGGTCGAATGCAGGTGCTTGCGCCCCTCCGGAGCGAGGGCTTGGAGAGCGGCGGCATCAGGAACTCCCTGCGGCAACTTGCCCAACGCCGCAAGCAGTCGCTGCGCCCGTACCGGTTTCAGCAGATAGTCGATGGCTGAAAGTTCGAAGGCGCGCACCGCATACTGGTCATAGGCTGTGGTGAAAATCACCGCCGGCGCATCCTGTCTTGCCGCGAGATGCTGGGCGAGGCCGATGCCGTCCAGGCGCGGCATGCGGATATCGACCAGGGCCACATCGACGCCGTCTGCCAACTGATGCAGGCACTCCAGCGCCTCGATGCCGTCGGCGGCCTCGCCGACGACGACATTGGGCAATTCCGCATCGATGTCGGCAAGCAAGTTCTTCAGGCGGGTTCGCGCCGGCGCCTCGTCATCGACGATCAAGACGCGAATCCGCCCGGCACTCATGCGGCATCTCCGCGGCGATAGGGGGTGACGATGCGAACCACATAGCGGCCATTCTCCGCCTCGGTTTCCAGGCGCGCTTCGAGGTCGTAGAACAGCATCAGGCGTTCGCGGATATTGGCGAGCGCCATATGGTTGCCGACATGATTGCTGGCTCCGGCGACATAGGGATTTGCCAGTTCAATCAGCAGTTGATCGCCGCGACGGGCGAAATGAATGCTGATCTCGCCCGGTTGATCGCCCGGTTCGATGCCGTAATAGACAGCGTTCTCCAGCAGCGGTTGCAGCATCAGGGGCGGCACCAAGGCATCCGGCGGGCAGGACTCGATATCCCATTTCACCTGCAGCCGCTCGCCCAGGCGCAGCCGCTCCAGGTTGAGATACTGGCGGGCCAGCGCGATCTCGACGGAAAGGGGGACCAGTTCCCGGTTCTCGCGCATCAGCACACGGAAAAGATCGGCCAGTTCCTCGAGCGCTTCTTCGGCGCGGCGCGGATCTGAACGGATCACGCCGAGGACGGCGTTCAAGGCATTGAACAGGAAGTGCGGGCGTATTCTCGCAGTGAGCGCCATCAGCCGCGCATCGGCCAGCGCCGGCGACTGCAGCCTGGCACGTGCGTGAAAATATAAGAGCAAGGTTGCCGCGCACAAGGCGGCCCAGAAAAGGGAGAGCCCAAGCCGGGAGGGTGTTGTGGTCAGCCTGTCGAAGGGCAGCAACAGAACATGGGTCTCTGCCGTCGTGGCCATGGCCACGAGAATCACCACGGCCACGCCATGGCCATAGGAGAGGCTCTCGGTAAACCTGGAGAAGATGCAAAGCAGGGCCAGGCTGGCGATCAGTGGCAACTCGAAGTGTGCGGCCAGCGCCCCCAGTTCGGAAGGCAGTTCGGAGAACAGGTGGTTGCCGGCAAGAGCAGCCAGTGCGGCAAGCCCATTGGCGCCGAGCAGGATGCGCAGCCAGACGCCGAAATTGCAAAAATCAGGGAGGAGGGAGGGCTCGTGGTTTTGCCGTATACTCGTCATGTGGGCTGTTCAGGCAGGTTTGCAGGTTCGGCCGATACTCCATTCGATTCAATGCAAATTTCATTATGACAGATCAGCACAACGATGCCAGCGTCGCCGCTCACGGGGCCTGGTCGGGACGCTTCTCGGAGCCGGTCTCGGATCTCGTCCAGCGCTATACCGCATCGATCTCCTTCGACCGGCGCATGGCGCAGGTAGACATCCGCGGCTCTCTCGCCCACGCCCGCATGCTGGCCAAGCAGGCCATCATCACCCCGGCGGATCTGGCCGCTATCGAGCACGGCATGAAGCAGATCAGCGGCGAGATCGAGCGCGATGAGTTCCAGTGGAACCTGGCCGACGAGGATGTCCATCTCAACATCGAGAGGCGCCTCACCGCCCTGGTCGGCGATGCCGGCAAGCGGCTGCACACCGGTCGTTCACGCAACGATCAGGTCGCCACCGACATCCGTCTCTGGCTGCGCGAGGCCATGGACGATATCTCGGGCCTCCTTGCCCGCTATCAGCATGCCCTCCTCGACCTGGCCGAACAACACGCCGCCACACCCCTGCCCGGCTTCACCCATCTCCAGGTGGCACAACCGGTGACTCTCGGCCACCATTTGCTGGCCTATGTCGAGATGGCCGGTCGCGACCGCGAGCGGCTGGCCGATTGCC
The DNA here is from genome assembly GCA_903930535.1 of uncultured Sterolibacterium sp. Taxonomy (GTDB): domain Bacteria; phylum Pseudomonadota; class Gammaproteobacteria; order Burkholderiales; family Rhodocyclaceae; genus CAIYYX01. Next base: position 6,063 of record CAIYYX010000253.1, on the reverse strand, counting down.
GCCGACGCACCAACCGTTTGCCGCTGGGCGCAGCCGCCCTGGCCGGCACCAGTTTCCCCATTGACCGCGAGTTCGTAGCGAGCGAACTGGGCTTTGCCGGCGTCTGCGAGAACTCGCTTGACGCGGTATCCGATCGCGACTTCGCCATCGAGTTTTCTGCCGCTGCGGCGCTGATCATGATGCACATCTCGCGCTTCTCCGAGGAGTTGATCCTGTGGATGAGTCCGCGCTTCGGTTTCATCGATCTTGCCGACCGCTTCTGCACCGGCTCCTCCATCATGCCGCAGAAGAAGAACCCTGATGTGCCGGAACTGGCGCGCGGCAAGACCGGCCGTGTCTATGGTCACCTGATGGGCCTCCTGACCCTGATGAAGGGGCAGCCGCTCGCCTACAATAAAGATAATCAGGAGGACAAGGAGCCGCTGTTCGATACCGCCGACACGCTCAGCGACACTCTGCGCATTTTCGCCGAACTGGTGCCGGGAATCACCGTCCGCCCCGCGGCGATGAAGGAAGCCCTGGGCCAGGGGCATGCCACCGCCACGGATCTCGCAGATTATCTGGTGAAGAAGGGACTGCCCTTCCGCGACGCCCATGAAGCCGTCGCCCGCGCCGTGCGCGCAGCCGAGAAAGAAGGCAGCGAGTTGGCCGAACTGCCGCTCTCGGCGTTGCAGGCTTTCTCGCCTTTGATTGCCGCAGACGTGTTTTGCGTGCTGACGGTGGAAGGCTCGCTCGCCGCCAGGAATCACATCGGCGGCACCGCACCCGAACAGGTTCGGGCAGCGATCGCCAGAGCCCGCGCAAGATTGTAGGTCGGGCTTTAGCCCGACGACCCTCGTTGTCGGGCTAAAGCCCGACCTACAGCCCGATCTATGCGTTAGCCAGACTCTCCAACTGCTTCTGCAACTCACCAGCCTGGTACATCTCTTTCATGATGTCGCAGCCGCCGACGAATTCGCCGTTGACGTAAAGCTGCGGGACCGTCGGCCAGTTGGAGAAATCCTTGATGCCCTGGCGGATTTCAGGATCAGCCAGGACATCGACGCTGGCGAATTTATTCACGCCGCAGGCCTTCAGGATCTGCACCGCCGTGGCGGAGAAGCCGCACTGCGGGGCTTGCGGATTGCCCTTCATGAAAAGCACCACCGGATTGTTGGTGACCGTTTCGCGGATCTGCTGATTTGCATCCATGGAATATTTCCTAATAGTTGATAAAACTTGTCGGGTATAATTTTAGGGGCCAAGCCCTCTTCAGTCAAGCGCCGCTCAGTCCGCCCGACACGCGGATGATACCTGCCAGATCGCGATGTTGTTCGATGTCGGCAAAACCGGCCGCCTGGAGCAAGTCCGCCACGGCCTCGGCCTGGTCATAGCCATGCTCGATCAGCAGCCAGCCGCCGGCGCCGAGATAAGACTTCGCCGCGGAGACGATAGTCCGGATCGCCGCCAGGCCATCCGGGCCGCTCGCCAAGGCGAGAGAAGGCTCGAAGCGCAGATCGCCCTGGTCAAGATGAATGTCCCCTTCGGCGACATAGGGGGGATTGGCGACGATGAGAGCGAATCCCTCATCATTCACCGCAGAGAACCAGTCGCTCTCCATCACCTCTACCGCCGCACCGAGTTCGCGGGCATTGTGGCGAGACAGCGCTATCGCAGCCGCAGAGAGCTCGACTGCAGTAACCTGCGCGTCAGGGATTTCCAGGGCCAGGGTGATGGCGACGCAGCCGCTGCCCGTGCCCAGATCGAGGAGAGTCGGCGCTGTCCGACCGGCAAGTTTCGCTATTCCCAGCTCCACCAGAAGTTCTGTTTCCGGACGCGGGATCAGCACCCCGGGTGCGACCGCGAAGGCACGCCCGTAGAACTCGCGCTCGCCGAGCAGGTAGGCGACCGGTTCGCCCCTTGTCCTGCGCTCAAGCAGTGCGGCAAAGCGCGTCTGCTGCTCCTCCGACATGGCTGCCTCATCGTGGGCGAGCAGCCAGGCGTGAGAACGGTCAAGGACATGGCGCATGAGCAGCCGCGCCTCGGCGCGGGGAATGTGCGCCTGCCCGAGCGCAGCGCTGATGGAAGTCAGGAGGCCTCCTCGGCCAGGGTGGCCAACTGCTCGGCCTGATGCTCGTTGGTGAGGGCGTTGATGAGTTCATCCAGGTCGCCGTCCATGATCGCGTCTATCTTGTACAGGGTCAGATTGATGCGATGGTCGGTGATGCGGCCCTGCGGGAAGTTGTAGGTGCGGATGCGCTCGGAGCGGTCGCCGCTGCCCACCAGGCTTTTCCGCGTCGAGGCGATCTTCGCCTGCTGCTCCGACTCCTGCTTGGCCTTGATGCGCGCCGCCAAGACGCCCAGTGCCTGCGCCTTGTTGCGGTGCTGCGAGCGGTCGTCCTGGCATTCGACGACGAGCCCCGTGGGCAGATGGGTGATGCGCACCGCCGAGTCGGTCTTGTTGATGTGCTGGCCGCCGGCGCCAGAAGCGCGGAAGGTGTCTATGCGCAATTCGGCGGGATTGATCACCACCTCGGAGAGCGCATCGGCCTCGGGCAATACCGCCACGGTGCAGGCCGAGGTGTGGATGCGGCCCTGGGTCTCGGTCGCCGGCACGCGCTGGACGCGGTGCCCGCCCGACTCGAACTTGAGCCGCGAATAGGCGCCCGATCCGATCACGCGGGCGATCACTTCCTTGTAGCCGCCCATTTCCGATTCGCTCGCGGAGATCACCTCGACCTGCCAGCGCTGCCGTTCGGCATAACGGGTGTACATGCGGAAGAGATCGCCGGCGAACAACCCCGACTCGTCGCCGCCCGTCCCGGCGCGGATCTCGAGAAAAAGGTTGCGCTCGTCGTTGGGGTCGGTGGGCAGGAGCGCCTTCTGCAAATCCTCCTCGACGCGGACCATCGCCGCGCGGCAGTGGATGATCTCCTCCTCTGCGAGCGCCCTCATGTCGGGGTCGGGAAGCATCGCGGAGGCCGCCACGATCTCCTCCTCTGCCTTGAGATAGTCCGCATAGAGTGCGGTCACCGGGGCGAGTTCGGAACGTTCGCGGGACAGCTTGCGATAGCTGTCCATGTCGCGGGCGGCGTTCTCCTCGGAGAGCAGGTGGTCGAGTTCTTCCAGGCGCAGGCTGAGATGCTGGAGTTTTTTTCGTATGCTTGGTTTCATAAGGGCGTGACATGCTGCAGCCGCCGGCAGCGGCGGCGGCGCGATCGACTACTCTCCGGGATGCAGGTGGTAGATGCGCGCGATCAGATTCGCGAGCTCAGTGCGCTCGCGGCCTTCTGACAGGTTGAGGGTTTGCGTCGGCGGATGAAGCAGTTTGTTGGTGATGCCGTGGGAGAGTGCCTCCAGGACGCGCACCGGATCGTCGCCGCGCGCCAGGAGTTTCTGCGCATGCTCCAGTTCATGGCGTCGGGTGCGCTCGGCGGCGTCGCGCAAAGCTCGTATGGTAGGTACGGTTTCGCGCGCGTCCACCCACTGCAGGAAACTCTCGACCTGCGAGTCGATGATGGCCTCGGCTTCCACCACGGCGGCCTGCCGCGACTCCAGGCCGCTCTCGACGATCTGGCCGAGGTCGTCCAGGGTGTACAGGAAAATGTCATCGAGCTTGGCCACCTCGGCCTCGATGTCGCGCGGCACGGCCAGGTCGACCATCACCATGGGGCGGTGACGGCGCGTTTTCAGGGCGCGCTCGACCATTCCCAGGCCGATGATGGGCAGGGGGCTCGCCGTCGAGGCGACCACAATGTCGTATTGCCAGAGGCGCTCGGCGACCTCGTCCAGGCGCAAGGTGTCACCCTGAAAGCGGGCAGCCAGGGACTGCGCCTTCTCCGGCGTGCGGTTGGCGATGGTGATGCGGCGCGGACCCTGCCCGGCAAAGTGCGCGGCACACAGTTCAATCATCTCGCCGGCACCGATGAACAACACCTGCTGCTCCGAGATGCTGGCAAAAATGCGCTGCGACAGGTGCACCGCGGCGGCGGCCATGGAGACGGTGTTTTCGCCTATGGCGGTGGTTGAGCGCACCTCCTTGGCGACGGCAAAGGTGCGCTGGAACAACTTGCCCAGCAGCGTCCCCAACGTGCCGGCTTCGCCCGCCGTGCGTGCCGCCAGCTTCATCTGGCCGAGGATTTGCGGCTCGCCCAGAACCATGGAGTCCAGCCCGCTGGCGACGCGAAACATGTGGCGCACGGCGTCCTTCTGCGGGAAGGTGTAGATGTAGGGTGAGATCTTGTCTGCCGGCAGGGCGTGGTAATCGGCCAGCCACTCGATCGCCGCCAGCGGCTGCTCAGCGGCGCAGTACAACTCGGTGCGGTTGCAGGTGGATAGAATCGCCGCCTCGCGCACCTGTTTGCCGCGCATCAGGTCGTTCAGCGCCTGCGGCAGCTGCTCAGGCTGAAACGCCACCTGCTCGCGCACGGCGAGCGGTGCAGTGTGGTGGTTGATGCCTAGGGTGAACAGTTGCATGGGCAATTGGGAGCGAACATGGGCACCAGGGAAATTGCCTTTGATTATATCATTGCCCAAGAGCTGCCTGCCTCGCAGCCGGTGCTGCGATGGCCCGCTTGGATCCGGGTTCCGGCCCTATTTCCGGATCACGCCAGGGATTTTGGCCCTATCCTTAAGGTCAAGACAGGCTTCATGAAGTAGACTCGAATTTCCTATCATTCGATCAGGTATGCGAGATGACGGTGAATCCAACGTGCTGAAAAAGATCAGCGTCGAGCATCTCAGGCTTGGCATGCACGTCCACGAGTTATGTGGATCATGGATGGATCACCCCTTCTGGCGCAGCAAATTCGTCATTTCCGATGTCAATGACCTGAATGGCATCCGCGAGAGCGGCATCACCGAACTCTGGATCGACGTTGCAAAAGGCCTCGATGTGGCCGTGATCGAGGTCAGACAGACTCAGATGCAGCCTTCCCCGCGCGAAGAACCCCCGAAAAGGGTTTCCATGGCCGAGGAAACGGCAAGAGCCGCAAAAATTTGCGCCAAGGCCAAGGATGCCGTGGCCTCCATGTATCAGGAAGTACGCATGGGCAAGACCTTCGATTCCGAAGTCGCCGGCGGGCTTGTACAGGAAATTTCCTCCTCGGTCATGCGCAATCCCGGCGCCCTCATCAGCCTCGCCCGTCTCAAGACCGCCGATGATTACACCTATATGCACTCTGTTGCCGTGTGTGCCCTCATGGTGGCACTGGCGCGGCAGTTGAATCTGGATGCGAAATTGACGCGGGAATTGGGCATGGCCGGTCTGCTCCACGACATGGGCAAGGCCTTTACCCCGCCGGAGATCCTCAACAAGCCTGGCAAACTCACGGATGAAGAGTTCACCATCATGAGACAGCATCCGGTGGAGGGCCATAAGGTGCTGCTGGAAGGCGGCGCGGTGGGAGAAATTCCTCTCGACGTCAGTCTCCATCACCACGAAAAAATGGACGGCAACGGCTATCCGGAGCGTCTGGCCAGCGAAAAAATCAGTCTGTACGCGAAAATGGGGGCAGTATGCGACGTCTATGACGCCATCACCTCCAATCGCCCCTACCATGCCGGCTGGGACCCGGCCGAGGCGATTCGCAGGATGACCGAATGGTGCAAGGGACACTTCGACGAAAGAATATTCAAATCCTTCGTAAAAATTATCGGGATCTATCCCGTCGGTTCCTTGGTGCGCCTGGAGTCCGGGCGGCTCGCGGTGGTGATGGAGCAGTCGGAGAAATCCCTGCTGACCCCGAAGGTCAAGGTGTTCTATTCGACGAGGTTAAAGACCTACATCATGCCGGAGATTCTCGCCCTGTCTCAAGCCGGCAGCCGGGAAAAAATTGCCGGCTGCGAAGACGCCGCCACGTGGGGAATCAAGAATCTGGAACAATTCCTGGTGCAGTAGGTCGGGCTTTCGATGGAGACACCCGGACGGGTGCAGCCCGACGACCATGGCTACGGGCACTAGGCCGCTTCGCGGCACAAGTGGCCTGGGTTGTCGTTCCGACAACTACGGGCACTAGGCCGCTTCGCGGCACAAGTGGCCTGGGTTGTCGTTCCGACAACTACGGGCACTAGGCCGCTTCGCGG
>CAIYYX010000252.1 GCA_903930535.1 uncultured Sterolibacterium sp. | reverse complement strand
AGGATTGCTTCGTCGTTCCACTCCTCGCAATGACGAGTCCGCTGCGTCAGATTGCTTCACTGCGTTCGCAATGACGGGGGGGAGGTGCTCCGTCCTGGTTTTGCGGTAACATCAAGCGTGAGCAACTATGTTTGATAACCTGCTGCCGCTTCTTGTCCACTGGGGCACGCTGACGCTGGCGCTCTGGGTGGCGAGTCAGATATTCCAGGGCATCAGCTTCGCGGACAAATCCTCGCTGCTCGTCGCGGCGCTGCTCCTGGGCTTTGCCAATGCAGTCATCAAGCCGCTGCTGATCCTGCTCACGCTTCCCTTCACGCTCATCACCTTCGGCTTGTTCATCCTGGTGATCAATGCCTTGATGGTTCTTCTGGTTGCCGCGATGGTGCGCGGATTCAGGGTTTCCGGTTTCTGGACAGCATTTTTCGCCAGCATTTTCGTTTCCGTATTCAGCTTCGTCTCGGGTTATTTCCTTTCCGGCGGCGACGCGGGCTTTCAGCCCATGCCATCCGGGACCTGGATGTAGGGCCTGCTGCTCAGCACATCGCCTTGAGAATTCCCCGGCGGATTTTTCCGGTTTCGGTGCGCGGCAGTTCGCTCAGCACATGCGTTTTGGCTGGCCTTTTGTGGGCAGACAATTCAACGCATGCCTTCTCGACCATGGACGGCAAGGAGTCCGGATCCATGCCCTGGGCCGAGATGAAAAGATGCAGACAGGTCGTGCTGCCGGCAGTCTCACAAGGCACGATGCTCAATTCCCTGACCTGCAGTTTTTCGAGCAGCCAGTGTTCCAGTGCGACGGTATCGACCCAGCGCCCATAGACCTTTATCAGCTGATCTGACCGCCCCGCGAAAATCCAGGAGGGGCCCTCTTCGCAATCGGCGCGATGAAACAGGTCGCCAGGGGAAAATTCATTCCCGGAAAATTTCGCCGTGTCGTGGGTCACCACGCGGGAATAGCCGGTGGCAACGGCAGGATGGGAGAACCAGAGACGAACGCCAGCCTCGGCATCGTCGGGCGACTCCTCGCGCACGCGGCTCATGGGCGTCGGGCGAAGGCCCTTCATGCCGGGTAGCTTGTAGAGCATGAGCATGAGCGTCTCGGTGGTGCCATAGCCATTGACGATAGGCCGGCCGTGCTTATCTTCCCAGGCGTTTTCCAGGGCGGGAGAGCAGGCTTCCCCGGCAGAGACGAAGTGGCGCACGGTGGGGAAGGCGATATCGGCTTCGAGCAACCGCTGGTAAAAGGTGGGCACGGAAAACAGCAGCGTCGGCGCGTGCTGCCGCACCAGCAGGGAAACCCTTTGCGGATTCGGCCACTCCGGATCGAGCACCACGGACGCGCCCAGGCGAAGTCCGGCAAACAGGGAATTGGCCAGCGGGTAGGCAAAGAAAAGCTTTGAGGTCGAGAAAAACCGGTCCTTTGCCGTGGCGCCGAGAACCTCTTGCGCGAACACCTGCGCGAACTCCACGCAGCGGTGCGCGTGCTCTATCCCTTTCGGCTTGCCTGTCGTTCCCGACGAGAAGAGCATGAAGGCGGTGTCGTCGGCATTTGCCTCTGCCGGCGGTCCGACAATGGCTGCGCTCCCCGACACTTTGGCCTGCCAGGAAGAGCGGCTGAGTATGGGTGTGGATGGCGGCGTGTCGGCAAGCGAGTCTACGACGCTCTCTTCGGCGAGCAATATCCTGGCGCCGCTGTCCGTCAGCAGTTCTGACAGTTGTTTCGCATCCGTCCTCGGGCTGATGGCCGCGGGAATGGCCTTGATCCAGATCAGACCGAGGAATGCCGCGACCAGATCGATTCCATCCAGTAATCCGATGATGCAGATATCACCGGATACTATGCCAAGCGTGCGCCATGCCGTTGCCGCCTGCCTGACCAGCAGGTCAAGCTCGCCATAGCTGATCTGCCGCTCTTTCTCCAGCAGCGCGATGGCATTAGGATTTCCTTGAACCAGCAATGCCGAAGCGTTCATATTGGAGCGGGGCTAGCGAAAGCGTCGATTAAGTGCACAATAGCATTGTTCTTAGCTATATGATGCGTGGCGCGCTTGAGCTGCGGCAACGTCGCATATCGCGAGCGGAAAAAATGTAATATAGCTGCCGTCACGAATCTTACATTGAGAGAACCATGCTGGATAAACGAGTCAATTCCTTGGCCGAAGCGGTCGCCGGCATCGCGGACGGGGCAACCGTGTTGTGCGGCGGCTTCGGTTCTGCCGGCGTGCCGGACGATCTTCTCGCGGCCTTGCTGGAACAGGGCGCGCGCGAACTGGTGATCGTCTCGAACAATGCGGGCTCGGGCAAGACTGGACTCGCGGCGCTCATCGCCGCAGGTCGCGTGCGCAAAATCATGTGTTCGTTTCCGAAAACCGGCGGCTCATTCGTCTTCGACGAGCACTACAAGAACGGCACCATAGAGCTGGAACTGGTCCCGCAGGGGACGCTCTCCGAACGCATCCGCGCCGCCGGAGCGGGCGTGGGCGGTTTCTACTCGCCGGTCTCGGTCGGCACCCGCCTGGCTCGCGGCAAGGAAACCAAGGTGATCAATGGCCGCGAGCATGTGCTTGAACTGCCCATTCAGGGCGATGTGGCCTTGATCAAGGCCGAGAGCGCCGACCGCTGGGGCAATCTGGTGTATCGCAAGTCCGCGCGCAATTTCAACCCGGTCATGGCCACGGCCGCGCATCTGACGGTGGTCGAAGCGGGGCGCATCGTCGCCCTGGGCGAACTCGATCCGGAGGCCATCGTGACCCCGGGTATTTTTGTGGACCGGGTATTTTCAATGACGGAGGCCCGATGAAACCGCTTAGCCGCAAACAGATCGCATGGCGGGCCGCACAGGACATCGTCGACGGCTCTTACGTCAATCTCGGCATCGGGCTGCCTACCGCGGTGGCCGCATTCATCCCTGCTGACCGTGAAGTGCTGTTCCACAGCGAAAACGGGGTGCTGGGATTCGGGCCGAAGCTCGCCTCCGAGCCGGACGATCCGGAGATGATTAACGCCGGCAAGGAGCAGATCAGCCTGTTGCCGGGCGGATGTTTTTTCACTCACACCGATTCCTTCGTGATGATTCGCGGCGGGCATCTCGACGTCGCCCTGCTCGGCGCTTTCGAAGTGTCGGAAACGGGCGATCTGGCCAACTGGACGACGGACAATCTCGAGGTTCCGCCAGGGGTCGGGGGCGCGATGGATCTGGCCGTGGGAGCCGGTTCGATTCGCGTCCTGATGGAACACAATGCGCGCGACGGTTCACCCAGGCTGAAAAAATTCTGCCGTTATCCCCTGACGGCGGCGGGCGTGGTCAAGCGTGTTTACACGAATCTCGCCGTACTGGATGTCACGCCCGATGGCCTGGAAGTGTGCGAGATGGTGCCCGGCATGAATCTGAAGGAATTGCAGGCGCTGACCGAGCCGGTTCTCAGGCTCTCGGAGGATTACAAGGAACTCAGGGTGCCGGATCTGGAATAACGTTTTGCTTCCCGGCCCCGTGATGCAATTTGCAAGCTGATGCAACTCACCTCAATGTAAAACTAGAAAAAGGGTAAATGATGGCGTCAAATATCACGGAAGTGAAACTCGATCGGGGCTACCCGGATCTGCATGATCATATCGAGACCTTGAAGAAGGCGGGACTCCTGGTGGTCATCGACCGCCTCATCAACAAGGACACCGAGATGCACCCGCTGGTGCGCTGGCAGTATCGCGGCGGCGTGCGCGAGGAGGACCGCAAGGCCTTCCTGTTTACCAATATCACCGACAGCAAGGGGCGCAAGTACGACATCCCGGTTCTGGTCGCAGGCTTGGGCGGCAACCGCGCCATCTACTCTCTGGGCATACAGTGCGATATCGACAAGATCCGCGAAAAGTGGATGAAGGCGATGACCCATCCGATACCCCCGCGCGTCGTCGAGAACGCGCCCTGTCATGAAATCATCTACCAGGGCGCGGATTTGCACAATGGCCACGGTCTGGACGACATCCCGGTGCCAATCTCGACGCCTGGCTGGGACAATGCCCCCTACACCTCCTCCAGCCATTTCATCACCAAGGATCCCGATACCGGGGTGCAGAACATGGGCAACTACCGCGCCCAGATCAAGGCGCCGGACCGCATGGGGATGAACACTTCCATCGAGCTGCGTTCCGGCGGCTATGTGCACTGGCTGAAGTGGAAGGCGCTGGGCAAACCCATGCCTTGTGCGGTCGTGCTCGGCTGTCCGGTTTCCGTCTCCTACACCTCGGTGCAGAAGGTGGCCGAGACGGTCGACGAACTGGATGTCACCGGCGGCCTCTTGGGCATGCCGCTCAATGTCGTCAAGGCGAAGACGGTCGACCTCCTGGTGCCGGCTGAATCCGAAATCGTCATCGAAGGTTTTGTCAGCACGGAGTTCCTCGAGCCCGAGGCGCCCTTCGGCGAGTCCCACGGCCATGTCAATCTCGCCGAGTACAACGGCTACATGGATGTGACCGCCATCACCCGGCGCAAGAATGCCATCCTGACCTCCTGGGTGAGCCAGCTCACGCCAAGCGAGTCGACCAGCATCAGGGGACCGGCAGCCGAGGCGGCGCACATGCTGCACCTGCAGAACAATCTCGGCATCAAGGGCATTCACAAGGTGGTAGCGCATGAGGAGCTGACCGGTCTGCAGAAGCTGATCGTCGTCCTGTTCGAGAAGAACGTGCCGCAAACCGAGATCTGGCGCGCCCTCTACGGCGTCGCCTCGTTCCGCAGGGCGGAGGCGAAGTGGATCGTGGCGGTGGACAAGGACATCGATGCCTACAACGGCGATGCCATCTTCTGGGCTTTATGCTACCGCTGCAAGCCGCATCGCGACATGCAGATGCTGCTGCACAAGGACGAAGGACATGGCCCGCGCAGCAAGGTCGACAGCGAGGACTCCGCCGTTCTGATCAATGCAGTGCTCAAGGAATCCTTTCCGCCGGTCGCCATGCCGAAGAAGGAATTCATGGAGAATGCACGCAAGATCTGGGATGAGTTGGGCTTCCAGCCGCTCAGGCCGGTCATGCCGTGGTACGGCTATGACCAGGGCGAGTGGAACGAGCATCTGGAAAAACAGGCGCAGCTCGCCGTCAAGAGCGAGTACTGGGAGACAGGCAAGTGGTGCGCCCAGCGTCGCCGCAGCGACGTCGCGATGAATACCGAAATGCGCATGTTGAAGGACGATCCGGACTACAAATAAAGGAGGCTAATTCACCATGAAGATGCGGAGGATCTCCCTGACCAGCGTTCTTCTTCTGGCGCTGCTGTTCGCGGTGCCGGTCGAGGCGCAGGTGAAATGGAAACACGCCCTGCTGCAGGCAAAGGGCAATGCCGGTTTTTTCTGGATGGCGCTGGAGAAGGGCTTCTTCAAGAAGCGCGGGCTGGACGTCGAGTTCATTCAGTTGAAAGGCGACAAGGACGTCATGCGGGCCTTGCTCGCGGGCGAGGCTGACTCCGCCGAGCTCAGCCCCGGCGCCGCTGTGAACGCGATCGACAGAGGCGCAGATCTGCGCTTCTTCGGTTCCGGCCAGCCGGGTTTTCCCTACGCCCTCTTTGTGAGAAAGGACATCACCAGTTGGGAGCAGTTGAAGGACAAGACCTTCGGCGTTTCCGGGCCAGGTTCCGTTCCCGAGACCATGGCGAGGGCGATGCTGAGTCGCAAGGGCATTCCTTCCGATAAAATCAACATCGTCAATGCCGGCGGCAGCGGCGCCAGGATACAGGCTTTGGTCGCGGGCAAGGTGGATGCGACCGCCAGTTCCTCCCAGTATGCGGCCGTCGCCGACAAGCTCGGCTACAGGGTCATGGCCTTTGCCGCCGACCTGGTGCCTGAGTATCCCTCGACTTTCTTCGTGGCCATGCAACCGACGCTCAAGGCGAAACCCGAGGCGACCATCAGCTTCCTCGCGGCTTACATGGAAGGCCTGGACTATGCCATCCTCCATCGCGACGAGACGCTGAAGCTCGCCGGCAAGTTGAACGACAAGCCTGCCGACGATGCCGAGCTGGTCTACACCTTCGACGACACGATCAAGAACGGCTTTCTTTCCGTGAAATCGGAAATTTTCAGGGATAAGCTCGACTGGCTGCAGAATGAGGAATTTCGGCAAGGCGTGATCAGGAAGAAAGTCGATCTCGACAAATTCATAGACGAGAGCTACCGGAAGGAGGCGCTCAAGCGCGTGAACCTTTCTTCGGTAGCCAAGTAGGTCGGGCTTTTAGCCTGACGCCAGGGGATCGTCGGGCTAGCCTTACCTGATCAAGGCGACGAGCCAGGCGGGCTTGCCCGGGTCGAGCAGAATCAGACAGAGCAAGCCGCCCATGATGGAGACATTCTTGGTCAGCTGTATCATCTGGGGGAAAATGAACGTTCCATCCTTTTCATGCAAGGGGAGGTGGTAGAGAAGGCTTGCCGGAATCATGAACAGAATCCAGGCCAGTGAGGCAGCCCAGACAAACTGATTGGTGAGCAGCATGAGCGTGCCGCCGAGTTTCATCATGACCACAAGCGACAGCACATACTTTGCAAAGGGGATGTGGTTTTCGGTCATCTTGACCGTGGCGTGCCGGTAATGGAATACTTCGTGTATGGCGCTGACCGTCCATACGCCGCAGGTAAATAGTCTTGCCAGAAAATACAACCCCGTCGCTTCCATTTTTCCTCCTCAGGTAATGATTAAAACCCATCCGTTCCCCAGGATCAGATGGCATGATTTCTCAACCCGCACAATAGCATCAACCTAGCATCAACCGAGGTAAACCATGAACCCCCAGGAACGCGATCAACTCAGCCTCTTTCTCCAGCAGCTGACCCAGACTCAGGCGGGGCAAAAGGACAGCGAGGCCGATCTTCTCATCAAGGAGGCTTGCACACGCCAAGCCGACTCGGCCTATCTCCTGGTCCAGCGCACCATGCAGCTGGAGCATGCCTTGCAGGCTGTCCAGGCACAGGCCAACAAACTGCAGGCGGAAATGGAGCTGTTGCGTTCAGCCAAACAGCCGGGCTTTCTTGACAATGCCTGGGGAAAGTCGGCGCCGGCGCAGGCGCCGGCTCAGCCAACTGCGGCCGCGGGAGCCGCTGTCCAGGCGCAGCCCATGCCGCAAGCGCCGGCGACTTCCTGGGGCGGAGGCTTGCTGGGGAATGTCGCGACCACGGCGGCGGGCGTTGTGGCCGGCTCCTTCCTGTTCCAGGGCATAGAGAGCCTCATGGGCCACCATAACGCCGGCTCCGGCAGCGGCCTTGGCGCGAACGGGAACCCGCCGCAGCCGATGACCGAGAATACGGTGATCAATAACTACAATTACGCAGAGGTTGCTTCTGATGATTCCGCCGGCGACTCGGGTGACTCTGGCGATATTTCAGTCTGATGCGGGCGGGGGCTCAGTGCATCTCGTCCTTGCTCGGAGTCGGCAAGGGGAGTACGGCAATCCCTTCCTCGATCAGGGCCTTGACCTCGGTGATGGAGGCGATGCCGCGTATGCTCCGCGGAGGGATTTCCTCATAATGGATTTTGCGCGCTTCCTCCGGAAACTTTGCGCCGACGTTTTCGCTGTCTTTGACAAGCGCGGCCAGTGCAGAGAGGGCTGCGTTGATGTCGGCGGGTTCGGAAATCCCGGTGCGCTTGATGTGGGGACCCGAGGGCAAGCGGGTGATTCTGACGTCGCTGCAATGCGGGCAGGCAACGAGCAAGGTTTCTGCCTGGCGGGAAAATTCTTCAGTCGAGGCAAACCAGCCCTCGAATTGGTGTCTGTTGCCGCAGCAGAGGTTAAGGACGATCATGGGCGTTCAGTATTCTTGCGCATTCGATAAAAATGGTGCCCGGAACCGGACTTGAACCGGTATGGCTTGCGCCGAGGGATTTTAAGTCCCTTGTGTCTACCAATTTCACCATCCGGGCAATGAATTCAAAAGGACTTCTCTCAGCGGGCGATGTCCGTCTGGGTGGCTTTGATGCGCGATGATTCATCTGATGATAAATCTTGCGCCTGACTGGTTATTGTACTAGCTTATCTCGTTGTTCAATTAAGAAAGGAATGCACAGGATGAAACCCGGACTGACAGCTGGAGCGACACGAACGAATCGCTACGAAATAGACAATGAACGCACCATAGGCTTCATGGGCGAGAACCTGCGCGTCTATGCCACACCTTTCATGGTGAGGGACTTGGAGAACACCTGCCGCGAGCTTCTCGGCGAGTATCTCACCGAGGCCGAGAACTCGGTCGGGGCGCGGGTCGAGATAGACCATCTGGGGCCGACGCTGAAAGGCATGTGGGTGGAGGTGAAGGCGACGGTGACGGGCGTCGATGGCCGGCGCGTTAATTTCGAGGCCGAGATCCGCGACGAACTGGATGTGGTGGGCAAGGCCAAGCATGTGCGCTTCGTCGTCGAACTCGCCAAGCAGCGCGAACGCCTGGAAGCCAAGGCGGCCAAGCTGGTGCGCTGACGACAGGTCGGGCTTTCAGCCCGACATTGCCGCGCCAAATGTCGTCCTACCACCCTAAAGGTGGTTCAGAGAAATGCCGAGCTACATGCTGCGGGTGATGCGTTCCACGGTCAGCGGCAGGTCGCGGATGCGCACGCCCAACGCCTGATGCAAGGCGTTGGCGATCGCTGCCGCGGTCGGTCCCATGGCCAGTTCGCCGGCGCCCAGAGGCGCCTCATCGGGCCGGTTGATGAGGTGTACCTCGACCTTGGGGACTTCCGGGAAAGTCAGTATCGGATAATCTTCCCAACTACGGCTCGTGATTCGCTCGCGATCGAAGCGGACCTGTTCCTTGAGCGTCCAGCTGATGGCCTGGATGATGCCGCCCTCGTTCTGATTGATCACGCCGTCGGGGTTGATGGCCTGGCCGACATCGACGGCCGCAACGGCGCGCCTGACGCGAATGCCCTGGTCGAGCTCCAGTTCAACCGCGATGGCGAAGTAGCCTGCGTAGTTCTTGTATTGCGCGAAGGCAAAGCCGTATCCAGTCGTGCCGTCGCTGACGACCCCGGGCTGCCAGCCGGCGCGCGCAGCAGCGAGTTCCATGACTGCGCGCGCGCGCGGGTTCTTCATGTGGCGCAGCCGGAATTCGACAGGGTCCGATCCGCTTGCTGCGGCCAGTTCGTCGATGAAGGATTCCAGCGCAAAGACATTGGCGTAGGCGCCCAGCGCGCGCAGGGAAGACACGCGCAGCGGCAGTTCCAGTACGCAATGTTCGACGACCCTCTGGTTGGGAAGGTCATAGCCGGCCACGGCATTGTTCGCTATGCCGGCAAACATGGGGGCATCGACCTGCGGCGCGCGCGGGACGGAATCAAGGACGTGCCAGGCGCCGATCAGAGAAGAAACCCTGCCGGCGGTCTTCACCGAACCCGGCCTGTGCATGTGGCCGTTGCTCCAGACGTCGAATGCCCAATCGACGATGTTTCCCTCTGCGTCGAGCGAGGCGCGGGTCTTGATCACCATCGCCGGCCCCAGTGGCTCCCAGGCGAACTCGTCGTCGCGCATCCACTGCACCTGCACCGGGCGGCCTGAGACTGCGCGCGAAAGCAGCACGGCGTCGAAGGCGGCGTCATCCGCGCCGTTATGTCCGTAGCAGCCAGGGCCTTCGGCATGATGGACGCGAACTTCAGCGGCCGGCAGATCGAGAATCAGGGCGATCTCCTGCTGCAGCGCAAACACGCTCTGGCTGTGCGTCCAGACTTCAACGATTCCCTCGTCGCATTTCGCCAGCGCGCAAGAAGGCGCCATGGAGGCGTGGGCGAGATAGGGCTTGGTGTAGCGGGCGGAGAAGGAGCGCTCGCCGCGCGCCAGCGCCGCCGCATCGCTCTTCTCGATGACTACCTGGTCCTTGCTCGGGCGGCTCACGAGGAAGTCGTAGATATCTGTCTCGTCGGCGGGCAGCACGCCTTCCTGCCACTGCGCCGCGGATAGCGCAGCCAGCCTGGCCTTGACCGCCTGCTCTTCGCGCAAGGCGACGACACCTATGAAGTTTCCGTCCACAACGAGCGCGACGACGCCGGGCAGGTTTTCGACCAGGGCTCTATCGAAGCTTGTGAGTTTCGCGGCGAAGGAGGGCGGGCGCACCACGCGGCCGAAGAGCATTCCCGGCAGCTCGATGTCCTGCACGAAGCGCGGCGTTCCTGTCACCTTGTCCGGGATGTCCAGCCGTCCGACATTGGTGCCGACGATGCTGTGGCGGGACGCCTGCTTGGGGCTGACCGAGGCGCTCGCCTGCCTGGCGAGAAGCGTTGCGTGCGGCAGCTGCCAGTATGTGATCTCGCCCCCGGGTCCCGCGATGGTGCCGTCTGCAACAGACAGCTTCTCAACGGCGATGCCCAAGCGCAGCGCTGCTTCCTTGAGCAGCAGGTGGCGCACCTCGGCGCAGGCATAACGGACGGCCATGCCGCCTTCGTTGATGGAGCGACTGCCCGAGGTCACGCCTTCGTTCGGGACGATGGCCGTGTCGCCGGAGAGCACACGTATCCTCGGGAAGGCAACGTCGAGTTCCTCGGCCGCGATCTGCGCTAGCGCCGTGAGTACGCCCTGTCCGAGCTCGACCCGGCCGATGGCAAGGGTGATGCTCCGGTCAGGATTGAACTGCAGCCACTGGTCGAGGCGGCGGTTGCCTTCCAGGGTGCCGGGAAGTTTTTCGGCAGCGCTCATCTGCGCATCTCGCGTGCCGCGCGCTGCACCGCCTTGATGATGCGGGTGTGCGTGCCGCAGCGGCAGAGGTTGCGCGCCAGCGCTTGCTTGATCTCCCATTCGCTCGGGTCGGGATTCCTGGCCAGCAGCGCTGTCGCCGTCATGATGATGCCGCTGATGCAATAGCCGCACTGCGCCGCCTGCTCGGTGATGAAGGCGCGCTGCAGCACGCTGGGTGCGTCTACGCTGCCCTGCGCTTCGATGGTGGTCACGGACTTTCCGGCGGCGGCCCACAGCGGCGTATCGCAGGACATCACGTTGTGGCCGTCGATGATCACCATGCAGGAGCCGCACTGGCCGAGGCCGCAGCCGAACTTCGCGCCCTTGAGTTTGAGGTCGTTGCGCAAAACGGTCAGGAGCGGCGTGTCCGGTTCGGCATGGACGGTGCGCGAGACACCATTGACCGTGAGCGTGATGGCTTCTGACATTAGGAGGCGTCTTCTAGAGAGTTATGTTTAGGAAAAGGCTCGGCCTGCAGCCGCGAGGTCATCCTCGCGAACGCGGGGATGACTTCATCGGGGTTCCTTAGCTCTTGGGCGCGGTGACGATGCCGCGCGCTACGAGGGATTCATACACGTCCTTTTCCAGGGCCCACTTTTCGTCGAGGTCCAGCAATCCGCGCTTGCGGTCCGTGTCCGGGCCGCTGGGAAAGCAGGGCTTGGCGGCATAGACGCGGGCGTAGAGTTCGCTGCGCAACTGCGAGAGGAAGTTGTTGCGCTGGTTCTTGCGCCGCTGCCGCAGTCGCTCGATGTCGATCTGGGCGACGACGAAGTGCTCTCTGGCGCCGTCGGACTCGGTCAGGATCTGGCCGTTGAAGTCCACAATCATGGAGTGTCCCTCGGCCACCAGCGACTCCGACTGCGGCGAATCCGCCCAGTGGGGGCCGATCAGGTAGACATTGTTCTCGAAGGCGCGCATGCGATTGACGGTGCGCCAGGTATCGACATACTCGACGCCGCTGGTCGGCTGCGGACCCATGGGGCGGATCAGCACCTCGGCGCCCATGAGCGCCAGGCAGCGCGGCATCTCGGGGAACAGGCCGTCGAAGCAGATGTAGATGGCGAGGTTGCCGATCGGCGTCTTGAGGACGGGAAACAGCGTTTCCAGGTCCTGACTGTAGTGGGCCATGATGTCGGCCGGGCTGGTTGACAGTTCCACCGCGCTGTTCGAGCAATTGATCTTGCGGTATTTCAGCGCGACCTGGCCTGCCGGGTCGATGATGAATCCTGTGTTGAAAAAATGACCCGGGTAGTTTTCATCGACCTCGAACATGCTGCCTGCGATGTAGATGCCGTATTCCTTCGCCTTCTCGCCCAGCCGCTCGGTCTGGTCGCCGGGGATGCTTCTCGCCATGCGCGAATTGGTCTGGAAGCTTCTCACCCGGGCGGGGCCGAAGCCATGGAGAAAGCTCTCGGGGAAGCCGACGAGTTTCGGCGCCTGGCCTTTCATGGTCTGGGCTGTGCCGGCGACGGCCCTGTCTATCAGCTCGCAGCAATGCGCCACGTTCTTGTCGACGGCATTTTCATCCAGGCAGCCGCCAATCACCCTGGGCTGGATGGCCGCTGCGTAGTATGGCTTGATCTGCTGTTCGCTTATTTCCATCATCGCTCCTTTCTTTCAGTATATCAGCGAAATACAGTGGCTATTTCCCTGTCGGCAACATCGTCAGATGTCATCCGACTTGACATCGACCGCCACGCTACTTACATTAGCCGGAGTCTTTGCGAGTCTTTGTAAAAGGGAACAGTATGCTGACGATGTCGTCGCTGTTGCAGCGCACGGGCCGATTGTTCGGTTCGAATATCGCGATCCGCGACGCCGAGGGTGATCTTTCCTGGGCGACTTATCTCGAGCGCATCTCGCGTGCCGCCGGCATGCTTAGATCCCTCGGCCTCAAACAGGGTTCGGGCGAGCGCTTCGCCATACTCTGCCGCAACTCCGTCCGCCAGGCCGAGCTGATTTATGCCGGCTACTGGCTGGGCGCGATTCCCGTGCCCATCAATTTTCGCCTGGCGCCCGCCGAGATTGCGCAGGTTCTCGAGGACGCAGAATGTAAATTGCTCGCCGTCGAGGAAGGCTTCGCCTCCATGCTAGCCCATGCTCCGCTGGATGCCTGGAAGAGCCGCGCCTTCTGCCTCTCTCCTGGCAAAACCGCGGTTTCACTTCCTCATTACGACGAGATGAAGGCGGCGGCAGAGGCCCTTCCGCCTCATGACCCTGCCGAGGACGATGATGCCATCCTGCTCTACACGGGGGGCACGACGGGCCGCGGCAAGGGGGTGAGGATCAGCCATCGCAACATCGTCTCGAATGCGCTGCAGGTCTCGCGTGCGATGTCGGTCTCCCAGTCCGATGTCTATCTGCACGTCTCGCCGATGTTCCACTCCACCGATCTCAAGGCGACGGTGTTCAGCCTGATGGGCGCGGGGCACACCTACCTGCCGGAGTTCTCTCCTGCGACCGTGCTCCAGACCATCGAACGCTACCGCGTGACCATTGGCAGCTGGGTGCCGGCCATGATCATCCGGCTGCTTCAGGATCCCGAACTTACCCGTCACGACATCAGTTCGCTGCGTCTCATCAGTTACGGCACCTCGCCCATGGCGGCGGAGTGGATACGCCGCACCATGGCCGCCTTTCCCGGTGTGGCCATGCATCAGATCTACGGACTGACCGAGACCGTGCCCGTGCTCTGCCTGCTCGACGAGGCCGATCATCTGCGCGCCCTGAAGGACCGCCCGGATCTCCTGGCCGCAGGCGGGCGGCCGATTCCCGGCGTAGACATCCGGATTCTTTCCGACGACGGCATCGAGCTTCCCATCGGCGAGTCGGGCGAAATCGTGGTCCGCGGACCCCAGGTCGCCAAGGGCTACCACAACAGGCCGAAGGAGAACGCCGAGGTCTTCAGAAACGGCTGGTTCCATACCGGCGACGTCGGAAGGCTCGACGCCGAGGGTTATCTTTTCGTCCTCGACCGCAAGAAGGACATGGTCGTCACCGGCGGCGAGAATGTGTATACGTCGGAGGTCGAGGCCGTGCTCTTCAAGCATCCCGCAGTCCATGATGCGGCGGTGATAGGCGTGCCCGACGAGCGCTTCGGCGAGGCGCTGTTCGCCGTCATCGTGCTGGCAGCGGGCCAGACGCTCTCCGCCGAGGAAATCATCAGCCACTGCCGAAGCGAGATCGGCGGCTACAAGATTCCCAGAAAGATGGCCTTCGTCGATGCCCTGCCGAGGAGCGCGATGGGCAAGGTCCTGAAGCAGGACTTGCGCCGCACCTATGCCGCGAAGCAGAAGGAGAGCCAATGAGGCCGGGGCTGGCCGCCGGATCGACGCGAACCAATCGCTACGCGATAGGCAGCGATCGAACGATCCCTTTAATGGACGAGGGTCTGCGCGTCTATGCGACGTCCTCACTCGTCTGGGACATGGAGGAAACCTGCCAGCAACTTCTCGGCGAGTATCTCACTGATGCAGAGAACTCGCTCGGCGAGAGGGTGGAGATAGACCATATCGGCCCGACGCCGGAGGGCATGTGGGTGGATGTGGTGGCGACGGTGACGGATGTCGTCGGACGGCGCGTCACTTTCGCAGCCGAGATCAGAGATGAACTGGATGTGGTCGGACGGGCGAAGCATGTGCGCTTCGTCGTCGATCTTGCCAGGCAGCGCGAACGTCTTGAAGCCAGGGCGGCCAAGCTTGGACAATTGAAAAAGGGGTGACGGTCATGACTGAAACGGCAAAGGCGAAACGCAGCGAGCGCAAGACCGTCCCGGTCTATTGCAATCAGTGCGTGTGCGGCCCGGACCTGCTGCGGGTCGAGGTCGAGAACGGCGTCGCCCTGCGCATCGAGCCCAACCTCGACATCGGCGCGGCGCACCCGGCCCATGGCCGCGTCTGCGTCAAGGCCTACGGCATGATTCAGAAGACCTACAACCCGAATCGCATCACGCAGCCGATGAAGCGCAGCAACCCCAAGAAGGGGAAGGAGCACGAGCCGGGTTTCGTGGCCATCTCCTGGGAGGAAGCCTTCGACCTCGTCGCCGGGAAAATGAATGAGATCCTCGCCAAGGGGCTGACCGACGAGGAAGGTTATCCGCGTCTGGCAGCGAGCTTCGGCGGCGGCGGCACGCCGACCCGCTACATGGGTTCCTTCCCCGCCTTTCTCTCGGCCTGGGGACCGATGGATCTGGGCTTCGGCAGCGGCCAGGGTGCGAAGTGCTACCACTCCGAGCATCTCTACGGCGAGTTCTGGCATCGCGCCTTCACCGTCACGGTCGACTCCCCCAATTGCGACTACATCATCAATTGCGGCAACAACCAGGAGGCGTCCTCGGGCGTGACCGGGGTGTGGCGCCAGGCCGACGCCCGCGTGAGAGGGCTGAAACGAGTGCAGGTCGAGCCGCATCTCTCTGTCACCGGCGCGCTCTCGGCGGAGTGGGTGCCCATCCGGCCGAAGACCGATGCCGCCTTCCTCTACGGCGTCATCCACCGCATCCTGCATGAGCGCGACTGGCGCACCTTGTGCGATGTGCGCTTTCTCAGCGACGACACCAACTCGCCCTATCTCGTCGGACCTAACGGCTATTTTCTCAGGGACACCGTGAGTGGCAAGCCGCTCATCTGGGACCTGGCTTCAAACAGGGCCAGACCCTTCGACGAATTCACCAGCGGTTCGGGGACCGAGCCCGCACTCGAAGGCAGCTTCACCGTGGCAGGCATGGAGCAGGGACCCGATGGCCAAAGCTGGCAGCATGAAGCCATCATCGTAAAACCTTCCTTCCAGTTGCTCATCGAGCACCTGGCGACCTGTACGCCCGAGTGGGCGGCCGCGGAATGCGACATCGAGGCGTCTTCGATCAGGCGCGTCGCCGACGAATTCGTCGCCCATGCCAGGGTCGGCGCGACCATAGAGATCGAGGGCGAGACCCTGCCGCATCGGCCGGTGGGCATCATGCTCGGCAAGGGCGTGAACAACGGCTGGGGCGGTTATCAGACGGTCTGGGCGCGCACGCTGCTCGCCTGCCTGGTCGGCGCGTTGGAGGTTCCCGGCGGCACGCTGGGCACCAAGGTGAGACTGAACCGTCCGGCGGACAATCGGCTCAAAAGCGTCAAGGCCGGCCCCGACGGTTTCATGGCTTATCCCTTCAATGCAACCACCAAGGAAGACTGGCAGGCCAAGCCCCATATCAGGAACGGCTACAAGATGCTGGTGCCGCTCTCCGCCAATTCTCCCTGGTCGTCCGCACTCGGTCCGGCGCATCTGCCTTGGCTGTTCCAGAAGAAGCCGCCCAATCCCTGGCCCAAGCAGACCCTGCCCGACATGTGGATCTGCTATCGGACGAACCCCGCGATTTCCTCCTGGAACGCCCCCTTCGTCGCCGAGCGCATCGCCGAGTTCCCCTTCACCGTGGCCTTTGCCTACACGCTGGATGAGACCAATTACATGGCCGACGTGCTGCTGCCCGACGCCACCGACATCGAGAGCCTGCAACTCTCGCGCATCGGCGGCACGGGCTCGGGCGAGCAATTCTGGCACCACCAGGGCTGGGCGATCCGGCAATCGGTGGTGCCCCCCGCCGGCGAGTGCAGGGACATGACGGACATCGCCACCGAACTCGCGAAGCGCACCGGCATCCTGCGCCGCTACAATGAATCCATCAACCGCGGCTCTGCCGCGACGGCGTTGAAGACCGAGGCTTTCGATTATTCGCTCGACCCCGATGTGGCCCACACGGCCGAAGAGATCTGGAATGCCGTGGCCAAGGCGGCCAGCCATGATCTGTCGGAAGGCAAGGAGGTGCATGGCATCGATTGGTTCCGCGAACATGGCTTCATGCTGCGGGAATTCTCCCAGCTCGACTGGTATCTTTATCCCGAGATGAAGCGGAAGGGCCTGCGTTTCGAGTTGCCCTACCAGGAGAACATCAAGCGTCACGGCGCGCAACTGGCAACGCGCATGCACGAGGTGGGCATAGCGTGGTGGGACAGCCAACTCGAGGAATATGAGGCGCTGCCGAACTACAAGCGTTTTCCCGACATCTGGACAAACTATGCCAGCGAGGTCGGGCGCGATCCGGCCGAGTTCCCTTTCTGGGCGCTCACCGCGCGCAGCATGCAGTATGCCTGGGGCGCGAACGTCGGCCTGCCTTTGATCCAGGAGGTGGCGCAGAACATCGTCGGCCACGACGGCATCATCATCAACCGCAGCGTCGCCCGCCGCTTAGGCATCAAAAACGGCGACCCCATCGTGCTCGAATCGGCGAGCGGCAAGACGCATGGCCGCGCGACGCTGCGCGAAGGCATCCGCCCTGACACCGTTCTGTTGATCGGGCAGTTCGACCACTGGGCCACGCCTTATGCCAAGAATCTCGGCGTCGGCAGCCTGAATTCGCTGACGCCTCTTTCCTTGTCCACGACTGACGGCACCGGCAGCGGCGCCGACCTGATCCGGGTATCGGTGAAGAGGGACGACAGCCCGCAGGCAGTGGCGAGAGGGAGGCAGCCATGAAACGCTACGGCATGGTGGTGGATTTGAATCGCTGCGTCGGCTGCCAGACCTGCACCATCGCGTGCAAGCACGCCAACGATACGCCGCCGGGGGTGCAATGGCGCCGCGTGCTTGACGTCGAGGTCGGCACTTTCCCCAGCGTCTCGCGCGTCTTTCTGGTCACGGGCTGCCAGCATTGCGCCAATCCGCCCTGCGTCCCGGTTTGCCCGACGGGTGCGACGCGCCAGCGCGCCGATGGCCTGGTCACCATGACTTACGATACCTGCATCGGCTGCGGCTCCTGCGCCGTGGCCTGTCCCTACCAGGCGCGCACCATCGTCCATGAGAAAGTCGGTTATTACGGCGAAAAGACGCGCCAGGAGAAGAAGACCGCGCACGACGACCGCATCAACGTCGCCAACAAATGCACCTTCTGCGTCGAGCGCATCGACGAGGCAGAGGTGTTGGGCCTCATCCCCGGAGTCGATGCCGAGGTGACGCCGGCCTGCTCGGTTTCCTGCATCGCCAAGGCGATCACCTTCGGCGATTTCAATGACAAGGCAGCGCAGGTGTCCGAACTCGCCAAGAGCAATCGCTCCTTCCAGATGCACGCCCAGCTCGGCACCGATCCGCAGATCAAGTATCTCTACGAAATCCCTGGCACCACGCCAGGGCGAAAGGCCGAATTCTCCGACACGGACGACGAGGCGATGTCGGATGCGTCCAATCCTCTGGTGGGCGCACGCCAGACATTCTGGGATTACCGCGCCGCCATGAACTTCATTCTGGGCGGCATGTCCTCGGGCCTGGCGATCCTGGCCTGGCTCGCCCACTCGAGCGGCGCGATCGACACTGGTCGCCTGCATGTGATCAATCTGTTCGCGGCTTTCCTGATGGCCATCGGTCTGTTCTTCGTCTTCCTCAAGATCGGACGCAAGGCGCGCTTCCTCAATGTGCTGCTGCGCCCGCACTCGTCCTGGATGACGCGCGAGACCTGGTGCGTGGCACTCTTCTATCCGGCTGTGGCCGCAGGTTTCCTCTGGCCCCATCCTGTGATCGACCTGATCGCTGCACTCTCAGCCGCGGCATTTCTCGTCTGCCAGGCGCGGATTCTTTATGCCTCGAAAGGCATTCCGACCTGGCGCGCGCCGCTCATTCCCTCGATGCTGGTCGCTACCGGATTATTCGAGGGGCTGGGACTTTTCGCCCTGCTGGACGGCCGCGTTGCCGGCCTGGCGCTGGCAGGGCTGGCTCTTGCCGTGGTCAACGCCAGGCTCTGGCGGCGTTATCTCCTGACCGCCAGGGAAGAGGGGATTGGCCCGCTATCGCGCCACGATCTCGCGGTCATCGCAAAACCGTTGCTGGTCCTGGGGCATGTCGCACCCGCATTGCTTTTCGCGCTCTGTCTCGTTCTGCCGCAATCTGCAGCTACGCTGGCCGCGCTTGCCGGGGCTGCTGCTGTCGCCGGGGGCGTGCTGTGGAAATTCGTCATGATCACCCGTGCCTGCCACCAGCAAGGCTTCGCCTTGCCCATGATGCCGCAGCGCGGCTCGGGCGAGCGGGCCGCGCCCAAGCGTCTCGCCCTCGACTAGGAAGGGGAAGTATCGGGTAGCCGGCCGGCATGACGCTTTTTTGCGCGGCGGCCAAATCCCAAGGCCAATTGTGAGAAAACTCCCTCCCCTAAATGCATTGCGTGCCTTCGAAGTCGCGGCGCGGCATTTGAGCTTTACCAAGGCAGCCGTGGAGCTTTGCGTCACGCGTGGTGCGGTGAGCCGGCAGGTGGGATTGCTTGAGGCGTGGCTCGGCACGCCACTGTTCCGTCGCTTGCTCTCGCAGCTCACGTTGACCGAGGCCGGCCGCGGCTACCTCGCCGTGGTCACGCCGGCACTCGATCGCATCTCGGTCGCCTCCACGCAACTGCTCGAGCAGGCAGAACCGACAACGCTTTGTGTGAGCGCACCGCCCACTTTCATGATGCGCTGGCTCATCCCGCGCATGTCGGGTTTTCAGCGGCTGCACAGAGACGTCGAGATCAAGCTCACCACCTTGGTCGGGCCGGTGAATTTCCAGGAGAACGGCTACGACATCGCCATCCGGGGTGCTCACGAACCGGCGCCGCGTTGCAGTTCCGTGCCCTTCATGACGGAGACCATTGTGCCGGTCTGCCACGTGGACATTCTCGAAGGCAGGCGGCTTGACTGTCCGCAGGACCTGGCCGCCCATACATTGATCACCTACGGCACGGAACTGATGCCCTGGAGCGACTGGTTGAAAGCGGCCGGGGTTGCCCAACTGCGCCCGGCCAGCACGCTGAAGTTCGAGCAGTTGTACTTCGCGCTGCAGGCTGCGGCCGAAGGCCTGGGTATCGCACTGGTGCCATTGTTCCTGGTCGTTGACGACATCACCCAGGGCCGTCTGTGTGCGCCTTTCGGTACGCTGGCGGCGCTCCAGCGGGCCTATTTCGCCAACTACTCGGCCAGCAGCATAAACACTGCGGTCATCGAGAGTTTCTGCGCATGGCTGGTTCGCGAAGGCCGCGACACCGAACAGTCAATCGCCGCCTGGTCCGACGCCATTGGCTGGAAGCTGTGAACGTGTCCCGCACCCTTGCCACCGGTCTATCGCCAGGCAGGCAGCAGGGCAGATGCATTTCTCCGGTCTGCGTGCAAGAGTTCCTGGCAGAACAACCCAACCCGGGGCTACTCGGGCTGGACGCCGGCAGCTTGCACCATCTCGGCGATGACTTTGACGTTGGCGCGGATCGCGGCGGCAAATTCTGATGGCGTGTCCGCGACCAGTTCGAGGCCAGGGGAGGTGATGTACTTCCTGGAAAAATCCGCGCTCTTTGCGATCGTTGTCACGTCCTTGTTGATGCGGTCAAGCAATTGCGCATTCATGCCCCCGGGCGCGAAAAGCCCGAACCAGATCGTATAGTCAGCGTAGGGGAAGCCTGATTCGCCTATGGTCGGGACATCCGGGAAAAGTGGGGAACGTTTCTGGCCGCTCACTGCCATGGCCTTGACAGTGCCGGCTCGCACCATCGAACCTGCCGCCGCCAGGCTCACCAGCGAGACCTGCACCTCGCCGCTCATCACCGCCAGAATGTCCGGCTCGATCCCCTTGTACGGCACATGAAGGAATTGCACGCCTTCGCGTTTGCCTATCATCTCCAGCACCAGATTTGCCTGCGTACCGATGCCAGAAGAGGCGTAGGCGACCTTGTGGGGCGCACGGCGGGCCGCTTCCACCAGTTCGCGCAGGGTGGTCTGGGGAATCAACGGATTCGAGATCACAAACAGCCCGCCCCGGGCGATCATCGTGATCGGCATCAGGCTCTTGTCCGGGTCGTAAGGCAGGCTCTTATAGAGGAGGCGGTTGCTCACCACGGTGGGATCGATGGTCAGCAGCAAGGTGTGGCCGTCTGGGGCAGCGTTGGCGACCTTGGTGGCGCCAATGATGGAACTTGCGCCGCTGACGTTCTGCACCACCACCGGCTTGCCCCATAGCTTGGTGAGCTCGTTTGCCAGCGCGCGCGCCAGCACATCCGTGCTGCCGCCTGCCGGGTAGGGCACCACGATGAAAACCGTTTTCGACGGGAATACCTGTGCGCGTGCAGGAACGACAGCCAGAGTGCACAAGATCGCGGTTAGCAGTGCGACAGTCAGGATACGGCGCATCATTGTGTCTCCTCTTTTATGTTTTGATGGGATTGCCGAAAGTAGGTGATATGACAATCATTGTCAAGGCTGTGTCACTGCAGCTAACTTCCTCTGCATCGGATGCCGTGTCCCTGCGAGGAATTTTCCCATGGTGTTGTCGCGATTTGTCTGGAGAGGGAGCAAGACATGCGCGAACAAGGGTTTTTCGTTGCGGGGACAAATTGCCAGATTGGGATATTGTGAGCTTTACTCAGCGGGCGTCAGATTTCCTCACTTGCCTCGCGTGCCGCTAAGCGGCAGAATTTCGTCGCGGCTTGGCCGCAAGAGCTGTTCCAGCAGTCGATCAACGAGGTCCGGGAGCCGGCCTCCACCACAGGAGCCAAATAATGAGTGATCTGTATTCCGTCGTCCTCATGCAGACCAACCGCGTCGGCATCGACCATAAGCGCGACATCGGCAAGGCGAATCTCGACCGCATCGTCGAGATTTTCGGCTACGGTCCCACGCGTCTGGCCTTCCGCGAGTATGCGCCGCTAAAGCTCGTGTTGCTGCCCGAGGTCTTCATGCAGGGCTGGAACAATGACGCAGCACCCTATTCGAACATCTTCACCAAGGTCGCGAAAGACATGGCGATCAAGATTCCCGGCGACGAGACCGAGGTGCTCTCCGAACTGGCGCGCAAGTACAAGACATACATCGCCGGCAGCGCCCATGAGGTGATTCCCGAGATCAGCACCGAGTTTGCCTTCAACGCCGGGTTCATCATCGATCCGCACGGCGAGGTGGTCTACAAGCGCCACAAATACTGCCCTTACCTTCCCTACAGCGGCCGCGACGACGTCAGCCCGCACGATGTCTGGGATCGCTACGTCGACTTCATGGACGGCAAATACGGCCGCAAGAAGGGCGACATGCTGAGTTGCATGTTCCCGGTCATCGAGACTGATATCGGCAAACTCGGCTACCTCATCTGCAACGAGGCGTTCTTCCCGGAGCATTCACGGGCCTTGGCGCTGCAGGGTTGCGAGGTAATGCTCCGCTCGAGCGGCATGGCCGAGCCCGACGGCTCGCCTCCGCAGGAACTGTGGGAGGTGACGAATCGCGCCCACGCGGCCTTCAACACCATGTATGTGGTGGCCTGCGCGCCAGGCAATTTGTTCGTCAAGGGGAACCCGGCCAACTCCTATCCTGGCGGCAGCATGGTGGTCGATTTCCACGGCGCCTTGCTGCAGCAAGTGCCCTATCCTGGAGAAACGGTCACTGCCGCACAGATCAATATCGAAGCGCTGCGCCGCCGCCGCATGGATCCCCGCCAGAACTGGCTCACGCAGATGCGCACCGAAGCCCTCAAGGACATGTACAGCAAACCCATTTATCCGATGAATATGTATGCCGACAAACTGCCGACCGATCAGGCCGACCGCTCGCGTGCTCAGCCTATCCAGCGGCTCGTCGATGAGGGAATTTTCATCAAGCCGCGCGGCGATGCCGGCGCTTGAACTGATACATGAAGGGATGTGACATGCGTCTGGCTGATTTATCAATGGCAGGCAAGGTGGCGATCGTCACCGGCGGCGGCCAAGGCATCGGGCGGGCCATCTGCCTCGCCCTTGGCCGAGCGGGCGCCACGGTGTGCGTCGCCGACTTGGACCGCGGCTGCGCCGAGGCGGTGGCGGGTGAACTGCGCGCCGCCGGAGGCGAGAGCTCAGCGGTGCAAGCGGATGTGACCCGCGAAGCCGATGTCGCAGAGATGGTGCGCGTGACGCTCGAACGTCATGGCCATGTGGATGTCCTGGTGAACAACGCCGGCGGCGCGAGCGGTCAGGACTTTGCCATCGGTCGCGTCGAGAACCTGCGTGAACGCGATTGGGACGACACCTTCGCCGTGAACGTGAAAAGCACGTTCCTCTGCAGCCGCGCGGTGACTGCGCCGATGCGGCAGCGCGGCGGCAGCATCATCAACATGGGTTCGGTCACCGGCTTGTTCCCGTTTCCCGGTATGCCCGCCTACTCGGCGGCCAAGGCGGCGGTGATCAGCCTGACCAAGTCACTGGCAATGGAGCTGGCTCCGCACGTGCGGGTGAATGCGCTCGCGCCAGGTCTCATCGAGACTGAGCGCACATCGCGGAACCGCCGCGCCGAGCAGCTCATTCAATTGCTCTCTAACGTGCCGCTGGGCCGCATGGGCTCTGTCGAGGAGGTGGCCGATATGGCGCTCTATCTCGCCTCCGATGCCGCCGCCTACATTACGGGCACGGTGATGGAGGTGGGCGGCGGGCAAGTGTGGATGGCCGAAAACGGCCATCCGGCATTCCGTGACCTGGGCATCCGGCGCCCCTCTTGAATCGACAGGGCTCACTCATGAAACTCGAAGGCAAGGTAGCGCTGATCACGGGAGCGGCCACCGGCATCGGTCGCGCGAGTGCGATGCTGTTCGCCACGGAGGGTGCCAAGGTCTGCATCGCCGACATCAACGAGAAGGATGCCCTCGAGACGGTACGAAACATCGAACAGCAAGGCGGCCAGGCCTGCTTCGCACGCTGCGATTTGCAGCGGGTCGCCGAGATCAGGCAGGCGGTCGCGATGGCGGTCGAGCGCTACGGGGCGCTGAACATTTTCTTCCACAACGCCGGTGTGGCCGGACCAGGCTTGCTCGAAGATACCACCGAGGAGCAGTACGACCAGGTCATGGACATTCATCTGAAGGCCGGATTTTTCGGCGCCAAATTTGCCGCCCCCGAGCTGCGCCGGGCAGGTGGCGGTGCGATGCTGTTCACCGCCTCCGGGCTGGGACTGCGGCCGTCGCGACAGTCCCCCGCCTACTCGGCCTCGAAGGCGGGTCTGCTGATGCTGACACGCGCACTTGCCGTGTCGCTCGCCGCGGACGGCATTCGTGTCAACGCGATCTGTCCGGGACCGATCGACAGCACGCCGCTATGGCAGGGAGTGCTGGCACGCCACCCGGACATCCAGGCCGAGGCTTATGCCGAGATGAACAGGCAGGTGCGGCCCATCAAGCGTCTGGGTAACCCGGAAGAGATGGCGCGTGCGGCGCTATTTCTCGTCTCGCCCGAGAACTCCTATATCACGGGGGTGGCGATGCCCGTGGACGGTGGCGGTGCCATGAGTTGATGCGAGAATACTGCGCAGGGGATTGAATATAAAACCAGAACGATGGAGGCACCTATGAAAACCGTAATGAAGGCCGTAGTTCTTGCGACGGCACTATTCACAGCTGCCGCGTTCGCCGACACCGACTACCCATCCAGGCCCATTACGCTCGTGATCGGATTCGCGCCCGGCGGGGGCAACGACGTGATGGGCCGCCTCGTGGCGGAAAAACTGCGCGGCGAGTTGGGCCAGCCGGTGGTGGTGGAAAACAGGGCCGGCGCCGACGGTGCGATCGCCGCTCAAGTCGTCGCCAACGCCAAGCCAGACGGTTACAAGTTGCTCAGCGGATCGAGCGGCATGATGGCCTACAACCCCGGGCTCAATCCTTCGCTGGGCTACGACCCGGCGAGGGACTTCATCCCGGTCACGATGATAGGTTACAGCCAGCTGGTGTTTTCGGTGACCCCATCGCTGCCAGTGAAGTCGCTACGGGAACTGATCGACTATGCGAAGTCGAAGCCCGACGCACTGTTCTACGCATCGCCCTCTTCGCCGCATCGGGTGGCCTTCGAAGCGTTCAAAACCCTGACCGGGACCCAAATCGGCCACATCCCCTACAAAGGATCGGGTCCGGCCATCCTGGCCGCCATGTCGGGCGATGTGCAAGTGCTCGTGTCCTCGGTGTCGGATGCCTTGCCGCAGACGGCTGCCGGCAAGCTGCGTCCGCTCGCGGTAACCGGTACCAAGCGCAGCGGTTTCATGCCAGAAGTGCCGACCGCCATCGAATCCGGCATCGACTTCGAGAGCGCCTCGTGGATCGGCCTCTATGCGCCACGCGCTACGCCTGCGGCGATCATCGAGAAGCTATATCAGGCGCTCATAAAGGTGCAGAACTCCGACGGCTTCAAGAAAAGCATCGTCTCGGTCGGCTACGAGCAGTATCCCCCGATGACCACGGCCGCGTTCTCCGCCTTCCAGAAGGCCGAGTTGACACGCTGGAGCAAGGTGATCAAGGACCTGAACCTGCAGCCGTAGCGAGGCAGCGCCAAGATTTGTTCCGACGCTTTTCGTCCGTTCGTCTAATATCGTGGCCCTTCGGAGTACTATTATATTTCGCCACAATAACCCGGCAACCATTCACTCTATCACTTATGGCAGAGGAAAAAAAACACGAAATCGACACTGACGACGCGGAGAAATTCATCGTCAAGAGCCGTGTCGAGATCTTGCGCATACTTCGCAAACTGGCGCATGAAATGGACATTGTCAGCGCGGTTTTCCATGGCGGGAAAGATGTTCTGATTACCGCAGTGCTGGGCATCGATCCCGAGGTCGATGTGATCTACCTCGACACCAACGCCAGCAGCGTCTACAACGATCCATTGCTTTCAAGCAAAAGAACCATTTTTGTCTGCGCCAAGGATGGGGTCAAGGTGCAGTGGATCAGTACGGAAGTGGAGATGGTTGAATATCAAGGCCGCGAAGCCTTTCGTGTGGCCATTCCCGAGACCTTGAAACACGTTCAGAAACGCGGTTTATTCAGGATCGACACGCCAGTCATCGACCCTGTGATGTGCAAAATTCAAATTGAGGAGGAAAACTCGGTTCAGGTGCCGCTGGTGGATATCTGCGCCGAGGGCATCGGCGTCATTCTTCCTGAGCCTCCTGTGGAGGAAATTCAGAAAGGCGCCATATTCGAAAATTGCGCTCTCATTCTTCCCGAGATCGGCGTCGTGCCCGTGACCCTGATTGTCATGGGCGTATGGAAGGCTACATTAAAAAACTGGGAGGTCAGCCACCGCGCCGGACTCGAATTTGTCGATATTCGCTCCGGCATCCAGTCCAGGGTGCAGCGCTACATCAACTTGCTGCAACGCAATCGCATGACAAGATAAGAGAGAACTCCGTTTTCCCATATGACTGACCGGAGTCGGATAGCGGCAAGCTGTTCGTCGGTACGCACAGAGATCATTGGAAAACTTCCTCAAGTATTGTTGCTAATGACTTCAGTTGATCGATTCAATCAGCCCCCATGCCTGGGGAATAGGGCTGTGTGCAATTTGAATCGTTCGCATGGCATGGATCAGTGGCGGCGGCCTGGCCATAGTCGTTCAGCCAGAATAATGATGCAACGGAATATGATCCAGGTGGAACGCGACCGCAAGGCTTGCGAGTAAGCCTGCGGCGGCTAAGAGCTGGACTCTGCCAGAGCGGCGTAGCGCGCTGCGCCCAGGAGTGCCGTTTCCGGATTCATTATTACCCAAATGGGCACTTTTTCCAGCAGCGGCTTCATGCGTCCCTTGTCCGAGAATGCGCCGATGAATAGAGGACCCTGCAACTTCTCCATGATTTTCGGCGCAATGCCGCCGCCCAGGTAGATGCCCTGCGTCGCCATGGCCTTGAGCGCCAGGTTTCCGGCTTCTGCGCCACAGATTGTGACGAACATATCCAGGGCCTGGATGCAAATCGGGCAATTCTTCGCAAGCGCGGCCTTGGAAATGACTGCGGCGGGGTCTTCATGATCGAGCGCAGCGGCAATGTCCGCATCCTGTCGTCCGCGGCCTGTGTCGCGGAGAAACTGATAGATACGGTAGAGCCCGGGTCCCGATAGCACGCGTTCATAACTTACATGATCGAAGCGCGCGAGCAGATAGCGCAGCAGCTCGACCTCGAGTTCGTTGCGCGGCGCAAAATCGGCATGGCCGCCCTCGCAGGCATAGGGGCGAAGTCCCTTCCCGTCCCAGAACAGCCCCGCCTCTCCCAGCCCTGTCCCGGGGGAGATCACCGCGGCATTGCCAGCCGCTGCGCGTTCTCCCGGAACCACCACGGCGAGATCCTTTGCAGTGAGCGCAGAAATCCCATAGGCATTGGCTTCCAGATCGTTGATCAGGCTGACCGAGTCGAGCTCAATCTGGCGGGCCAGTTCCGTCGCCTGCACATGCCAGGGCAGATTCGGCGGGTTTGAGCGGCCATGCAGTACGGGACCGGCGATGGCGAAGCAGGCGCGTGTCACAGGAGAAGGATTTTCTGCGCAAAACGCCGCCACGATTTGGCCCAGGTCGGGGTAATTCCGGCTCGGGTAGGTTTTTTTCGCGATACAGCCCTGGCCTTCATCGAAGAGGCCAAGCCGGGTGTTTGTGCCGCCGATGTCTCCTGCCAGTATCAACATTCGATTCTCCTTGCGCACTGCCATTATGAACCTTCTGCAAGGATGGATTTTCCCCCAATGTTACCGGCGGGTATCATTGATACCAAAAGGTAGTATAATGGCCGCCATTGCCTGGAACAGGATGGCTACGTGAAAGCGAATGTACACCCATCTCCGTGGAGCGGGGATCGCAACAGGGAGCGCGAGATCAAGCGCGATGCGGTGCTGCGCGCGGCAGCGCAGGCCTTCAACGAAAACGGATTCCACGCCACATCCCTGGACGACGTGGCCCGGAGGCTTAACGTCACCAAGCCGACCCTGTACTACTACGTCAAGAGCAAGAACGAGATTCTCTTCGAATGCGTCCGCATCGCCCTCGAAATGCTCAAGGCGGCGATCGACGAGGCCGGCGCTGCCAAAGGGTCGGCGCTGGACAAGCTGACCCTGGCCATGAGGAAGTATGTCGGCATCGTCACCACCGATTTTGGCATGTGTCTGATACGCATCGGCGAGGACCCTTTGCCCTCTGAAAGCCGAAAGAAGTTGCGCGGCCTGAAGGCAGGTGTGGATCGAGAGTTGCGCAGGCTGATCAGCCAGGGGATAGCAGAGGGCTCGCTCGCACCTTGCGACCCGAAAATGGCCGCCTTCACCTTGGCCGGGGCGCTTTCCTGGATAGGGCGCTGGTACCGCCCTGACGGGCCGCTGACTCCCGATGAGATCGCGGCGCACTGCCTTGCCGTCCTGATGAATGGCGTATCCAAACGGGTGCGCAGCCAGAAATCTTTGACAGGATCACGCCCATGACTGACCTCTCGCTCGCCACCAAGCGGTCCCCCTACAAGCCGAAAAACAAGGTCCGCTTCATCACCGCTGCGTCCCTGTTCGACGGCCATGACGCCTCGATCAATGTCATGCGCCGCATCATGCAGGCGACCGGGGCCGAGGTCATCCATCTCGGCCATAACCGTTCGGTGAGCGAGGTCGTCAATGCCGCCTTGCAGGAGGACGTCCAGGGAATTGCCGTGACCTCCTACCAGGGCGGTCATGTCGAATACTTCAAGTACATGATGGATTTGCTGCGCGCGGGCGGCGGCGAGAACATCAAGGTTTTCGGCGGCGGCGGCGGCGTCATCGTTCCCTCCGAGATCGCAGAGCTTCACGCCTATGGCGTCACCCGCATCTACTCGCCCGAGGACGGCCAGAGGATGGGCTTGCAGGGCATGATTAACGACGTCATAGAGCACGCCGATTTCGATCTGGCGCCCTTCCTGCCGAAGGGCGAGGAAGTGCTGCCAGCCCTGCAGATAGACGAGCGCAGAACGAAAATGCGCAGGCTCGCGCAAATCATCACGGCGCTGGAAAATGGCGTCTATCCCGAGGCACTGAAAAAGCAGCTCATCGCGGCGGCTGCCGAGCTTAAGATTCCGGCTCTGGGGATCACCGGCACGGGCGGTTCGGGCAAGTCCTCCCTGACCGACGAACTGGTGCGTCGCTGCCGCCTCGACCAGGAAGACAGTCTCAGAATCGCCATCATCGCCGTCGACCCGTCGCGCAAGAGAACGGGCGGC
This sequence comes from uncultured Sterolibacterium sp., assembly GCA_903930535.1. Classification (GTDB taxonomy): domain Bacteria; phylum Pseudomonadota; class Gammaproteobacteria; order Burkholderiales; family Rhodocyclaceae; genus CAIYYX01. The sequence continues at coordinate 1,649 of CAIYYX010000252.1, read as the reverse complement.
GCGCTCCTGGGCGACCGCATCCGCATGAACGCCATCGAGCACCCGAACATCTACATGCGCTCCCTGGCCACAAGAGATGCCGGTCCGGACATCTCCACCGCCTTGCCGGAGGTGATCGCCGCCTGCAAGCTCGCCGGCTTCGACCTCGTCATCGTCGAGACGCCGGGCATCGGCCAGGGCGATGCCTCCATCGTGCCCCATGTCGATTGTTCCCTGTACGTGATGACGCCTGAGTTCGGCGCGGCATCGCAGCTCGAGAAAATAGACATGCTCGACTTCGCCGACTTCGTCGCCATCAACAAGTTCGACAGGAAGGGCGCTGAGGATGCCTTGCGCGACGTCAGGAAGCAGTACCAGAGAAATCGCGAGCGCTTCGCCGAGGCGGCGAGCGACATGCCTGTCTATGGAACGATGGCGGCGCGCTTCAACGACGACGGCGTTACCGCCCTCTACCAGGCCATTATGCAGCGACTCCAGGCGCTTGGCCTGAAGGCCGGTTCGGGAGTTCTGCCGAAGGTCGCTGGCAAACAGTCATCGAGCTCGCGCGCCATCGTGCCCACCGGCCGCGTCCGCTATCTCGCCGAAATTGCCGACACGGTTCGTGGCTACCATAGCCAGACGGCAGAGCAGGTGCGCCTGACGCGCGAGCGACAGTCGCTTAAAGTCGCCAAGGCCATTTTCGAATCCTGCGGCAAGGGAGCCGCGGATTTCACGGAACTGATTTCCTGGAAGGAGGGGCAGATCGACCCGCGCGCCAGGAAGCTCCTGGAAATGTGGCCGAAGACGGTGGAGCTCTATTCCCAGGACGAGTATGTCGTAAAAATCCGCGACAAGGAGATCCGTACGGCACTCTCTTCGACCACGCTCTCCGGCAGCCGGATGCCCAAGGTCTGCCTGCCGCGCTTCGAAGACGAGGCAGAGGTGCTGCGCTTCCTGATGAAGGAAAACCTGCCCGGCTCCTTCCCATTCACGGCAGGCGTCTTCGCTTTCAAGCGCGAGAACGAGGATCCGACGCGGATGTTCGCCGGCGAGGGTGATGCCTTCAGGACGAATCGCCGCTTCAAGCAGGTCTCCGAGGGCATGGCTGCCAAGCGTCTGTCGGTCGCCTTCGACTCGGTGACGCTTTACGGCTGCGACCCGGACGAGAGACCGGACATCTACGGCAAGGTGGGCAATGCCGGCGCCTCCATCGCCACCCTGGAGGACATGAAGGTGCTGCTCTCGGGCTTCGACCTGTGCGCGCCCAACACCTCGGTGTCCATGACCATCAACGGTTCGGCGCCGATGGCCCTGGCGATGTTCTTCAACACTGCCATCGACCAGCAGATGGACAAGTTCAGGATTGATAACGGCCGCGAGCCGACCGAGGATGAGGCGCAGAAAATTGCGGCCTGGACGCTGTCCACCGCGCGTGGCACGGTGCAGGCGGACATCCTCAAGGAGGACCAGGGGCAGAACACCTGCATCTTCTCCACCGAGTTCGCGCTGAAAATGATGAGCGACATCCAGGAATACTTCATCCACCACGACATCAAGAACTTCTACTCGGTGTCCATCTCCGGTTATCACATCGCCGAAGCGGGTGCCAACCCGATCTCGCAACTCGCCTTCACGCTCGCCAACGGCTTCACCTACGTCGAAGCCTATCT
>CAIYYX010000251.1 GCA_903930535.1 uncultured Sterolibacterium sp. | reverse complement strand
TCGAACACGATGGCCCTGGGCTTCTGCTTCTCGACGCCTTCCACCCACTCGCCTAAGACCTGGCGCGGCCAGGGCCAGCGTCCATAGTCCTTGGCCAGCGCACTCAGGCTGGCTTCATCGATATCGACGATGATGATTTCCGGGTCGGCGGCGGCGTAGCGCAGTCGCTGGCTGACCAGCATGTCGAACATGCGGTTTTCCATGAGTTTGACCTGGTGGAAAAACGTGAAATCGACCAACACCGCCAGGCTGATGAAAGCCGCCAGCCAGTAATAGGCGCGGTTGCCAAGAAGGCGCAAGAGAGAGGCGGTGAGGTGGCCGGCGAGATCGGACAGGCGACGGAAAAGTGGCTGCTCGGTCACGGGGAGGTCAGTGCGTGAGCAGGGCGGCGCCTGCGAACAGGATGTCTATCATGAACACCAGGAACAGGCTGTTCGCCACCGCACTTGTCCCCGCTAGGGGAATGGCTGCGGGATCCGGGCGTGCACAGGCGCCGTGATAGCAGGAAACGACGCCTATGGTCAGGCCAAAACACAGACTTTTCCCGGCAGAAACAAGCAATTCTGTCGGGCGGGTGAGTTCGAGCACATGGCCAAGTTCCTGGTCGAAATTCACGCTCTGGAAACTGCTCACGGCAAGCCCGGAGAGGATGGCGACAGTCTGGAAGCAGAGGGTGGTGGCCAGAAGCGACAGCGCCATTGCGGCCACGCGCGGCAGCAGCAGATACTCCTCGGGCCGGATGCCGATACGTTCAAGGGCCAAGAACTCCTCATGCAGCCGCATCAGGGCAAGCTCCGTTGCCATGGCTGCGCTGGAGCGGGAAATCATGATCAGCGCGGTGAGCAGCGGCGCCAGTTCGCGCACCAGGGTCCAGATCAGGAGGCGTATGCCGGTCTCGTTGTCGCCGCCGGCCAGTGCCGTGATCTGGGTGATCACCAGCACGCCGCAAATTGCACCGAGGACACAGATGGTACCCAGCGCCTCGAGGCCGATCGCATTGATCTGGCGCAGCAGCGCCGTGTGCACGGGCGGCTTTCTCAGCGCCCGCCAATGGCTGAAGACATAGCCGCAGAGCGTCGTGTAGCCGTCCATACGGCCGCGCAGAGTCGATGGGTCTGGCGTCTGCATCAACGGCGACCATGATCCCGGATCAAGCCGGGGGCAAGAACTGATCTTGAACAAGCATGGAAAACCATGGTCTGTGATCGCAGCGGCTCAATCGTGCCTGAGGTGTATTCCTTGGGAAATGACGGGGTATGTATCGGCCGTGACCTCCTGGAGAAAATTCGAGCCATTGTTCTCGTCGCGGCGAGTCACCTTCGCCGTGGCGGCTGCCTTGTCGAATGCGCGCGGATCGCGAATGGTGACGACCAGTTGCTCGTCGCCGGCGGCGCCGGTAAATTCGAAATACTGGTCCTTGTCCAGGGGAATCAGGATCTCGATACCGGCCTTGATCGACGTCACATCGCTGTCTTTGGGCGGATAGATCTGTCGCCGCTCGCCCTTGGGATTGATGTTTTCGATGACCAGCATACCGTCAAAGGTGGGCAGCACGCGCAACTTGAAGCGCTCGTCCGTGCGGAAACCGCTGGTGAGCGGATGGAAGCCGAGGCCCTTGCCGCTGCGATCGAAATCTATCATGGCGACATGGACGCCCTGGTAATTCTCCCGGCCGGCTGTGACCTTCAGTTCGCCCGTAGGCTCTCCGGCGACAGCATTTTCCGGTTCTGCCGCCGATTTCTTGCCGAACGCAAAACGGCTGATCATGCTTTCGAGGGGAACGATGGAGGCTACCCTGCCGTTGAGATGGATTTTTTCCAGCGCAATCGGCGTCAGTTCCGTGGTGAGTTTCTGGAATGCCCAACTCAACAATGCGGAACTGATTTTGTTGATAGCGAAGCTGATCAGCATTCCCCAGATGAATTTGGGCTGCATGTCGTCCGGGTCGTCACTGACCGCCGGCGTCTGCGCTGCAATCTGGCTGGCGAAGAGGACTACGGCAAGGCCGGCCGTGATGCGGGAGAGCAGGCTCGTGGTTCTGGATGTCGTCATCGTCATTCCTCATGGAATCAAGCGGCTGATTGGCATCGCGCTTGCTGAGCGTTGAGATTGGGCTGAATCGTTGCAGCGCTGGCGCATCATGCAGTATGTTCGGCCAAATCTCAACCATATTGAGCGAAGCCGCCGCACCTCAATCCTGATAAAAGCGCACTCCCACAAGTGATAGGCGTAAAAAAGGCCCGGCCAATTCTGGCCGGGCCTTTGCGGAGGGGTTTGCGGATTCAGCGCTTCAGGCAACTCGTCTGCATTCTTTGCCCGACTTCCATCATGAACTTCAGCGTCTGCTGATTGCGTGCGTCCGTCATCAGTTGCCAGGCGCCGGTGACGCCGCCTGAGGGAGGCTCTTGGGCTGTTGCGGCGGCCGCTTCCTCGAAGCACTTGAACATTCCTGCCATCGCGTCCAGACGGTCCACGAGAGCAGGCAAGCCGGATGCGATCCGCTCCAGCGTCCCCGTGGAATCAAGATGCTCCAGCATCTCCACCAGGCGCACCGCACCGCCGCGGTTCAAACGGTCGAGAAGCGACATGCCTTCGCCCACCGTTTCGGCCAGGCGTCCGACCATCTCGTCGGTCAGCACATCCTGGGCAGAGCCATAGACGCGCGCCAGTTGGGCCAGGCGTTCGAGGTCGCCATCGGTCACCATGCGGGCTATCGTCGGCAAGGCCTTGTCGATGCCCGAGCGATTGATCTGGTCGAGTAGCGCTAGGCCATCGCCGGCGGCTTCCGAAAGGCGCCCTATCATCCCGTCGGTCAGGGCGTCCTCGGCCGAGCCCAGCACCCGCGCCAGATGCACGACGCGCTGCAGATCGCCGTCATTGACCATCTGCGCCAGAACGGGAATGGCCTTGGCCAGTCCGGCGCGATTGATCTGATCGAGCATGTCAATGGTATCCGCGGCGGTGGTTGCCAGACGCCCGACCATTTCGTCGGTGGCGGCGTCGTAGGCCCCCTTGACCACGCCCTCTATCTCCATTATCTCAGCACTCATAATGTCGGCCTCCCCTACAGGAGCCCGCGGGCCGATATCCAATAGAGCTTGTTGTAAGCCATCTTGAACCAGTGCATGGCCTTGGTCGGCGCCTTGGGATCGGGCGGATTCTGGTAATTGAACATGGCGTAGGTGGCCCTGTCCTTGCCGGCCTCGATGAAACAGAATACCTTGCCGTCATACTCGCGCACCGGCGTACCCATCTTGACGATGGCGGCGATGTTCTCGGCCAGGGTGTCGGCCTCGAAGTGGGCCGTCGAGCCGGCCTTGCTGATCGGGATGTTGGTGGTGTCGCCGCAGACGAAGACGTTCTCGCGGCCTTCCATATTGAGTTTGCCGCGATGGGTGGGAATCCAGCCGTTCTGGCCCAGGCCGTTCTTCTCCACGACCTCCATGCCCTTGTGCGAGGGGATGGCGATGAGCAGGTCGTACTTGATCTCGACGCCCTCTTCGCTTTTCAGAATCTTTTGGGTGCCATTCACTTCCTTGATGTTGAAGAAGGTGTCATAGGTGATGCCCAGCCTGTCCATTTCCGGAGCGGCCCATTTCGCGACGTTCTCCAGGCTGTGCACGCGGCCGATTGGATAGGTGTAATGGATCTGCACCTTGTCCGACATGCCCCGGTCCTTGAAGTAATCGTGCAGCATGAAGGTGATTTCCAGGGGCGCCATCGGGCACTTGTGCGGGACGCCGACGGTGATGACCACCTTGCCGCCCTCGAAGGCCTGCAGGCTCTTGAACATCTTCAGCGCAGACTCTTCCGTGTAAAACAGTTGGGCGCTCTCGGCCAGACCGGGGACACCTTCCGGGAACATGCGTGAGCCGGTGGCGATGACCATGATGTCGTAGTCGTAGATCTTTCCGCTCTTGGTCTTCACCTTGTTGGCATCGAGCATGAACTCCTCGACCGGATCGACATGAAAGGCTATTCCCGGCTCGAGCAGGCTGGCCTGGTCGCGATACAGTTCGTCCGGGGTCATGCGGCCGACGGCCAGGTAGAGGAGGCCAGGCTGGTAAAAATGCTTGTCAGAGGCAGAGAGCATGGTGATGCGCGCCTTGCCTGACTTCGTTTCCGCGGTGAGTCTGCGCGCCAGATTATTGGCCAGAATCGTGCCGCCCATGCCGCCACCCACAATCAGGATTTTCATTTGTCTTCCTCCTATCGGTTATAGACGAGTACTTTGCTTATTTTGCCTTGCGAACCGTGACATGCCAAACCCCCGCTTCTTCGGTGGTCGATACATATTCGTGGCCGACCTTCTTCACCCATTCCGGAATGTCGTTTGCCGAGCCCTTGTCCGTGGACAGCACTTCCAGTTCGTCGCCGATTTGCGATGACTTCAGCGCTGCAATCAGTTCCATGAGCGGGCCGGGGCAGAAGCTTCCGCGGCCATCGACGATTATCTTTTCTGACATGATGATTCTTTCTAAAAGGTCCAGACTTGAGCGTCGCGGGCCTCGTCCAGGAAGCGGGTCAGCCCCGTCGGCTCGCCGATGAAGGACTCCATGTCTGCAGGTTCGACACCGAGCACATCCATGGCCATGGAACAGGGAAATATCCTGGCATCTCCCAGCGATGCGGCCTGCCCGAACAGCGTTCTGAAGTCGGGCACATTCTTGCTGTCCATCAAGTTGCCCATGTCCCCTTCGTTGGGCGCCTTCTTGGCATTGCCCTTGACGAAGTGGATGAGCGCGTTCATCGACAGGAATACCAGAACCTCCTGGCCGCTGACGGCAGCAACTGAAGCCACCATCGCCGCCATCTGCAAGCGTTCCCGGGTGCCGGAAACGACGACGACACAAATCTTGTTGGAGGACATGTTTATTCCAGGTGGAGTTGAAACCAGAGCCGCATGGGCCGACTTGGTCGAGTGAGGCAAGTTACGCCACCGTGCCGAGCTAGTCAAGCCCTTACTGATCGGTAAATGCCATCGACATATCATGGCGACGCTCCCGGGATTTGGCACGCCTGCGCTCAGGCGCGATAGAATCGCAGTCAATGTCTTACCCTAAACTCTAGATGCTTAGTTACCGCCATGCCTTTCATGCGGGCAATCACGCCGACGTTCTGAAACACCTTGTCCTCGTGCATCTGCTGCGTTACCTCGGGCAAAAGGACAAACCCTTCTGGTGCATAGACACCCACGCCGGCGCTGCGCTTTATGATTTGAAGGAGGGTTATGCGGCGAAGAATGCCGAGTTCGAAAGCGGCATCAGCCGCTTGTGGACGCTTCAGGACCTGCCTCCACCCTTGCAGGATTACCTCGAACAGGTCAGGGCAGCCAATCCCGACGGCGCCCTGCGCTTCTACCCGGGCTCACCGCAGCTCGCCATGCAGCTGCTGCGCAAACAGGACAGGCTGCGCATGTTCGAATTGCACAGCACCGAGAGCAGACTGTTGCAGCAGCATTTTCGCACTGCCGGCGCGCGCGCCATCGCCCTGGCCGGGGACGGCTTCAAGGGCATGCAGGCCTTGCTGCCGCCGCCTTGCCGTCGCGCACTGGTGCTGATCGATCCGCCTTTTGAAGACAAGCATGATTACCAAAAAGTGATCGAGGCGGTGCAGGATGGCTTGAAGCGTTTCGAGACGGGGATTTTTGCGGTCTGGTATCCGCAGATCCAGCGTCTGGAGTCGCAGCGCTTTCCCGCCATGCTGAAGCGCCTGGCGGAGAAAAACTGGCTGCATGTCAGCCTCAGCGTCAGCGCGCCCGTGGCTGGCGGCTTCGGTTTGCACGGCAGCGGCATGTTCATCGTCAATCCGCCCTGGACGCTGCCCGAAGCGCTGCGCCAGGTCATGCCCTATCTGGTCGAAGTCCTGGGACAGGATGACAAGGCCGGCTTTGCCCTGGAACAGCAAATGGCGTGAGGCGAGTCAGGCTTTTCAGGATTGAAAAGTTTATGAATTTTGCCGAAGATGGATTAAAGTGCGCGCTTGGCGCAAATGAGCGCAAATGAGCCCGAATGAGTCCAGGAATGGAAGACCCCAAAGAACAAGCAGCGACTCCGCCGCCGGCTGGCCAGAAGCTTCCGTCCAAGGCCCATCAGCCGCTTGAGTCTCCAGACGATTACAGCAAGCATGAGATCCGTTCCCGGAACGAGATCCTGTTCATCCTGCGCGCCCTGATAGAGGCCGGTTCGCTGATCACCGTCTATTTCAACCAGGGCAATGACTTCCTGCTCACTTCCCTGCTCGAAATCTCTGCCGACGGCACGACCCTGGTACTCGATGTCGGCAGCAATTCAGAAATGAACCGGCGTGCGCTTCTGGCCGACAAGCTGATTTGCGTCACCAGCCACAGAAGCGTCAAGATCCAGTTTTCCCTGGACGGCGTCGATCCGGTCAAGTTTCAGGAGCGCAAGGCCTTTCTCGGCAATGTTCCGCCTACCTTGGCGCGATTGCAGCTGCGCGACTTCTTCCGGCTGGCGACGCAGCGGACCGATCCGCTGAAATGCCTTATCCCGGTCATGAAGGAGGATGGCGCGACCGTGAAAATCGAGGCGACCATCATGGATATCAGCGGCGGTGGCGTCGCCTTGATTCTTCCCTACGACGACACCTATTTCGAGATCGGCAAGGAGTTTCCCAACTGCAGCTTCACCCTGCCGGGGGTGGGCAACATCGTCGCGACGCTGCGCGTTCTCAAGCTCTTCGATGAGACCATGGCCAACGGGAGGGTGAGGAAGCGCGCGGGCTGCCAGTTCTTCAAGCTTCCATCGCAGATGACGACCCTGATACAGCGCTACATCATCAAGGTTGAAGCCGAGCGCAGGGCGCGCGAACTGGGTTTCTCCTGAAGTGGAGACGGCAGCCAAGGAAAGCTTTATCGCCGGCAAGGATGCCTCGCTGGAGGCGACCATTGCCTCCATGCAGGAGAAACTCTCAGCCCTGGATATCCATCTGGAGGAACGCTCATGGCTGAATCCGGTGGACAGCGTCTGGTCGGTGCATGTCCGTGAAAGAGACTGCCCCCTGCTGTTTACCAACGGCAAGGGCGCATCGAAGCAGGCGGCGCTGGCGAGTGCGCTGGGCGAGTTTTTCGAGCGCCTCTCCTGCAATTACTTCTGGACGCATTATTATCTCGGCGAGGCGATTGCGGATCATGCCTTCACCCATTATCCGCGGGAGCAATGGTTTTCGCTGGGCGGCGAAAGCGACTCTGGCGACTGGCCGCAAGGACTGCTCAATCCTGAACTGCTCTCCTTCTACAATCCGGAAGGGAGAGTCCCTGCCGGCTCCCTGGTCGATCTCAACTCCGGCAACGCTCGTCGCGGCATCTGTGCCTTGCCCTATATCCGTGAGCGTGACGGTGCAAGCGTCTGGTTTCCGGTCAATATCATCGGCAACCTTTACCTGAGTAACGGCATGTCGGCGGGCAATACCCCTTTCGAGGCGCGCACGCAGGCGCTTTCCGAGATTTTCGAGCGTCATGTGAAGTTCCGCATCATCGCCGAAGGCCTCTGTCTGCCTGACGTGCCCGAAGCGGTGATAGCGCGCTATCCGCGCATCGCAGCCGGCGTCAAGGCCTTGCGCCAGGCGGGCTTCGGCATTCTTGTCAAGGACGCCTCGCTGGGCGGGGAGTATCCGGTCATGAACGTGACCCTCTTGAACCCCCATGATCAGGGCTGCTTCGCAAGCTTCGGCGCGCATCCGCGCTTCGAGATTGCCCTCGAACGCGCTCTGACAGAACTGTTGCAAGGCCGTGCGCTCGATGCCCTGTCGGGCTTCCCCGAGCCAGGCTTCGATATGGAAGAGATCGCGCTGCCGCAGAATCTGGAGATCCACTTCGTAGACTCCAGCGGCATCATCAGCTGGAACTTCTTGGGTGAGAGTCCCGATTTCGCCTTCACCGACTGGAACTTCAGCACCACCACCGCGGAGGACTACGCTTGGTTGTGCCGGAGAATTCACGATCTGGGACGCGACATCTATATCTCCGACTTCACCCATCTGGGCGTCTATGCCTGCCGGATACTGGTGCCGGGCATGTCCGAGATCTATCCGGTCGATGATCTGGAGTACGAGAACAACAGCGTCGGCAACGAGATCCGCCCGGCCATTCTGAACCTGTCGGAACTGGGCGACGACGAGTGCGAGGAGCTCCTGGCCACGCTCTATGACCTGGGCCTTGCCGACCAGAGGCCGGTCGCCGAACTCATTGGTCTGGCCGTCGATGCCGATTCGATCTGGGCGGACCTGCGCGTGGGCGAATTAAAAACGCTGCTGGCCCTTGCCATTGGCGACGAGGATGCGATCCGTGAAGGCTGCGACTGGATACGCCATTTCGGCCATTTGAAACAGGAGCGCCGTCGCGTCTATCTTTGCATCGAGAGCCTGTTGAATCTCGATGATGCCTCAAGCTATGGCGTCGCCCTGAAGCAGATGTACGGCGCCGATGTGATGCTGCAGGCGCAGTCCATGCTGGACGGCGATGTGCGTTTCTTTGGCATCAAGTCGCCGGGAATGATGCTGGAAGGCTGCGACATGCACCAGCGTCTGCTTGCCGCTTACGGCAAGTTGCAACCCAACAAACCTCAATAGGTCTCCACATGGAAGCGGCTTTGCCGCTGCAACTGCGGCAGCAGTTCGTCCCAATCCGAGCCGTGCCTGCGGCAGATGTCGCGGAAGGCCTCGAGAACGCCGGCCTCCATCCCCTTCAGGCCGCAGATGTATATGTAGCAGTTCTCGTCCCGGATCAGCCGCACGACATCCTCGTGGCGCTCCCTGATCTTGTCCTGCACGTATTGCTTGGGCTGGTTGGGCACGCGCGAGAAGGCGAAGTTGATGTCGATGAGTTCCCTTGGCAGCTTCGAGAGCGGGCCGAAGTAGGGCAGTTCCGCCGCCATGCGCGCGCCGAAGAAAAGCATCAGTCCCCCGCCTTCCTTCAGGCTCATGCGGCGCCGGCGCCGCTCCGTCATCGCCCGCATGGGCGCGCTGCCGGTGCCGGTACAAATCATCAGCAGCGATGAGCCGGGGTGGTTGGGCATCAGAAAGTTCGTGCCGTAGGGGCCGCAGACTTCCACCTTGTCACCCTTGGCAAGATCGCATACATAGTTTGAGCAGATGCCGGAAGTAGGTCGGCCCTGGTGATCCTCGGTGACGCGTTTGACCGTCAGGGCCAGATTGTTGTAGCCCGGGCGCTCGCCGTTCCTCGGGCTCGCCATGGAGTACAGGCGCATGGTGTGCGGCCGGCCCTCGCTGTCCGTACCCGGCGGGATGATGCCGATGGACTGCCCTTCCAGCACGGGAAAGGCGACGCCGCCGAAATCCAGCACGATGTGGCGGATGTCGGACGTGGCATTCTCTGCGGTGAGGCGAAAATTGCCCGAGACCGTGGCCAGCGTCGGCTTCTGCGGCGTGAACAGATTGACGTAGGGGTGGGCCGCCGACCAGGGCGGACTGGCGATGCCGCCCTGGCCGGCCTGGGCGATCTCGGTGATGCGCGCGACTTCCTCGGGCAATACTCCCGGACTTGCGGTCTGGGGCTCTGTCGGCGCTGGCAGGTCATTCCAGGAGTACTGCTCTTCCAGGGTGTAAGGCGTGTTCGTGGCGACGATGCGGTAATTGTCTATGGCGCCGGTGGGGCAGGGCGAGAGGCAGTCGTTGCACCAGTTGCAAACCTCGAACTTCACCACATAGTTGCGACCGTCGTGGCTGATCGCATCGATAGGGCAGCTTTCCTCGCAGGTATTGCAGCGTATGCAGATCTCGGGATCGATGAGGTGCTGCCGCACAGATCCTCCGCTGTTCATGTTCAGTTGAAACGCACGTATTCGAAATCCACCGGCTGGCTGTTGATGCCGCGGGCGGGCGGGGCGATCCAGTTGGCGAACTTGCCGGGCTCGATGACCCGGCCCATCAGGGAGTGGATGAATAGCCGGTCTTCAGCACTGGGCAGCCAGTTGTTGTGCTTGTGGGTCCACTCGGCCTCCGACAGCAGATGGCCATCCGGACTGACATGATGACCGGCGAAGAGGCCGATCTTGCGGTTGAAACCCTTGTGCGGCAGGGTGAACTTGAAGGGGATGCCGGCCTTCTCCGGCACCCTGTTCCAGCGGCCTATGCCCGACTGCACGTCAACAGTCCAGTCATCGCGCAGCCGCTCGTTCAGGGCTGTGATGGCCTGGGCACGCTTCTCCACGACCTTGTCGTCGACGATGTCCAGATACGCATATTCCGAGCCTTCCAGGGTGTGGTCGTCAGCGATCTTGGTTTCCTCGAAGCGTCCCTTCAGGCCATTCGTATAAGACGAGGCGGCATTCGAGGAGATCTCGGAACCGTAGAGATCCGAGGTGACGCTGAAGTGGAAGTTGAGATATCGCTGCAAGGTCGGCAGGTCGATGACCCCCAGGCTGCGCAGCCGGGCGACGTCATCGGTCTTGTGCTGGTTCATCACCTCGCAGGTGCGCTGGACGATGCGGCTGATGCCGGATTCGCCGACGAACATATGGTGCGCTTCTTCGGTGAGCATGAACTTGCAGGTGCGCGCCAGGGGATCGAAGGCCGATTCGGTGAGCGCCGCCAACTGGTACTTGCCGTCCCTGTCGGTGTTGAAGGTGAACATGAAATAGGACAGCCAGTCCGGGGTCTTCTCGTTGAAGGCGGTGAGTATGCGCGGGTTGTCGGCGTCGCCGGAGCGGCGTTCGAGCAGCGCCTCGCCTTCCTCGCGGCCATCGCGGCCGAAGTGGGCGTGCAGCAGATAGACCATGGCCCAGAGGTGGCGGCCTTCCTCGATGTTCACCTGATAGATATTGCGCAGATCGTAAAGGGAAGGGCAGGTCAGACCCAGATGCCGCTGCTGCTCGACCGAGGCCGGCTCGGTATCGCCTTGCGTGACGATGATGCGGCGCAGCGCCGAGCGATATTCTCCAGGCACTTCCTGCCAGGGCTCCTCGCCCTTGTGCGCACCGAAGCCGATCTTGCGCCCGGCATCCATCGGCGCCAGGAAAATACCCCAGCGGTAGTCCTGCATTTTCACATAGTCGAAGTGCGCCCAGCCATTGGTCTCGACGCTGATCGCCGTGCGCAGATAGACATCCATGTTCTTGGAGTTCTCCGGTCCCATCTCCGACCACCATTTCAGGAATTCCGGCTGCCAATGTTCGAGCGCGCGCTTCAGGGTCTGATTGCTGGACAGATCGACGTTGTTGGGGATCTTCTCTGAATAATTGATGGCCATGTGGCGTTCCTTAAATTTGCCTTGTTCGTCGGGTTGAAGCCCGACCTACAGAATCAAACGCGGTCCCATTTGATCTGGGCCTTGTTGCCGCTGCCATACACTTTGAGCGTGCCCTTTTCGCCGACCGCGTTCGGCCGCTGGAATATCCAGTTCTGCCAGGCAGAGAGGCGGCCGAAGATGCGCGTGTCCATGGTCTCGGCACCCGAGAAACGCAGGTTGGACTCCATGCCTGTCAGCGCGTCAGGTGAGAGACTCGCGCGTTCCTCCAGGGCGATGCGGATTTCGTCATTCCAGTCGAGTTCGTCCGGGGTGAAGGTGGCAAGCCCCAGGGCGCGCACATCTCCTGTGCCAAGCTTCCTGCCGCTCTCTGCGCGCGCAGCGGCGACGGGCGCTTGCTCATCGGCGAAACGCGTAGCGATGCGGGTGAGACTGTTGTTCATGGCGAGCGGGCCGAAATTCATGGCGGTGAGCGCCACCTGCGGGGCATTCCCGGCGGCAGAGTCGAGCATGAAGCTGCGGTCGGCGGCAAGCACGATCTCGAACAGCGTGCCGGCGAAGCAGGAGCCCGGTTCGACCAGGGCGAAAATCGAGCGCGAAGAGACGTCGATGCGGCGCAATACCCGGCGCAGGAAATTGATGGTTTCGCGCACCAGCCAGTTATTTTTCTGCGTCTCGAGCGTGCCGTCCATGGACACCATGGCATCGACTGTACCTTTCGACCTGAACACCCAGGTGCCTATTTCCAGGTCGTTGGCGCGCAAGAGCAGGATGGCGTCGTCGAGTTCCCGCGCGAACTTGAGCGGCCACCAGGATGTTCCCGCCGCGATGATTTCCTCTGCGCTCTGCGGCTGCGACCCTTGCGGTCCCGTCAGTGTGATATTGGCGATGCGTCTGCCGTGATCTATGGACACATCGACGAACTCGTAATGGTAGCCGGCTTCATCAACCGCTCTGTTGAGCGCAGTGAGCGCGACGCCTGGCCCGCCCGGACGGTCGGACTGCGCAGCGAGTTTTTCCGCATGCGCCTTCACCATCTCGGCGAATTGCTGCGGGCGGGCGAAGTCGTCAATCAGTTTCCATTCCTTCGCGCGTTCCGCGCGTACGCCTTCCGAGGTGGTGCAGAAAACGTCGGCCAGGTCGCGCCGCAGCTTGCGCTTGTCCGTCAGGCGGGTCAGACCACCCGTGCCGGGGAGCACCCCCAGGAGCGGCACTTCAGGCAGGGAGACGGCGCTTGAGCGGTCGTCTATCATGACGATTTCATCGCAGGCCATCGCCAGTTCATAGCCGCCGCCGGCGGTGGCGCCATTCAGGGCGGCGAGAAACTTCAGGCCGGAGTGGGTGCTGGAATCCTCGATGCTGTTCCTCGTCTCGTTGGTGAACTTGCAGAAGTTGACCTTCCAGGCATGAGTCGACAGGCCGAGCATGTAGATGTTGGCGCCGGAGCAGAACATGCGCGGCTTACCGCTGGTCAGGACCACGGCCCTGACTTCCGGATGCTCGAAGCGGATGCGTTGCAGGGCATCGTTCAACTCGATGTCCACACCGAGGTCATAGGAGTTGAGCTTGAGCTTGTACCCGGGCATGAGGCCGGAATCTTCATCGATGTCGAGAATCAGGGTGGCGATGGCGCCCTGGTATTCGATCTTCCAATGCCGATAGTGCGGGGGACTCGTGTCGAATGCGATCATTGCTATCCTTGGTGGTTTTGCCTGTCGGCTGCCCGTGAGATGAAATATAATGCCTGATTTATCTGCTAGTCGCAATATGATACATAATCGCCGCCGGATTTGGGGGGCGCCGCCAAGCATATTGTGGAATTCGTCGGACATCTGTATATTCATTCTCATTATGCCTTTGACAAGACTCAATCCTCCCGCAATCTCCCTGCATGAGGAATCATCATGAATGCACCCGTCGAAAAGGCAGTGACACTGGCCACCCCGGCGCTCTATGTAGGCCAGTCGCTGGAGCGTGTCGAGGACGCTTCGCTCCTCACCGGCTCTGCCCAGTTCGGCGACGACATGCCGATGAAGGGCGGCACGCTGTTCGCCGCCATCCTGCGCTCGCCGCATGCCCACGCCGAGATTCTCTCCATCGATATCAGCAAGGCTCTCGCCATGCCGGGGGTCTCCGCCGTCATCGTCGGCGGCGAGGTTCGTGCCCAGACCGAGCCCTTTCTCGTCGGCGTCAAGGCGCCCATCGATGACTGGGCGCTGGCAGTAGACAGGGTTCGCTATGTCGGCGAGCCGGTTGCGGTGCTGGTGGCTTCCGACCGCTACAAGGCCGAGGATGCGCTGGACGCCATCGAAGTCCAATACCATCCCTTGCCCGTGGTGGTGGACCCCGAGGCGGCGATGCAGGCCGAGGCCACCTTGCTGCATCCCGCCTGCAAGTCCAACGTCGTGCATGACCGCAGTTTCCGCTACGGGGAACCGGAAGAGGCCTTCGCCAAGGCGAAGCACAGGATTTCCCTGGAGGTCGAGTATCCGCGCGTGCTCTGCGCGCCCATGGAAGGCTATGTGGTGATGGCCGACTACAATGCCGCCGAGGATAGCTACGACGTCGTCGCCAATTTCCAGGGGCCGTTCTCTGTACTCACCGTCGTGCCGCGCGCATTGCGCGTGCCGGCCAACAAGTTCCGCCTGCGCACACCACCCAATTCCGGCGGCAGCTTCGGCTCGAAGCTGGCGATCTTCCCCTACATTGTGCTGATCTCGCTGGCTTCCAAGCGCGTCGGCCGCCCGGTGAAATGGGTCGAGGACAGGCTGGAGCATCTCGCCGCCTCGGGCTCGGGACCTTACCGCAAGACCCGCATCGAGGCGGCGGTGGCATCCGATGGTGAAATCCTGGGCTTGAGTTGCGACCACCTCGAGGAATACGGTGCCTGCCTGCGTGCGCCCATGCCCGGGCCGCTCTATCGCATGCATGGAAACACCACCGGCGCCTATGCGATCCGCAATCTGACCATCAGAAACCGCATCGTCCTCACCAACAAGGTGCCGGTGAGCCTGGTGCGCGGCTTCGGCGGGCCGCAGATCTATTTCGCGCTGGAGCGTCTGGTGCAGCGCATCGCCGTCGAACTGCAGCTCGATCCTCTGAAAGTGATCAAACGCAATCTGATTCCCGCGGACGCCTTTCCCTATCGCACCGCTGCGGGTGCGCTGCTCGATTCCGGCGACTATCCGGCGGCGGTGGAGAAGGCGTGCCGCGAGGGCAGGCTGGACGAACTCAAGCGCCGCCGCGAAGAGATGCGGGCGCAGGGTAAGCTCTATGGCATCGGCTACGTCGCGGTGGTGGAGCCTGGCGTCTCGAACATGGGTTATCTGTCGACGCTCTTGCCGCTCGAAGTGCGGCAGAAGACCGGCCCCAAGGATGGCGCCATCGGCACGGCGACGGTGGCGGTGGACGCCAGCGGCATGGTCACCGTGGTCTCGGATTCGACGCCGCAGGGGCAGGGACACCGCACGGTGCTGGCGCAAATCGTCGCCGACCAACTCGGCTTGAAGCCCGAGGACATCTCCGTCAATGTCGAACTCGATACGGCCAAGGACGGCTGGTCGATTGCCGCAGGAAACTATGCCAGCCGCTTCGCCGCCTCCACTTGCAGCGCCGCCTATATCGCCGCCGGCCGCGTACGCAAGCGCCTGGCCACGATTGCCGCCAAGGTGCTCGATGTGCAGCCGGAACTTCTCGGCTTCCAGGATGGCAAGATCTTCTCCACGACGCAGCCGGAAAAGTCTTTGCCTTTCTACCGCGTCGCCGGCATGGCGCACTGGTCGCCCAGCCAACTGCCCGATGGCGGCAGCAGCGGACCGGGTCTGCGTGTGACCGAGCAATGGACGCCGCCGCAGCTCACGCCGCCGACGGACAAGGACGAGATCAACACGTCGCTGACCTATGGCTTCATTTTCGATTACTGCGGCGTCGAGGTCGATCGCGATACCGGCGAAGTGAAAATCGATCGCTATGTTTCTATCCACGACAGTGGCAAGATTCTCAACCCGGCGCTGGCCGAGGGGCAGATCCGCGGTGCGCTGGCTCAGGCCTTCGGCGCCTGCCTTTATGAGAACTTCGTCTATGGCGCCGATGGCAGCCTGCTTTCGGGCACTTTTGCCGACTATCTGCTGCCCACGGCGATGGAAATTCCGCCGGTGGAGCTCTACCACATGGAGACCCCTTCGCCTTTCACGCCGATGGGCGCGAAGGGCATGGGCGAGGGCAATACCATGGGTACGCCGGCCTGCGTCGGCAATGCCGTGGCAGATGCCTTAGGCGATCTCGGCATAAGAGACATCCCCCTGCCCATGATTCCGATCAAGATCGCGGCGCTTCTGCACGGCGAGGAACGCGTGGCGCCAGCCGGGTTTGCCGGCGCGGCAAAGCCGGCCATGGAAGCGGGCAAGGAAGGCGGCATGGTTGGCGAGGGCAGCAATTTCATGGCCGTACCGCAGGAAATTGTCTGGCAGACGCTGCTCGACCCCGAGTCGCTGCGCGCCGTGATTCCCGGCTGCGAATCTCTTGAGGCCAGCGGCGAGCATGCTTATCTCATTGTCGCGAAAATCGGCGTCGGTCCGGTGCGTGGAACCTTCACCACAACGGCCAAGTTCGTCGACCTCTCTGCGCCGCGCTCCTTGTCCCTGCTCTTCGAGGCGGCAGGGCCACTGGGAATTGCCAGCGGCAGCGGCGCCGTGCGTCTCGAGCCGGAAGGCACGGGCACGCGATTGCATTACAAATACAGGGTTCACCTCTCGGGCAAGATCGCCTCGGTCGGCAGCCGTCTGCTCGAGGGCGCGTCGCGCGTCCTGATAGGGGCATTTTTCGGCGCCCTGGCGCGCCGCGCCGGCGGCGAGGGTGCGGCTCCTGTGTCATTCTGGCGCAGGCTTATGCGCCTCCTGGGGATGGGACGATGAAGCCGGCACCCTTCGATTACCTGCGTCCGGCCACGGTGGAGGAGGCGCTGGAAGTGCTTTCCCGTTATGGCTCGCGCGCCCGCATCATGGCAGGCGGCCAGTCGCTGATGGCCATGCTCAACATGCGTTTGGTCGAACCCGAACTCATCGTCGACATCTCTGCAATCGAGAGCCTGAAGAAAATACGCGCCGACGAAAATTATCTCGAGGTTGGTGCCGCGGTGACGCAGGCCGAACTCCTCTCCTGGCCGAAACTGAAGGAAGAAGTACCCTTGCTCGCAGAAGCGATGCAGTGGATAGGACACTTCCAGACGCGCAACCGCGGCACGGTCTGCGGTTCCCTCGCGCATTCGGATCCAAGTTCGGAATTGCCGCTTTGTCTCGCCACCCTGGGCGGCGAGGTCGAACTGCGCAAGGCGACAGGCAGCCGGCGTCTGAAGGCTTCCGAGTTCCAGACGGGAATGCTGTCTACCGCGAGAAGCCCGGAGGAGATCCTGGTGGCCGTGCGCTTCCCGTTGCGCAAGGCGGGCGAGGGATATGCGTTCCGCGAAGTGGCCCGGCGCCATGGTGACTTCGCCATCGTCGCCATGGCCGCCAAGGCTGTCGGAAACCACATGTGGCTGGGCGTTGGCGGCGTCAGTGACTTCCCCGCAGTGCATGACTTTGGCACCCTCCAGGGCGCGGTGCTGGACGATGCGTTGAATGCCTTCGCCTGGGAGATGGGCGGTGACGACGACCTGCACGCCACAGCCAGTTACCGTCGCGAACTGGTGCGCAGGCTCGGCCCCAAAGTCATCGAGGAGGCACGTCAATGCAGGTCTTGAAGGGGCAACAGCGCCACGAAATCAGGATTATCCTGAATGGCCGGCCGGCCACGGGCTATGCCGAGCCGCGCATGCTGCTCTCGGATTTCCTGCGTCAGGAACTGGGCGCGACCGGCACCCATGTCGGCTGCGAGCACGGCGTCTGCGGCGCCTGCACCGTGCGCATCGAGGGCAAGGCGGTGCGCTCCTGTCTCACGCTGGCGGTGCAGGCAGACGGCAGGCGCGTCGATACCGTCGAGGGCCTGGCTGACGAGCGCGGCACGCTCTCGGTGCTGCAGGCAGCATTCCGGCGCCATCACGCGCTGCAGTGCGGCTATTGCACCGCGGGCATACTGATGTCGCTGACGCATTATCTCGAGATCAATCCGCAGGCCGACCGCGAGCAACTTCGCGAGGTCATTGGCGGACACCTCTGCCGCTGCACCGGTTACACCCCGATACTGGATGCGGCTGTAGACGCCGCCGAACAACTGCGCCAGAAAATTTAATGAATGGGAGCAGATGACGCTATGGGAAACAGCGAACAGATACTTGCCGAGATAGAGACGCCCAAGGAACTCTACGGGCGCGCCGGTTTCATGGTGAAGAGGCTGCACCAGGTGGCCACCGCCCTGTTCGACGAGGAATGCCGGCAGTTCAACATGACACCCTCGCAATACCAGGCGCTCTCGGCGCTCTACGAATATCCCGCGATCGACCAGATTGCCCTGGGCCGCCTGACCGGCCAGGACAGATCGACGGTGGGACTGGTGGTGCGCCTGTTGCTCGACCGCGGCCTGATTCGCCGCGTCGTCAATGCCAGCGACAAGCGGCGCGCGAGCCTCAAGCTTTCTCCAGCCGGAGTCAGGGCTCTGCGCGACACGGCGCCCGCCGCGCGGCAGGCGCAGAAACGTTTTCTCGCAGCATTGCCGGAGGCAGACAGGCCTGGTTTCCTGAGCCTGCTGAAGAAACTGGTAGAAGGCCATGGCGCGAACATCGATCCTGCCAGCATCGTCGCCAAACCGGCGGCCAAACCCCGGCCGCGAGCTAAACTCGTCAAGGTCGCCAAGGACTAGGGAAGCACGCCCCGGTCCTTGCCGCGGCTCTTCGGGCGTCGCAATGGCGACCCAAGGAAGTCCCTGTGGGACGGACTTGTTCAGAGACTCCTAGGGATTACTCCACCGGCCAGAGCAGTTTCACGATCTTTTTCATGTCGAGACGAGCGGCGATCCGTCCTGCCGTCTTGGTCACTTCGCGCATCACCGCATCCTGATCGATCTTGGTCGGACGGCCGTCCTTCAGAACCTGCTCGCCGGCGATGAAAACATGCTTCACCGTGTTTCCTGTGGCCGCATAGACCAGATTGGAAACGGGATTGTAGAGCGGCTGCCACTCGGGGACTGTCGCGTCGAAGAGCACCAGGTCCGCTTCCATGCCGACCGTGACGCTGCCGATTCTGTCGCCCAGGCCGGCGCCGCGTGCGCCGTTCACGGTGGCCATCTCGATGGCATGCTCGGGCGGCATCACCCGGGGATTCATCCTCGCCTCCTTGTAGCCGCAGGCGACATGGCGCATTTCCTGAACCATATCGACCGGACCGGAGCAGGCATGGTCGGAGCCCAGGCTGACATTGACGCCCATGGCCATGAGTTCGGGCAGCTTGCCGACGATGATGTTGCCGTAGCCGTTATGCACGCTGGAAGTCGGCGCGCCGACCAGGGTCGGTTTGCGCTTGGCCAGGATGGCGAATTCATGCGGCTCCAGCCAGCCCGAATGCACCAGCAGCATCTTCTCGTCCAACACGCCCAGGGATTCCAGGCGCTCGATCTCGGGCTTGCCGCACTGGGAGACGCTGGCGTCGTGGGTGGAATAGGAGAAGCAGGCGTGGGTTTGGAGAAAGGTGTCGTATTTCTGCGCCAGCTTCTTCAGGCCGAGAATCAGTTCGTCGGAGGCGTTGTTGAGGCCGCGGAAGGAGGCGCTGGCGGTGATGCGCCCGCCATGTGTGTTGCGGTACTTGTCGAACAGTTCCTCGGTCTGGGCGAGGCAGTGGTCCGTGGTCTCAATCATTTTCTCGGGCAGCAGCCCAAGCACAGATTTTGTCTTGTCGAAGCTGCTGCGCGAGACCACCATGCGCAGTCCCGTGGCGGCGACGGCGCTGACGGTGGCATCGGGATGGTAGTTGCCAGGATCAATGAAGCAGGTGACGCCGTGACGGAGGAGTTCGATGGCGGCGAGCGAGGCGCTGACATGCACGTCCTCCTCTGTCATCGCGCCCTCGTAAGGGTACATGTGGTCGAACAGGAAGGACTGGGCGTTGGCCTCGTCGGCGAGACCGCGCGCCATCTGGAAGGAGGCGTGCAGGTGGTTGTCTACGAAACCGGGCGTGGCGACCATGCCGCGGCCGTCCATGACCTTGGTGCTGGTCCAGGCCTTTTCGATATCCGAGGTCTTGCCGATGGCCGCGTACTTGCCTCCTACCACGACCACTGCGGCGTCGCGTATGACGCGGCGCTTGGGGTCGACGGTGATCAGCCAGTCGATGTTTCGGACGATGAGGTCTGCTTGCTGACTCACTTGTTGTCTCCGACGTAGTTCAACTTGTCCTTGACCTTCAATTCGATCAGCACGTTCTCCTCGAGGGAGTCCTCGCAAAGCATGGAGCGGTGGCTGATGCCCTTCGGGATGACGATCATCTCGCCTGCCTTCAGGATCACCGTGCGCATCTCCGTCTCCCAACGCAGAGCGCCGCGGATGCAGATGATGACTTCATGATAATCGACGTTGCGGTGCCAGAAACCCATGTCCTCCTTGGAGCGCTTGGACACGTCGATTTTCACCGGCTGCGAATCGAACAGGCGCAATGGCGAGCCATCCGCCTTGTTGTAGTTCGAGGGCTGGTATTTGGAATCGAAGATGGACAGATAATGAAACAGCTCGTTTCCCGTCAGGACACCAAGATTGTCGATCGGATTGTTTTTCATCTCGATCGTGACGTTGGTGCCGTCTATGGTGATGACTTCGCGCAACGGCGGCTTAGGCAGCGGCATAAGAGATTCCCTTTCTGGTGGTGTTAATGTTCAAGATCATTCTGCAGCAGAGTTCTCAGGCTTGGTGTCGGGGCTGCCTTCTTTCCAGCGCTTGACCACCTTGAGATCGATGTCGAACAGGTCGAGGGCGCGGCCCACCGACTGGTTGACGATGTCGTCCAGGGTTTTCGGCCGGTGATAGAAGGCCGGCACCGGCGGCATGATGATGGCACCGTTCTTGGTGACCTGATCCATCAGCGCGATATGCCCGGCGTGCAGCGGTGTCTCGCGGAACATCACCACCACCCGCCGCCTCTCCTTCAGGCAGACGTCGGCGGCGCGCACGATCAGTTCGTCATCGAAGCAGTTGGCCAGCCCCGAGAGCGTCTTCACCGAGCACGGCGCGATAAGCATCCCCAGTGTCTGGAAAGAGCCGCTGGAGATGGCGGCGCCGATGTCCTTGTAGCTGTATAAGTGGTCGGCGATCTTGTTTACCGCCGCCACCGTGTAGTCCGTCTCCTCGACGATGGTGCGGGCGGCGGAAGGCGAGAGCACGAGGTGGGTCTCGATGTCTGGAATGTCGCGCAGTAGTTCCAGGGCTCTGATGCCGTAGATGACGCCTGAGGCGCCGGTGATGCCGATGATGAGACGCTTCATAGCGATTGCCCTCTGATTTCAGTCCTTGAATCCATATTCTTTCCAGCGACGGGTGACGTCGTCCCAGTCTTTCTTTTCCGGCATGACCGAGGGTGGATAGCGCTCGCCGCCATACTGTTCTTCCGGCTCGAAGTCCATGTTCACCGTCGCGTCTATCAGCACCCGGCACCACTTGCCGGTGCCGAAGGTGAGCGGGTCGCGGTACTTCAGGCGCGTGCTCGGGTCGAGTATCGCGCCGAAGGTGCCTGGCACCATCAGGATGTCGCCTTCTGCGGCATTGACGCGCCAGGCGAAGGCCCAGTCGAGCGCCTCGTAGTCATGGATGTCGATGTCCTCGTCCACCACCCAGACATGTTTGTAGCGCACATGGGCCGAAGACGAGCCCCATAACGCCATCGCCGCCTGCTTGGGCTGGCCGCGGTAACGCGTGCGCATCTGCACCATGATGGTGGTGCCGTTGTTCGCCGCCGGGCAGTGCACGTCGGTGATGCCGGGCACGCCCGCGGCATCGAGCACATTCCAGGCGATTGCGGCGCGCTGGATGGAACTCATGATGCTGTTCTCGGTCATCATCGAGGGCAGGGTGCCTTCGATCGCCCCCACCAGGATGGGATTATTGCGGTGAGTGATGGCGGTCACCCGAATGCTGTGCTTCGGACCCTGATCGCCGGCATAGTAGCCCGTGTATTCGCCGAACGGGCCTTCCATCTCGAAGGTCTTGGGGTCTGCGGATATCCAGCCCTCGATCACGATCTCGGCGGATGCCGGCACCAAGAGCGGCACCGTCTCGCATTTCACCAGTTCGACCGGGGCGCCGCGGATGGCCCCCATCACGTCGTATTCCGAGACGTTCGGCGGCAGCGGCGTGCAAGCCATGAAGGGCAGGGTCGGCTCCCAGCCTATGACGCAGGCCACGGGCATCTCCTCGCCGCGCTCGGCGTACTTGGCAAAGTCCTGGCCCCAGTTCTGGGCTCGGGAGAGCAAGGAGGGCAGGGAGTCCTTCTTGCCTATCATGCCGCGGTACATGCCGACGTTGAGGCGGCCGGAATCCGGATCCTTGGTGATTGTTCCCTGGAAGGTGTTGATGTAGCGGCCGCCGTCCTTGCGGTTCCAGCGCGGCACCGGAAACTTGAACAGGTCGATGTCATCGCCCTTGAGGATATTCTCCTTGACCGGCCCGGTGTCGACCACCACGGGGGGGATGCGCTGCTTGAACTTTTCCCGGGCAACCTTCACGAGTTCGGTGATCGTGGCATCCCTCGGGAGGCCGAACATCATGGCGATATGCGAATAGTTCGCCATCGAACCGGTGAACAACTGGGTGCACAGGCCGCTCTTGTAGTCCTTGATGTTCTTGAAGAGCAGCCCCGGAGACTTGCCGCCGCTGATTGCCTTGCGCGTGACGGTGCCAAGTTCCACGTCCCAGTCGACCTCTTTATCGATCGCCAGCAGTTCGCCCTCTTTCTCCAGATGCGCTATCCATCCGCGCAAATCACCAAACTGCATATGCTGCTCCCTCGTTGTCCGTGCGCGGAAGTCCGGCGGACTCCCCTGTGGCTGCCAGCCTAAATTGATCAGACATCTGTATTAATCTTCAGACGATAATCCAAGGCCATAATGCTGTCAAGCCGTCTGGCTCGAGTTAGCGTGTGACGCCGGCCCTGCGCAGGCGGGCGATTTCATCCTCGGCGTAGCCTGCCTCGCGCAATAGCTCCTCACCATGCTGCCCCAGTTGCGGAGCAGGGCGGGTATTGTCTGGCGGCGTGCCCGACCAGGTGCTGGGCACACCCATTTCGCGGATGCGGCCCTCGGTGGGATGGTCGCGCCAGGTGAAGAAGCCGACCCGGTTGAGATGCTCGTCGTCTATCAGGTCGTCGAGAGAGTTCATCGGAAAGACAGGCAGGTCGGCTCTAGACAGGATTTCCAGCCATTCCGCGGTGGTCTTGCCCTTGATTACCGCGGCGACGAAGGCATAGACCTCGGCAATCCTGGCGGCGCGCTTGTCGTGGGAGGAGAAAAGCGGATCGCTCCTGAAGCGCTCGGCTTCGCCTATGGCCGAGAAAAAGCGCTGCCACTGTGCGTCGTTGTAGACCAGGAGGCAGAGATGGCCGTCCCGGGTGGCATAGGGGCGGCGGTCGGGCGCCAGCATGCGCTGATAGCCGGCGCTGCCCAGCGGCGGGTCGAAACTGCGCCCGGCCATGTTGTCGCTCAACACGAACTGGGCCAGGGACTCGAACATCGGCACCTCGACCGCCTGGCCCTGCCCGGTGCGTTCGCGGCAGTAAAGGGCGGCGGTGATGGCATTGACGACGTTGAGCCCGGTGGCCCGATCGGCCAGGGTGACGGGCGCGTAGCGGGGCTCGTTGCCGCTTTGCGTGGCCAGCATCCAGGGCAAGCCCACGGCGCCCTGGATCAGGTCGTCGTAGGCTGCCTTTGCGGCATAAGGGCCGGCCTGGCCGTAGCCGAAGCAGCCGACATGGATGATTTTCGGATTGACGGCCGCGAGGTCCTCGTAGCCGAGCCTGAGCCTGGCCAGGGCCTGCGGCCGCACGTTGTAGATGAAGACGTCGGCTTTTGCCGCCAGGCGGAGGAGGGCTTCGCGCCCTTCCGGCTGCTTGAGGTCGAGGACGATGCTGCGCTTGTTGCGATTGAGGTGGAGGAATATATGCCCCATGCCGGGGTTTCTCATGGGTCCGACATGGCGCATGTTGTCGCCTTCGGAGTTCTCGACCTTGATCACGTCGGCGCCCAGATCGGCGAGTATCTGCGTGGCGTAGGGACCCATCACCACCGTGGTGAGGTCGATGATGCGCACGCCTTGCAGCGGGCCGCTGTGATGGATACCGTCCGAACTCATGAAGCCGCTTCCCGCAAGATGGCGATCGATGCGCCCGATTTTAGCGCTTATTTTCGCTTGCTTAGGGAAACGCTGATCATGTAGAACTTCGTCATTGCGAGCCGATGGCGAAGCAATCTAAGATCGCCACGCCCCTCTGGGGCTCGCGATGACGGACTTATCGGGTGTCGTTGCGAGCCGATGGCGAAGCAATCTAAGATCGCCACGCCCCCTTGGGGCTCGCGATGACGGACTTATCGGGTGTCGTTGCGAGCCGATGGC
>CAIYYX010000250.1 GCA_903930535.1 uncultured Sterolibacterium sp. | reverse complement strand
GTCTGAAAAAGTCCGTCGCTAAGATTGCCACGGCCCTTCGGGCCTCGCAATGACACCCAAAAAGAACCCGTCGTCGCGAGCCCCGAAGGGGCGCGTCATTCGCAATGACGCCCAAAAAGAACGCGTCATCGCGAGCCCCGAAGGGGCGTGGCGATCTTGAGTCTGAAAAAGTCCGTCGCTAAGATTGCCGCGGCCCAAAGGGCCTCGCAATGACGAAGTAGTACTTGACCGGCGTTTCCCTTGGCAATGACGCCCAAGAGCCCGTCATCGCGAGCCCCGAAGGGGCGCGTCATTGGCAATGACGCCCAAAAAAAACCCGTCATCGCGAGCCCCGAAGGGGCGTGGCGATCTTGGGTCTGAAGAAGTCCATCACTAAGATTGCCGCGGCCCTTCGGGCCTCGCAATGACGAAGTAGTACTTGACCGGCGTTTCCCTTGGTAATGACGCCCAAGAACCCGTCGTCGCGAGCCCCGCGAAGGCGGTCATTGCCGAAAGGTCATTTCACCAGGGATAGCCGGCTTGGCCCAGAGCGTTTGCCGACAGTGACATCGCCGCCCGAGCGCCAGATCGCTGGGCTATATACGCTGCAGTTGGCGTTCGTGCCAATACCTAGTTGGCCGTGTCCATTCCTGCCGGTGCCCCATAGGGTACCGTCCGTCTTGAGGGTAATGGTCTCGGCTATTCCCGCCGCTACGCGCGAGACGCCGGTCAGCACTTGAGCGAAGTCCTTGCGGGTGACGTTTCTGCCGTCGCCGAGTTCTCCGAAGCGGTTGGTGCCGGTGGCCAATAGTGTGCCGTCCAGTTGAACAGCAAAAGTATGCCAATGACCCAGAGCCACGGAGCCAACGTCATGGAGAACTTGTGCAAACTCATAATTGTGGCCACTGCGACCCGCACCCAATTTTCCTGCAAAGTTGGAACCGGCAGCCCAAAGCGTGTTATCTGTCTTGAGTGCAAAGCTGTAGTTTGCCTCTGCCCAGAGCTGGGATACGTCGCTCAACACCTGCACGAATGATGTGTGCTGTGTCCGCGAGCCGTCCCCTAACTCGCCGCTCTGGTTGCTCCCGGCAGCCCAGAGCGTTCCGTCTGTCTTGAGGGCGAGAGAGTGGTGAGCCCCGACAGCAGCGCTAGCCACGCCGGAGAGCACGTGCGCAAATACGCTATGGCTGGTATTGGTGGCGTTGCCCAGTTGGCCGCTCTCATTTGCTCCTGTCGCCCACAGTGTGCCGTCTGTCTTGACGACCAGAGTGTGGCTCTCTCCTGCCGCCACACTGGCCACGCCCGCCAAACAATGAACAAAGTCGCTGCGACTGGCGTTGCTACCGTCCCCTAGCTGACCCGCATTATTGGGACCCATGGCCCATAAACTGCCATCGACTTTTAGCGCAAAGATATGGTTGTTGGTCGCTGTCACTTCGATCACGTTGGCCAGCATCTTCTCGAAGCGGTCACTCTCGCCAGACACGGATAGCCACAGCGTCGCGTCGGTCTTGAGCACGCAGGTGCACTCTTGCCCGGCGGTAAAGACACTCTCCACCAGTCCGGCCACTTCGACCATGTATTGGATGAAGGTATTGGTATTGATCTCGGTCGCGATACTTCCTGCAGCCCAAAGCGTACCGTCGGACAAGAGCGCCAGCGTACGGGTTGCCCCTACCGACACCTCTTGCACTATCGGTCGATCGCCGGGTTCAGCCGGGGAGCCGATCGCCGCGGCGAAGGGCGCGGAAAACGAGTGCCGCATCAGATGCAGACTCCCACAGCGGCTTGCAGCGGCTTGCGGGCATGGACACTCATAGCCGACGGGAGACAAGCATCGCGAGCTTCGTTGCCAGCGTTGGCGGTAATCGCCAGGTCCGGGACGGCAGCCATGCCAGGCAAGAGACGAATGACCCGGGTGGCGACCCGTCCATTCATGATCGGCAGGTGCAAGTCCATGCAGGCTCCGGAGGCCAGAGAAGCGCTTCGCAATAATCTCTCGCAGTGTACTCGCCTACCAGACAGGCGTCGGCAGGCTGGGCTGTGATCGCCTTCTTGAGCCGGGCTGTAGCCCAGAATGTACTCCCTTGGCCCACTTCACTGCTTACCCCGACATCGCCGCCCATCGTCTGAGCGAGATACTTGGAGATGACCAGGCCCAGACCCGCCCCCCCGTACTCCCGGGTCATGGAGTCGTCCGCCTGCGTGAAGGCGCGGAACAGACGCGCCTGCGTTTCGGCGCTGATGCCGATGCCCTGATCGCTCACCTCGAGCCGCAGCAATACGCTGTAGCGGCTCTCCTCGATGGCTTCGGCGCGCACGGTAATCTGCCCGCGGGCAGAGAACTTGACGGCGTTGCCGGTAAAGTTGAGCAGGATTTGCTTCAGGCGCATGCTGTCGCCGCACACAAGATCAGGCAAGTCCGGGGAGATCTCTCGCACCAGACGCAGGCCCTTGGCTTTTAGCTGTGGCTCCCGGCTCTGGAGGGCTTCTTCAATGGCTTGCGGCAGGGAGAAGTTCTTCTCTTCCAAGGTCAGGCGCTCGGATTTCATGTTGGCGATATCGAGGATGTCGTCGATGAGGGCAAGCAGATGCTGTGCGGCCACCATGCTCTTGCCGAGTTGCTCGGTCTGCTTGGGATCAGTGGCGCGGCGTAGCGCAAGGCCGGTCATGCCCATGATGCCATTCATGGGGGTCCGCAGTTCATGGCTCATGTTGGCGAGGAAAACGCTCTTGGCACGGTTGGCGGACTCCGCCGCTTCCTTGGCAATGGACAGGGCCTTGGTCCGCACCTTGACCAGTTCTTCGAGATGATCGCGATGCACCTCCACTTCCTTGCGAAGTCGCTCCCGCTCGATCAGGTTCCTGATGCGATGGCGGGCAATATCGACATTGATCGGCTTGGTGATGTAGTCCGCCGCGCCCAGTGCCAGGCCCGCAGTTTCGGCACCCGTCTCGGTGAGCGCCGTCACGAAGATCACCGGAACGGTCTTCAGGATGGGGTCGGCCTTGAGACGCTGGCAGGTCTCGTAGCCGTCCATCCCGGGCATCATGACATCGAGCAGAATCAGGTCGGGTGGCGACTTTTCAGCCAGGGCCAGGCCCATCGCCCCGGAGGTGGCTATTTGCAGCTTGAACTCGGAGGCCAATGCCGAACCCAGCAGCAGCAGATTCGCCGGCGTATCGTCGATGGCCAGAATACTGGGGGATTCATCACTCATGATATTTTCTCGGTCCAGCCATGGGCTGCGGCAATTAGGGTTAGGCGTTGCAGCGTTGCGTCAAAGCGGAACGCTGCAAGCAATCGGCCTGCTTCGTTGATCTCGTCCGCCACCGCACTCCCCGCAACGGCTGTCTGCAACGCCTTGAAGCGGTCAAGAGCGCCAAACTCATGCCGGACGAGCAAGGGTTCGAGCTCTTGCAATATCCCTGCGATCCTGGCCGCATCCAGGGGTCTTGGCTCGGGGGTCTTTGCGGCGTTCTCAGCGGGTGCCGCCTTCAACCATCTGGCGAGCACCACCCGCAAGTCAGACAGTGCCACCGGCTTGGCGATGAAGTCGTCCATGCCTGCAGCCAGGCAATGCTGTTCGTCTTCCGCGAAGGCGTCCGCGGTCATCGCGACGATGGGACGGCGCGGCTGCTTGTTCTCCCCCTCCCACTGCCTTATCCGCAGGGTGGCGGCATGGCCGTCCATGACCGGCATATGCACATCCATGAGGATGAGGTCGGCGGGGTCGCCCTTGACTATCGCCTCCACCGCCTGCTGGCCGTCCTCTACAAACACGGCGGTCAGCCCGAGTTTTCGCAAAAAGAATTCGGCGACCGTCCGATTGGTGAGGTTGTCCTCTGCCACCAGGACCCTGCCCTGGAGCCGAGAAGCATCGAGCGAGCCGGCTTGCGCTTGATCCGGTCGCGCCTTATGCGGGCTCTCGCCCGCCTCGGCAAGGAGACCGACACGGATGCGGAACCAGAAGCGGGAACCCTGTCCGAGTTCGCTGTCAATGCCCACGTCGCCGCCCATCCGCTTCGCCAGGCCGCTCACAATGGACAATCCCAGGCCGGTGCCGCCATATTGCCTTGTGGTGGAACTGTCGGCTTGCGAAAACGGCTTGAACAGAAGATGCCGTTGCTCCTCGGGGATGCCGATGCCGGTGTCGCTTACCGAGAACTCAAGGAGGGCCATGCCGTCAGCGCGCTCCACCTCACGCGCTGAGATGCGGACTTGGCCTCGGGCGGTAAACTTGATGGCGTTGCCAACCAGGTTGGACAGCATTTGGCGCAAGCGGCAGGGGTCACCCAGGTAACGCTGGTGGGCCGGTTTGAATTCCGCGGCTTTAATCGCCAGGCTCTTGGCGGCGGCGGTTCCCATGAACAGCGCCATCGCTTCCTGGACGATCTGGTCCGGCTCGAACTCTTTCGCCTCCAGGTCGAACTTGCCGGATTCGACCTTGGAGAGATCGAGAATATCGTTCAACAAGCTTAACAATGACTGGCCGGACGTGAGGATGATCCGTGCATAGTCCTGCATATCCTCCTCCCGGGTTTCCGGCAACAGGAGCAGCTGCGCCATGCCGAGGATGCCATTCATCGGCGTCCTGATCTCGTGGCTCATGGTGGCCAGGAACTGACTCTTGGAGAGGTTGGCGGCATCGGCGGTATCTCTGGCGATGACGAGTTTATCGGCGCGCTTGCCCTCCTCATCATTCTGGAAGGCCAGCTCGGCGTTGGCGATGATGAGTCGACGCGTCTTCCTATTGCGCTCGGAGATGTCCTGAACCTGAATCAGCCGACAGGGCAAGTTGCCGTAGACCATCGAAACAGTGCTGATTGAAACATCAATCAGCCTGCCATCCTTCTTCTTGTGACGCGATTCAGTGGCAACGCTTCCGCCAGGGTGCGTAGAGAGCAGGCGATCAAGTTCCGGGACATTTTCCACAGGCCAAAGGTCGCGGAGGGTCAGGCGGCTAAGTTCTGCCTGCGAATAGCCATAGACTTCCTCCGTCCGACCATTGGCAGCCAGAATTTGCAGATTGCCCTCGGCAAAGACCAGTATCGGCAAAGGACTATGGTCGAACATGAATTGATAACGCTGCTCGCTCTCCATCAGCGCTTGCTCATAGCTATTGCGCCGCCGTGCTATACCCCGCCCGACCATGCCGGTCGCAATCACTGCAGTAATGAGCAAGGCACCACCAAATAATGCCAAGTTCAGCAGCAGCGACCTAATGGGACCCTCGACCTCGGCAGAGGGAATTCCGATAACCCCATACCAGCCGGTGGCCGGAGAGCGCCTAAACACCGTGTAGACGGTTGCACCTTCCTGATTTTGCGCACTGAACATGCCGGCCTGGCTCTCAGCGATACGGGTTGCCAATGACGGCGTAACACGAACCCCGACATAGCGCTCTGGATCGCGTGCTCGTCCAGCGATGGTCATCTTGTTGTCTATCACCGCACCCGTCCAGGATGCGGGTAGTTGCTGCGCTGTAAAGATGTCGCTTATTGTCTTCGGGTTCAGCGCTACGCCAAGAACATAGCGAATCTCATTGCCGCGGACGACCGGGCTGAGCAGCAGGACGACCGGGGCTCCCGTCATGGGGCCAGCGGCATATACTCCAGCAATGACTGGCTTGCCTGTCCTCACCACTTCGTCAATGGCATCTGGCGCCACGATTTTTGGCGCCGGCTTGTCGATTGGCAAAACGCTGGCTAAGAAGGCATGGGAACGCGGATCGATGAGAGCCACATTGATCCATTCCCCATGAGTATTCGCGGCCCTGCGAATCCGCGCATTAAAGGCGGCGAAATCGCCTTTGTCCAGGCTCACATCTGCTGCGAGAATATTCATCGCGCCCAGTTGCCCGACCAATGCCTGATCCACTGCAACCTGCAAAGCTCGCGCTGTGTTGGCCAGTTCGCCGGAAACCGCGTCCTGCTTCTGCTCGACGACCATCCAGGCTATACCCCCGCCGAATATCAGCAAGGGCAATACCGCAATCAGAACCAGGCCAAACAACGAGCGTCCGATATCACGCTGTGGGCCTTCGTGTTCCTGGGCTAAGGAGGGTGATTGAGTTTTCATGGTGAAATTAATTGGACCCGCTTCCCGTGAAGTTATTCCGCATGATTGCCGTCCGATTTGCGCTCGTGCTTGCCGATCCACTCTGCCGCGTATTTGACCGTGGTCGGGTCGATGGGCTTTTCGTTTGCGAGGAGCAGAGCCTCCGACATCTTCTCGATGAAATGGCCGTGCTCCATTTGATGCTCTGCCAGGAAGGGATAACAAACCGCCGCGAGCCACTCCTCCTCGCAGCGAAAATGCACAATGGCAGCCTCAAACAGGTCGTTTAACTTCCAGAAATAAGCCCGCCGGATTTCTGCTGAGTTGCCATCGCCCATACTCAGATTGTCGAGGCAAACGCTGAGATGCCCGACAAGGTTCTGCATCTCCTGGCGCTGCCTGTCCAGGAAACCCGTGCGGGGGAACTCACTGCCAGCGGAACCAATACTCATGATGAGTAAACCTTTACCCTGAATAAGTCCGTCATCTCGATTGCCATGGTCCCGTCGGCCTCGCAATGACGAGCTAAAAACGGCGTCATCGCGAGCGTAGCGTGGCGATCTTGGATTGCCACGGCCCTGCCGGCCTCGTAATGACGAGCTAAAAACGGCGTCATCGCGAGCGTAGCGTGGCGCGCTTGGATTTCCATGGCCCTGCCGGC
>CAIYYX010000249.1 GCA_903930535.1 uncultured Sterolibacterium sp. | reverse complement strand
TCCTGGAACGCCACAACTGAAACGCCTCCTGGTCGAAGCCCGTGCCGCCTTCCGAATTTCCCGCCTCGTCCTGCACTTTCTGGCAGGCGCGGGACTGGTGGCATTCGCTTTTCCATTGCTGGCAGATGAGCGCCAGCACGCGCTGAGAAGGCGCTGGTCGCGGCAATTGCTGGGCATTTTCAACATTCGCCTCGTAGTGGCAGGGGCGGCCCCGCTGCGCGGGGGCCTCCTGGTCGCCAACCACACCTCCTGGCTGGACATTTACGGCATCGGCGCAATCCAACCTGCTTCATTCGTCTCGAAAGCGGAAGTACGCAACTGGCCGCTGGTCGGCTGGCTCGCAGCCAGGACAGGCACGCTATTCATTCGCCGCGGCAGCCGCGGCCATGTCACTTCCATCAATGCAGGAATAAGCCGCTTGCTCGAAGCCGGCGGCAATGTCACCGTGTTTCCTGAGGGGACGACGACGGACGGTACGCATATGCTGCACTTCCATGCCGCGCTGCTGCAACCGGCCGTCGCAGCCGGACATCCGGTGCAGCCTTGGGCCCTTTGTTATCGCAGCCTGGACGGTGCCCTCAGCAGCGCCGCATCGTATGCCGGCGACACCACGATGTGGCAATCATTGAGCAGCGTCGCGCGTCAGCCCGGACTCTTTCTTTTCATCGATATCGCCCCCGCTCTGACGACACAGGGCATGGACAGGCGCACCATCGCGACGGACGCGCGCGGCGTGATTGCAAAGCGCCTGGGCATGGAAAACGCTCAGGCAGAATCGCAGTCGACCTGAAACACGGCCCGGTCGGAAAGCCGCACAGCGGTCAGCGTCCCGCCCCAAAGGCAGCCCGAATCCAGCGCAAGAAGGTTGGGCTCTATCTTCAAGCCCAGCGCCGACCAGTGGCCCGTCACCAGTACATGGTCGGCACTTTTTCGACCGCGTACGGCGAACCAGGGCAGAAAACCCGGCGGCGCATTCACCGCCTCGCCCTTGGCGTGGAACTCCATGACGCCCGCGGGCGTGCAGAAGCGCATCCGCGTCATGGCATTGACGATCACCCGCAAGCGACCCCATCCGGCGAGATCATCGCTCCATGCCGGCGGCTCACTGCCCCAAAGATGGGCGAGCATGTCGCGGAAGTTTTCCGCAACCAGCGCACGCTCGACCTCCATTGCCAGGGAATGGGCCGCCTCCACCGTCCATTGCGGCAACAGGCCGGCATGCACCATGGCAAAGCCGCCCTCGACATGCATCAGCGGCTGCGCGCGCAGCCAGGCCAGAAGCTCTTCGCGGTCGGGTGCGGCGAGAATCGCCGTCAGCGTATCGTCGTCGCGCAGCCGGGAGCAGCCTTCGGCCAGCATGATAAGATGCAAGTCGTGATTTCCCAGGACGGAGACAGCGGCAGAGCCCAACTTCTTGACGAAGCGCAGCACCTCGAGCGACTGCGGCCCGCGGTTAACCAGATCGCCGACCAGCCAGAGCCGGTCGCGCTTGCGATTAAAGCCTATCTTCTCGAGAAGCCTTTGCAGCGCCTCGAAGCAGCCCTGAATATCGCCAATCGCGTAAGTCGCCATGCGTCTTCCTCAACGTCCTCCTAATATCTTACCGTGATATCGGAAAAGTCTCCGCGCATCCTGATCATCCGTCGCGACAACATCGGCGATCTGGTGTGCACCACGCCGCTGCTGCACGCCTTGCGCCAGCGCTTTCCCGGCGCCTGGATAGGCGCCCTGGTGAACAGCTACAATGCGCCGGTGCTCGATGGCAATCCCGATCTGGATGAGGTGTTCGTCTATACCAAAGCGAAACACCGCAGCGCGGGACAGAGTCTTTTCGACATTCTTTGGCGACGCCTGAAAATGTTGCTTGCGCTGCGTCGCAGGCACATCGACGACATCCTCATCGCCACCACCTCCTGGCAGCCGCGCACCGTGCGACTGGCGCACTGGCTCAACTCTCGGCGCGTCGTCGGTTTTGCCGACAGGGCCAGGAAAGGGCTGGACGTCGCGCTTCTGCCGGAGGCAAAACCGCTGCATGAAGTCGAAGACGTGTTCCGCCTGGCCAGGCTTTATGACATAGAAGGAGAACCCCCTTCGCTACAAGTGGTTGCCCCTGAGGCAAGCACTCATCATGAGATCCGCATCGCCATCCACATCAGCGCCCGCAAGCCCTCACAACGCTGGCCAGGCGAACGTTACGCGGAGTTGATGCGCATGCTGCGCGAGCGACATGGTGCCCGCTTCGTGCTGCTCTGGTCACCGGGGGGCAATGATAATCCACTACACCCCGGCGACGACGAGAAGGCTGCCGAGATACTGCGCAGACTAGGCAATGGTTTTCCGGTGGAGGCGACTGTCACCACGACACTGAGGCAACTGATCGCGGCGCTATCGACCTGCGACGCGATGGTGTGCAGCGATGGCGGCGCCATGCATCTGGCAGCAGGGCTTGGCCTTCCCATCGTCTGCCTGTTCGGAGATTCAGGAGCGACGCGCTGGCGGCCTTGGGGCGTTCCTTACCGGCTGCTGCAGAAGGAGAACCTTGAGGTCACGGACATCGGCGTCGACGAGGTTTTTGCCGCCTTTAACGAGTTGCCGCTACGTAAAGGGCAGGCTTGATCTGCGGCTGATCGGCTCCGCCATCGCCGCACGCGGCTTGATATTCGGGCACCCAGCGCTTTAAATCTGCCTTGACCGACATCTCGTCCTGGCCAGGCCGGCTCAACCAGGCATGCAACTCGGCCAGCCACTTCTCGTCGTAAGAACCGTCGGCCCGCGCCACGCGAAGCTTGGGGTGGGGCGTGGGCAGCGTCTTCTCGCCATCGGCGAGAAGTTCCTCGAGGAGCTTCTCGCCGGAGCGGAGGCCAATGAACTCGATGCGGATGTCTTCTTCCGTGAAGCCCGAGAGTCGGATCATGTCGCGCGCAAGATCGACTATCTTCACCGGCTCTCCCATGTCCAGCACGAAAATCTCGCCTCCTTCCCCCATCAGCCCCGCCTGCATAACCAACTGCACCGCTTCGGGGATCAGCATGAAGTAGCGCATGACTTCGGGGTGGGTCACGGTCAGCGGTCCACCC
>CAIYYX010000248.1 GCA_903930535.1 uncultured Sterolibacterium sp. | reverse complement strand
CGGGGGTGCCCGTGTGGGGAGGTTATCAGGGCTAGCTGGCAATTTGGTAATGCCGCATTTACGTCCTGCATCCGGGCCTGACCAGCGGGGTCAGGGGGGAGCGTTGCATCCGGAGGTCTATTTACCGGGAAATTATTCGTAGTTACCCCGGTTTCTGCCGTGGGTTTAAGCGTGTGTGCCAATGACCATAGAGTCAGTTGGTTGGTGCCTTTAGCGGTGGTGGCGTCCAAACCCTCAAATGGTCCCCTGGTTTCGGGATATAGGGTATCCATGAACCCGGCCAAAATGACCATCTATGGATGGTGCCGCCAATCATAGTGATTGTTATATCCGACTCATGCGGAGGCTCTAGTGCCTCCATTGTTGATTCTGGATTCGATGATCCTACTGGGTTCGGCTGGCTCATTCTCACTTTTTCCGAACAGCCATAGTGCGGTCGCGAAAGCGTTGCGCCCTCCAGTGCGATCAAGCGGCCATACCAACTATTTTCCGCATTGTTGATAGGAACCAACCTCTTTTCATTGGGGAAACCCCAAATATTTTGGCAGCGCGCATCACAGAAGCCGCTAGCCTCCGATCTAGGCTTCCAATAACCTTGGAAAGTGCAATGACGAGGTCTCTACTCGGCTCCCTAGACAGAAAATGGATGAGGATATTCTGATAATGGTTGGATAATTCTATGACTTGTCTTGAATTGAGGCGGAGCGGAGCGCGGAGAAGAAACCACAACCTGTATTTCTTGAGAATGAATTCGACCTGATCGTCGGAGATGCGGTCCGTAAGATAATCAAAAACCACAAAAGGTTCGTTTTTTACACAGAAATCGATCTGCTCTGGCGTGAGGATTTCCGCGTAGTACATGCAGCCGCAACGCGGTGCTTTGCGGAAGCACTTATCGAACTGCTCCGGCGTTAGATGCTCGTAGATTTCGGTCATCGCCCAATAGGGAACTTCCCTGATGCCGTATTCGATGCATTGAGAAACTTGCTCGTCGGTCAACTGATTAGGAAATGCCGCGAGGGCAATCAGCGGGTCGATATGAATGTCCCTGTTGAAACCCAGCATTGGAATGGAGATTGTTTGTTGCATTGTGGTAATGCGGCATTGTGCGCGATTTCTTTTTACCATATACCGATATAAATTGCAACTATAAACATAGGACAAATAGGCTATCGGAATTTCCCCTTATGACGGCGTGTTAGTTCAAAGTCGTGGCAATTCTGCGGGCACTGCGAGGCGCGGATGTCGTCCGGGTTGCTCCTTCGCGGGCGCGTCCCTTGGCCCAATGTCGCAGGGCTGCTATTTGGCCATCCATGAGTTGCGCCAGCGGCACCGTGTGGGTCATCGCCTCAAGAATATCTTTGACAATGGGCTCCCGGCCCTCGGCAAATGCCTCGTGCAGGGCGTCGATGAACACGGCTTCGATTTCCGCTCCGGTGTATTGATCGCAGGCGCGAGATAGGGCTGCGGTATCGAAGTCGGTGGCTTTGCGCCGATGGCGTTTGATGACGATGTCCCAGATTTGCGCACGCTCGGCAAGATCCGGTAGGTCCACAAAAAATAATTCATCAAAGCGACCTTTTCGTAAAAACTCCGGCGGGAGTTTGGAAACATCGTTGGCGGTTGCCACCACAAACACCGGCTTGTTTTTTTCCTGCATCCAACTCAGAAAAGAACCAAAAACACGCGAGGATGTTCCGCCGTCGGTGCTGCCACTGGACTTGCTGCCGGAAAAGCCCTTTTCAATTTCATCGATCCAAAGGACGCACGGCGCAATTGCTTCGGCGGTTTGTATGACAGACCGCAGGTTTGCTTCCGACTGGCCGACGACACCACCGAAAATACAACCCATGTCCAGACGCAGCAGCGGCAGGCCGAAAGCTCCGGCGGTGGCCTTTGCAGTTAGGGATTTGCCTGTGCCCGGAATCCCAACAATCAGCAAGCCCTTGGGCGCGGGTAGGCCGTATGCCGCTGCTGACGCACTGAAGGCACCGCCACGGCGTAGCAACCATTCCTTGAGGAGACCGAGTCCCCCAATGTCATCGAGGCTGGTGGTGGCCTCCACAACTTCAATCAGGCCGTTGCGTTTGAGTGCGCGGGCCTTTTCACGGGCCACGACTTTGTGGTCAATTCCGTTGGTTTCCACAACTGATAGGGCGAATGCGTTTTCCGCCTCCGTTGTTGTGAGACCGAGTGCGCTTTGCAAAGTAGCTTCCTTTGCGTCGTCGGAAACTTCGGCGATGTTCGCGGATTGCATGATGCCATTGAGCACTGTGCCGAGCTGTGTGGGACATGGCAGGCTGAAATCAACGTGAGTGATTTCATGGTCAAGTTCCGGGGGAAGTTTGAGACGGCACCCTAGCAGGATGAGTGCATGGCCGTTTGCTTTGGCGATTCGCAGAATGTCCTTGATCCGCCGGACAAGCATCGGGTCGCTTTGGTCGAGGTGAAGTTGGAGATCGCGCAGCAGCACGACGTGGCGCGGATTGTCGTTGGCGAAAAGGCCGTCGAGCAGTTGCAAGGCATCAAGCGGGTCCGGGCACGCGGTAACGCGGCCTTCTTGGGTATCTATCAAACCCTCGGTCGATGACCAGGCATGCAGCCTGCGTTCCAGTGATGAACATGCAGCGGCGATTTCGGCCTCG
>CAIYYX010000247.1 GCA_903930535.1 uncultured Sterolibacterium sp. | reverse complement strand
TTTGGGCTGTTGGTCCTGATTGCAAGTTTTGGACTATATGTATATCAAAAGCGGCAGCGAGCTTACGACGACCTTTTGGCCAGCCGGGAGACGGAGCGCAAGCAGGCGCTGGGCGCGCTCAGCGCGCGCGAAAAGCGCTTCAGACTTCTATTTGACCGGGCCAGTGATGGGATATTGATCGTGTCGCCCAATGGTAAGCTTGTTTCGGCTAACGATTCATTCGCCAGGATGCACGGGTACAGCAACGGCGAAATGCGAAACATGAGCCTGAAGGCTCTGGATACCCCCGCAGTTTCTCGATTGGCGCCGGAACGCATACAACGCATTCTTTCAGGGGAGTCCCTGACGTTCGAGGTGGAGCACCGTCACAAGGACGGTCACGTTTTTCCGCTGGAAGTGTCGGCGAGCATGATCGTTTCAGACGGCGAGCCTCTGGTTCAGGCGTTCCATCGCGACATTACCGAACGCGATAGGCAGAGAACATTGATCGTGGAGCACAACGCGCTGCTCACCTTCCAGAAGACAGAAATGGAAAAGGCGCTAGGCCGCGTCAAGCACCTGGAAGGACTGCTCTCGATTTGCATGCAATGCAAAAAGATTCGTACCGAGAACAACGACTGGCATCAGCTTGAAAAATACATAGGTGACAATTCTGATGCAACCTTCAGCCATGGCATCTGTCCCGAGTGCCTGGATAAGGAAATGAAGAGACTGGACTGAGCGCTGTTCGCCGATGGTGTCCGCTGCTTGCGAAAGCTGCCGTCATCGCCGGAAAGCTCAGCGCAGCGCTAGCTATGCCATATGTGCTCAAACTGCAGAACGAGGGGAAGGCGGAAACAATAGTCGAGCAGTGTTGCACTGCAAGTATCGGCGGGGCGTTGTTTGTCAACCACGAAGGCAGCGGGGGCGACATCAGAAAAGCACAAGCCATTGCTCGTTGACGATCGGCAATTGAGTAACCGAGCAATTGCCAGTATCTCGTTGCCAAGGTTCGCACCCTGTTGTATTCCTTTACAACACTCATCGGTGTTGTTATGATTTGCAACATGCCGGCCGTTTTGATTCTCGATGATCGCTACCCGCAAGGTGATCATGCTTTTGTCGCGGTGCGTGTATTTCGGGTGCCGGGCCACGTTCCGGGCAGCACGCACGACCTGAAGTACAGCTTGGCTTACGTGGTGGATGGGGTGTGCGTGCTGCGGGTCGACAACGAGTCCGGCAAGGGCGACCATTTCCACAGGGGCGACACGGAGGTGCCATACGCCTACACCTCGCTGGAACAGCTTTTGACGGACTTCTGGACCGCCGTTGACGATTGGAGATAGTGATATGACCAACACCGTAACCATAGGCGTCGCTTCACGCGAGGAGATCAAAGCACGTTTCACGCGCGCAATGACCACAGGCAAGCGAGTGGCGCCTTTCATCGGTTTTGTCGATGAGCGCGCGCTATGGGGCACGCTGACGCCCCTACGTTGGGACATCCTCAAGGTGATGACCGGTGCCGGGCCGCTTGCGTTGCGGGAAATTGCGCGGCGTGTGGGGCGAGACGTGCGCGGCGTGCATACCGACGTGCATGCGCTGCTTGTTGCAGGATTGATCGAGCGTGACGAGTCGGGGTTTTGTTTTCCGTACGACGCGGTACATGTAGATTTCATGCTGAAGGTGGCGTGACTTTCTCAGGAAAGCCG
This sequence comes from uncultured Sterolibacterium sp., assembly GCA_903930535.1. Classification (GTDB taxonomy): domain Bacteria; phylum Pseudomonadota; class Gammaproteobacteria; order Burkholderiales; family Rhodocyclaceae; genus CAIYYX01. Next base: position 292 of record CAIYYX010000247.1, on the reverse strand, counting down.
GGAACTCAGGCCAACTGAAGGATTCTTCTCGTCCCCTCTCGTCGGCTAGAGTTTGTCATTGCCGGAAGACAACATCCATTCAACGTCAACCAACCCTGCTCGAGAGGGCGAGTTGCTCGACACTCTGCTTACGAATTTCGCGGGAGTGCAGATAGAAGTATCAGATCCGGTCGAAACTTTATTGAATTGAAATGCGAACAAATTATCAGATCAAATCATTTGTCGATTGACTTCCATTCTACTTTGGCGCCTGATGACCGATAAGGGCAAAATCATCGAAAGGTGGTGACGC
>CAIYYX010000246.1 GCA_903930535.1 uncultured Sterolibacterium sp. | reverse complement strand
GCCACCATAAAGGTGGTCCAGAGAAAGCCCGACCTACCCACAACAGACGCATGACCGATTATTAGCTTATCATCCAATGCGCGCGCGAATCTAAGCAAATCTAAGCGCGAGGCTAAAAAGGAACGGGTTCAGGGCCATGGTGCAAAAATCGCCTTAGCGCCGGGGGCCTCACCCGGCCACGACGACGGCCGTGCTAAGTTGGCCCTGTGGCTGCCGACCCAGCCCAATCATTTCTCAGTGACGGCTCTCGCACACCTGGCCTACAGACCAGACCAGTTGACCACGCCGGTCGGATGTCCGCTTGCTTGAGACGTCGCTTGATGGGTGGCCGTGTCTAGAGAAGAAAGTTGGAGGACCGGTCATGGCCGGCACGTGCCTGTTACTCCGTTGGGCTGACAGTCCGCTACGCTGCGTTGCCGCCTTCAGAGAAAGAATATCACCAACGAATAATGAATGTCGACTTCCTCATTCTTGGCATTCCTGGCGAATGGCCGCTCCCGACTTCGGCCGCTGACCGGATTGGGTCGTCTACCGACACTGCCCTCGTCAAACTCCATACCGGATAGCGGTCCTATCATCTTTTCGCCGCGATAAAAAGGCAGTCCAGCGTATGACAGTTATCGCAATGCCAGATTGAGTTTCAGCCGCTTGGCATTCTTCGCCAGCACCCCATCAAGCGTTGCCATGTTTTTCGCCTTCGCATCCAGCGCTGCGGCCAAGTGCAGAGAGTCGCCAGCCCGCAGGCCGGTGGCAGCATCGAGTGTGAGCACGGCAGCCCGGTGGAAGGTCGCTGGTGCTACCGTCATCAGTTGCAAGTCGTTGGCACACAGGCGCTCAAAGCGCTGCCATGCCTCCTGTTCTTCTGCTTGGGTAATCTGACCGGTACGCTGCTTAATGCCCAGAGCACTGGCAAACTCGGTGACGCACCACATGGCCGATACCAGTTCGTCAGAACAGGCTGCGTACCAGCGCGCCACGTCTGCACTCCTTGGCTCGTTCAGGTGCAAAGCCACTAGGACGCTGGAGTCGACGTACACCATCAGAACTGACCACCGCGCCGCACTTCGTCCATGACAGACTGACCTAAGGACATGGCGCTGCGCGCCGACGACAGTTCCTTGGAGAATGCCTTGCGATCCCATGTCGAAGGGTGGATGGTCAGCCCCCCATCGACCGTTAAGCTGGCCTCGACATTATCCCCTTCCTTGATACCCATGCTACGCACGACATCGGCAGGGATACGCAAAGCTAAACTATTGCCCCACTTCGCCACTTGCAGATTCATGATGCCACCTCTGTTGATCTACGTTGATGTAGATACAGTATAGAGGGCTATTTGACGGCGTGCAATCCATGTTGTGCAGGGTCGAACTTGATGCCGGCCTGTTCTAGAATCCACGCTTCTAAAGTCATGTGCCTGCTGCGTAGCCGGTCGAGAAGACTGCGAATATAATTTCGCTCGTGCGCACCGACCCGTGCCCTCTGCATTATGGGCACCAGCCAGGCGTGTTAAGGTTTTCGGTTTTTCCCGCTGAGGCGGTAGTCTGGCGCCTAAATGTTAAGCGGCCTCGATGCGCTCAATAACGTGTTTGTGACATCAAAGCATCATGCAGTGACACTATGAGGTTGATTCCTAAATGAATAAGGCATGAAGCATCATGTAGCAGCCATCGAGGAGCAGTACGCTGAAGAAGCACTTGCGAAAGAGCACAGGTTCAATCCAATCTCGGGTTCGTTGACCTATGAACATCCCAAGCAGAGCCGGCACAACTGCCACAAGAGATGTAACAAGGATATTACGTGAGTAACTGCCACTTGAGCCAAGGGCAACCGCGAGGGCTACCGTCGATACGGTAAATGAGAGGCCAAGTGCTTGGAGCAATTCATCCTTGCTGAGGTCAAGCGATCCAAGGTACGGAACCGCGGGGACGGCAAACACCCCAGTGGCACCAGAAAGGAGACCAGTGAGGCCTCCAACGACCGGTGACAGGTGTCGTTCGGAACGAAAAGGGATGATGAGTTTGGGCAGGAAGAGAGCGAGTGCGGCATATGCAGCCAATACCATTCCAAGAGCGACGGTCGGCCAGTTGCTCGAGCCATAAGTTAAGAACTGGATTCCTAGGCCGGTACCAACGCAAACAAACACCATCATGCTGGCGAGTCGTCGCGCAATCACCAACTTCGAGGGGCCAACTGAAAATTGCCATACGTTCGTGACGAGCGACGGAATAACCAGCAGAGCAGCCGCCTGAACCGGCTGCACGAGAAGCCCAAGGGCACCCATCGCGACGGTTGGCAAGCCCATTCCCACAACGCCCTTGACCCAGCCTGCCAGCAGGAAGACTGCAACGATTACCGTAACATGTTCTGGAATGGGCACTGTAACACCTGAAGATTTCTCGCAAACTGTTGGGTCGAGTATAACTCGACCACGCCCAAAGCTGACGCTCGTAGTGGGCTACATCACTTGATTGTTAAGGATCAAAAGGGGAATTGGTTGAACCGACGCGACGCAGTATTGGCATTGCTCGCTCTCGGTGTGACGCCTCTCCAGTGAGGGCGCAACCGGCAGGAGGAGTGTGGCCTGCGTCTGTCTGAGTTAAACGGCCGCCCCATGACGAAATTAAATGCGAATAGACGGCAATTCCTGCCTCTATTCCGCCATTCAATTTCCATTTATTTCCTAATCGACTGTTGCGAAACGACTTTTTATTTCTGGCATTGAGATTGCTAAGGAGTCAGTACGGACTGAACCTCAGCCACCACCAGGAGATCAACATGTTCCATACGCGAGACCTTTGTGAGGTCGCCTTTGTCGGAGAATATTCACAGCCGAAGTACTACTCGATCGAGCACAACAAAGTGAGTCTCGATGAACTCGTCCAGTTGACTGAAGAACTGGAAGCCAGTGCCGATAATGACTATCGGGACCGCCGCGATGCAACCGAGCTTGAGAAGGTTAGCTAGGAAGCGGTATCACCGCCCCAAGGTCGTTACTCAGAGAAGGAAAGCGCCATGTTCAGGATTTTGTTTCTTGCCCTTGGGGGTGAAGAGCAGGAAATCTGCGTTGCCGCGGAGTCTGAAGCTGCCGCCATAAAACTGGTGGCCACTCGGGATGACTTTGATCTTGTCCTGATGTGCACTCAACTGGACACCCTTCGAGACTGGGCTGCAAGGCTCGGACTAAGCCAGAAGCCTGCGTGAGTCCGCCTTTTATTGGATTTGCTGGAAGCCTTACCTGATCAGGTACGCCAGCACTTCTCTGGTCTGGTGAAACTCGTCCTCTTTGGGGCTGCGAGTCCATTTTTCAAGTACTTGAAACAACGTGCCCCATCCCTATATTCGGTATGCGGGTGCTCATCCGAGGCCCGCAAACCCATATCGCTTACTTGTTAAAGGATATTCCAATGCGTGCTTTTGACCTTAGTTCCCTTTCCCGTTCCGCTATCGGCTTTGACCGCTTGGCTCAGATGATTCACGAGGTGCAGCGCACAGAGGCGCAGCCGAGTTACCCCCCTTACAACATCGAACTGGTGGCCGAAGACCAGTACCGCATCACCATGGCCGTCGCCGGTTTTGATAGCTCAGAATTAGACATCGAAGTTGAGCGAGGCACCCTCAAGATCACGGGCCGCAAGCAGAAGACCGATCAGAGTACCACTTACCTGCACCGCGGCATTGCCACACGGGATTTCGTGCACAGCTTCAAACTCGCTGATCAAGTCAATGTCGTGGGTTCATCCCTGGACAACGGCCTGCTGAACATTGCGTTAGTTCGTGTAATTCCAGAGGCGTTGAAGCCGCGTAAAATTGCCATCGGTGAGGGCAGTAACGTGCAGGCTCTGGAGCGTAAAGCAGCCTAAATTAACACCTGCGGGGTGGTGTGGCGAAGCCAGTTATAGCGCCACACCGACCCGCTGACAACCCTGAAGCCCGGGTACCGGACCCTGATACAGCAGCATTGTGACTGAACCCCTGGGGTTTGAGTGATCAGACTGGCCGGCGTGTTCGCACTCCTTGTGCTGAGCCAATAGCCCAATGCTTTCAGTGAGTGACGACTTGAGGAAGTGATTACGTCACTGAAGCCCCCAAACGGAGGCGGTTTTCATAGATATTCGACATATATGCCATGAACTCAGAGATCGGGCCTGGATTTCGATTCCACTCTGCTATGGCATGGTCAAAGAAATTCTTTTCATAACCGTATAGGCTCAATGAGTGAAGCGCTGCAGCGGGTTCCTTGGCAAAGGAGGCCGCAGACCATGGCTCAGGGCAGACACTATAGATTTCATGAGATGCTTCTTTGTTCGTGGGGGAGACAACATAACCAATAGTGCCGGTGCCATCGAGGCTGGACGGATACACTTGACACATAAGCGGCCTGGATCCATAAATCCCACAACGACCGATGGTTCTTGCTCCTGGATGGCTGCCCCTGTGTTCAATTACTTGGATCCGCTGCCATTCCTGGAGGAAATAACATTTCTTGGTAGAGGGCGCGACAGTGCTTTCGACTTTCTTCAGGGTCAGCACGAATCGCTGGTCTTGCAGACCCGTGTCGGAAAACGCAATCGTGTTTGGGAATTGCTCTGGCGACACACTCAAGATGGTGACGAACTCACTCAAGGGCAAACCAATATCGCGGGAAATTAGCAATGCGTCATAGGCAGTGATCTGAAGAATAAATGCACGACAGCAGCCGGCATGACATGTATCGCAAATTGTAGCCATGGGTTCAAGTGTTCCGTGGGCTGGCGGACTCAAGTCTCAAATAACAGCGCTATGCGGCCCGGGTACCGGACCCTGATACAGCCGGCCTCAGGCGCTTAAGCCGAGGTATCCAGCCGGTTCCCCAGGTGGGGTGGATTGCTTGCTTGTGAGGCAGCCTGGATGAGTTGCAATGCGCTCTGCGCCTCAATATCCATAGCCTTCTTCAGCAGCGCAATCTGCACAGCGTCTGCAGTTTTGGCTTGCGTCATCTCGCTGGCTGTAGATGCAATAGCGGACACGTCCATTTTTTCCTCCCGTGTAAGCTCAATAACGATACCGTAGCATATTCTTTGCGATTGCGGATGCCCGCGGATAGACCCCTGACAGCAGGAACTCGACTTTGAGAAATAGCTTGAAGAAATTCCGCACCTAACACGGCAAAATATATCAGCCAAGCACTTAAACCGGTGATGGGCTTTTTGCATTTGTTATACTCAAAGACTTGCCGCTTAAGCCAATCCAACACGGAGGAACGACAATGACTATCTCGATGTATCAGGTTTCGCTGCCCATCTATGTCCGCCAACTCAATGGCCTCGCCGGCTGCCTGAAGAAGGCGCAGGCGCTTTATACGGAAAAGAAATACGACGAGTCAGCCCTGCTCGGTTTCCGGCTTTTCCCCGACATGTTCAATTTCTGCAAGCAGGTCCAGGTCGCGACGGATCAAGCTAAAGCCGGCGCCGCAAGGCTCGCCGGCCTGGAACCGCCGAAGTATGAGGATAACGAGAAAAGCCTCGCCGACCTGATCGCACGGGTCGAGAAGACGATCGCATTCCTGAACACGATCAAGCCAGAGCAGGTCGATGGTTCCGAGGACAAGACCATTACCCTGAAGATGCGTGACCGGGAAGTGAGCTTTCAAGGACTGCAGTTTCTCTTGAACCAGTCCATGCCCAATTTCTACTTCCACACCACCACCGCCTACAGCATCATGCGCCACCATGGCGTGGAAATCGGCAAGAAGGACTTCAAGGGGGAGGGCTGATCTCCGCCTAAGGCCTGGTTCTCCCTGAACCAGGCCGCGGGTCTCCCTGGCGTATCAATTTCAGCTGGGAAGCAAACATGGTTTCCAGGTCGGACACATTGACCCGGCCCTGAGTCAGATCCGCTCCATACTTTGCACATGCGGCTTCGCTCTGTGGCGCCGGCAGGCGGCGCAGGCTGGCTTCATAGGCAGCCCGGTATTGCGAGACTGAAGCTTTGTTCTTGGCGTCCTGATCTGCGTACTTTGCCTCGTCCCCCTGTGCCTCCAGGCGCGCCAGGTTGTCGGCGCGGCTTTCCATTTCAAAAATCAGGTCCTCATGTTTCCTGCGCCAGGCTTGGTAGGCAGCGCGAGTTTCTCCGGCGGTGCCGGGGTATTGCCTGGCGCAGAACTCGCTCACGATCTGCGGCGTGAGGCTCGCGCGCTCTATGTCCAATAGCGCTGCCTGGACGTCGTCTGCGGCATAGGCGGCTTCGCTAAAGAGCAGAACAGTCGCAGTCAGATAGTTTGCAGGTTTCATCAAGTGCGCGCCAGGGTCATGTTTGTTCCAGCATGCCACATTGTCGGCCAGTTGAGAACAGCAAGCCTGGTCGGCGATTTCATGGATAATGCGTTGCTCAGCATCCATTGCTAGTTTCACAAAACCGCCTTGGCAGATAAAGACTCTATCGACAAAACGCTTTCAGCCCGGAGGAACAGGCGGCGTCGCTGGGTCACGGCGGCCTGCATGATTTCCGTATTCCTCCCGGCGGTAGAGGCCACCATCATCTCCACCGCCATGCCGTCCATCGTCGCCGACCTGGGTGGTTTCGGCCTCTTCAGTTGGGCATTCGGGGCCTATCTCCTGATGCAGGCGGTGACTACGCCGATCTACGGACGCTTTGCCGATCTCTTCGGCCGCAAGCGGGTGTTCTTCGCCGGCGCCAGCCTTTTTCTTCTGGCCTCGATCGCCTGCGGTTTCGCCTGGGGCATGATTCCGCTGGTGGTGTTTCGCGCGCTGCAGGGGATGGGCGCCGGCGCGCTGCAGTCGGTTCCTGTCACCATCATCGGCGACATCTACCAGCCGGCGGACAGGGCGCGCGCGCTGGGATGGCTCTCCAGCGTCTGGGCCATAGCGGCGGTCACTGGCCCCATGATTGGCGGCTTCATCGTGGAATACCTGAACTGGGAAATGGTGTTCTGGGTCAATGTTCCGATTGGCATCGTCACCATGGCCATGCTCGCCTTTTTTCACGACGAGGAGCTTCATCCGCGCCAGCATGAGGTCGATTATCTCGGCGCCATACTGTTGATGCTGGGGGTGGGCGCGCCCATGATCGTCCTGGTGCAGGCGCAAACCCTGGAAGGCTGGACCATCGTCTCTCTGCTCGTCGGCGGCGCCGTGGCGCTGGTGGCACTTGTCATCCAGGAACGCAGAGTCGGGGAGCCCATCGTGCCCTTCAGGCTGTGGCGCAGCAAGGTCATCGCCCTGGGCAATTTCGGCAGCCTGAGCCTGGGCGTGATATTGATGAGCGTCAGTGCCTTCCTGCCGACTTATGTCCAGGGGGTGATGGGCTACAGTCCGACGCTTGCCGGTTTTGCCGTCGCGGCACAGTCGCTGTCCTGGTCGGTCGCCAGCGTTTTGGCGGGAATCATGATGGTCAGGACATCCTACCGCTTCGTCGGCTCCATCGGCGCACTGATTTTGATCGCCGGCACAGCCATGCTGATCGCGCTCGAACCTTCCAGCGGCTTGCTCTGGGCCATGTGCGGCGCCTTCACGGTAGGTCTGGGAATGGGCTTTTGCAACACCACCCTGGTCGTCGCCGTGCAGACCAGCGTCGGCTGGAATGAGCGCGGCGTGGCAACTTCCTCGAATCTCTTCCTGCGCACCATAGGCCAGACGCTGGGCGCTGCCCTGGGCGGCGCCTTGCTCAATTACGGCATCTCGCAGCATGCACCCGAGGCCGTCGGCGCGGTCAATCGGCTGTTCGATCCGCGCGTGCGAGAGGGACTCGGTGCTTCAGGCATCAGCCACCTGACCCAGGCGATCGCGGGTTCCCTGCACGAGGTCTATCTCATCTCCGGCTTTCTGGCGTTGCTCACCCTCGTCGTGATGCTCAGGTTTCCTGTGGGTCTCAGTCCGACGCGAGTCGCCAGGGATTGATTTACTTTTCCGCCAGCTTCCCTGTGAGTTCATCCACCTTGTCGGCGAGTTCCTGAAGCCTCTGCTTCGCTTCCTTGAGTTCCAGGGCAAGGGCATGCGGGGCCGGATCAGCAAAGGGTGAAAGCCTTTCCCGGTTAAAGTTTAGGCTCAGCACATCCCATCGGGAATAATGTCCCAGTACGTTGTGCTTCATTTTTCCCGGCAGCGCATCCTCGAGCGAGATCTCCGCCGTCAGGACAGCTTCTCCCTCGTAGAGGGGACCGGCCAGATACTGTCCGTTGGGGCCGACGATGGATGTTCCGCCGCCTTCGCTGACGATGTTGTCCGCCTCTGCCTGGGTGTCGCAGCAGGCGTCGATATTCTGCCTGTCGGTGACGCCGCAGGAATTGATCACGAAAATTTTCCCCTCGTGGGCGAACTGGCGGACGCGAAACTCGACCGAATCGCGTTGCCCCTCGCCGTTCACGTTTCTGGGGAAACTCGGCCAGCTGGCCACGTGAATCTGTGCGCCCATGGCCAACAGGGCGTACTTGGCGAGGCTCATCGCGTGCTCGCCGCATTGCAGCGCGGAGAGCTTGCCGTAGGAAGTGTCATAGACCTTCAGGTGACTGCCATCCCCCTGGCTGTAGACCAGCTTCTCCACATTGGTGACCACCAGTTTGCGGTGCACCCCCATGACTTCGCCCTTGTCGGAAATCAAGAGCTGCGACATATAGAGGGTTCCGGGGAACAGGTCATCGACCTCGCTCATCCCGATCACCACATAGGCGCGCGCCTTCTTCGCGGCGGCGCAGAGGCGATCGACTTCTGGCCCGGGAACCTTCACCGCGTTCTTGACCAGTTCCTTGAAAATCTTCCCCTGGATGACCAGGGGATTGGTCTTCTTGGCCATGTACCAGAGGCCGGGGTGGCCGGAGATGAAAAGTTCCGGGAAGCCGATGATGACCGCACCCTTGTCGGCGGCCTCTTCAATTGCGCGAAGCGCCTTGTCTAAGGTCTTGTCGCGGTCAAAAAAGACCGATGCCGCCTGCACCGCGGCCACGGTAAAGCGTGGATAGCTATCGCTCATATGAGTCTCCCTTACTTCTCTTCCATTACCCAGACGCCGTCCCAATCCTCGCCCGGAGGATTTTCGGCAATGACCCGGCAGCGCTCGATGTAGATTTTTGCTGCCTTGTCGGCGGGATTCATCTCAAGCACTTCCTCGAAGGCCTGGATGGCATCCTGCCATTTGCGCTGGCGGTACTTCGTCAGGCCCGACTTGAACTGGCGCAGGGCATCGATCATCTGCGGATAGGTTTCCTCCGTGTGGTAATCGAGCAATTCGTAGATCGCAACCGGCTGCGTCTTGCCCTTGACGACGACGTAATCGAGCTCCCGACTATAGTAGGTCCCCTTCAGCTGCTTGTAGGTGAATTCGCTGATCAGGATGTGCGCGCCATACTGCTTGCAGGCGGATTCCAGCCTGGCCGCGAGATTCACCCCATCGCCGATGATGGTGTAGTCCATGCGCTTCTTCGAGCCGATGTTGCCGGAAACCACCATGTCGGTATTGAGGCCGATACCGATATCCACCGCCATCTTGCCCTCTTTGACGCGCTCTACGTTCCAGGCGGAAAGCTCCTTCATCATGGCGATGGCGGAGCGCACGGCGCGGTCGGTGTCGTCATCGTGCGGCACGGGGATGCCGAAGGCCGCCATGATGGCATCGCCGATGAACTTGTCGAGCATGCCCTCCTCGCGCTGGATGCAATCCACCATCAGGGTGAAGTATTCGTTCAGGAGCGCCACCGTGCCCTGGGCGCCCAATTGCTCGGTGATGGTGGTGAAGCTGCGCACGTCCGAGAAAAGCACGGTGGCTTTCACGCTCTGTCCGCCAAGCGATTCCGCTCCGCTCGCCAGCATCTGGTCGGCGATGCCCGGATCCATGTAGCGCGACATGGTGGATTTGAGGCGTTTCTCGTTCGAGATGTCTTCTATCATCAGCATCGAGCCGATGCGCTTCTTCTCCATGGAGAGCAGGGGCAGGGCGGTGAGGTTGACCGAAAGCTTCTCTCCTTCGATCAGGAGTTCGGCATCCATGACGATGTCGGAGGTCTGGGTCTCGGCGACGCGCTTCAACTTCTCGATGATCCAGCCATTGTTCTCGGCGAAGAAGTCGGCGGCCGACCGGTTGAGTATCAGGCTTGCCTCCGAGCGCAATATGCGCAGGCCGGAAGCATTGCAGGTGACGATGTTCTCATGCTCGTCCAGGGTGATGACGCCGTTCGACATGGATTCGAGCATGGCGTCGTTGTAGTTCTTCATCGCCTGCACGTCGGCGAAGAGCTTGGCGTTCTCCAGGGCAATGGAAATCTGCGCGGTGAAGGCGCGCAGTCGCGATTCGTCCTCGGTGGTGAAGGGGCCGCCGCGCTTGTTCAACACCTGGGTCACGCCTATGGTTTTGCCGTTTTTGTTGATGATGGGCACGCAAAGAATGGAGCGCGTGAAGAAGCCGGTCTTTTTGTCGAAGGCCGGGTTGAAGCGCAGGTCGGCATAGGCATAGGGGATGTTGATCGACTTGGCCGAGGAGAACACCGCACCGGCGATGCCGGCGGTGTTGGGCAATCGTATCTGCATCGACGCCAGGCCCTGGCCGACCTCGGACCAGAGCTCATTGGTTTTTTCGTCATTGAGAAAGAGGGTCGAGCGTTCGGCGTTCAGGAGTCGCGTCGCTTCGCCCATCACCTTCTGCAGCAGCGAGCCCAGCTTGATGTCGGCCGTGACTTCGGAGACGACATCGATGAACTCCATCTCCTGCAGGCGGATGACCCGCATGCGCTCGATGAACTGCGCGCTTTGCAGCGCCACCGTTCCCTGACAGGTCATCGCCTCGAGAAGCTGAAGGTCCTGCTTGGTGAAGCGGCCAGTCTTCTTGTTGAGCGTCTGCGCGACGCCGATGATTTCGCCCTTGACCGTCTTGATCGGCACGCAGAGGATGTTGTGCGTGACGAAACCCGTGCGCTCGTCCACCGAGCGGTTGAAGCGCGGGTCGGCATAGGCGTCATGGATCAACAGCGGCGTGCCGGTCGTATAGACATGGCCGGCGATGCCGGTATTGTTCATCAGGCGTATTTCTCGCTGGATGTTGCCTTGCGCGACGCGGGAATAAAGCTCGTTGGTGGCCGGGTCGTTGAGGAACAGCGAGCCCCGCTCGGCATTCAATTCGGATGTGGTCATCTCGACCAGGGCATGGAGAACCTCGTCCAGCGTATCGTAGGAGGCCATGCGGCGCGTGACTTCTAGCAGCAATTCGGCAAGACGCAACTGCCGGCGCTGGCTGGTGGCCGCGCTCGAGGTTGAGCTTTTCTCTGTGACGGTTTTCTTGCGGGCTGCGGGCTGATCCATCAAAGCGGCTTCCTGTTCTGGGCCTCGAGCTGTTCGCGCAGCGCGCGAACGGTGTCGTGAAACTCAGTCTTCTCTTCTGCATGCAGCTTCTCTTTGCGCACGAGGGCATTGCCGTGGTCGACGTGCGCGCTCTCCAGCGCTTCCCGAAGCGAACCCGCCGTGGCGCGCAGCTGGCTGATTTCGTCCTGGGCCGTGGCAATCGCCGTGCTCACGGCATTGTCTTTTTCCAGGCGCGATTTCTCAAGCTCGTTTCTGAGTGTGGCAATGGTGTCCTTGAGTTGCTGGATTTCCCCCTGGCCGGTCGCGAAAGCTTGCTGTACGGCGCGTTCGCGCTCGTCCCTGGCGCGCTCGAGCTCGTCGCGCAGGGCGGCGATGGCGCGCTTCAGGTCGCGCACCTCGGCATTGGCGAGTTCCAGTTCGTCCGTCTGGGATGCTGTCATGAGTTCATGCCTGCAAAGCCTGCCCCGGGTCTGCGTCTATTGCGGGCTATTCTAGCTCAGGCGACTTCAATCGAGCGCCTTCTCCACCACCTCATACACATTTCCGGAAAGCCCGGCTTGCCCTATCAGACCTTCCAGCGCGGCGCGGGCATGGCCTTGACGGACAGCGTCGAATTTTTTCCAGCGGTCGAAAGAGCGGGCCAGCCTTGAAGCCACCTGGGGATTGATGGGGTCGAGGATGGCGGTTTGTCTTGCCATGAAGCGGTAGCCGCTGCCGTCGCCGGCGTGGAAATGGCGGTGGTTGGCGCCGAAAGTGCGCAGCAAGGCATAGACCTTGTTTGGGTTCCTGAGGTCGAAGGCGGGATGTTCGGTGAGCATTTCCACTCTGCTCAGGGTGCCCGGCAGGCGGCTGCCGGCCTGGACGGCGAGCCATTTGTCCACCACCAGGGCTTCGTCTTGCCAGCGCGCGTAGAACTCGGCCAAGGCCGCCTCGCCTTCGCCGCCGCTTGCGTTGGCGAGCACGGCGAGCGCCGCGAACTGGTCGGTCATGTTGTCGGCGCGGGTGAATTGAACGCGTGCGGTCGTCCTGTGGGCCGGGGAGTCCAGTTCGTTGAGGTAGCCCAGGCAGAGGTTGGAGAGACGCCGCCGGCCGATTTCCGCCGGCTCGGGGCGATAGGCTTCCTTATTGGCCAGGGTGACATACAGGCGGGAAAACTCATCTTCCAGCGCGCCGGCTATGAATCGGGCGAGACTTGTTCTTGCCAGGTGCAGGGCCTCGGGATCGACGACGGCCATCTCTTCGGCGAGGGTGGCCTCGAAGGGAAGCGTCAGAACCTCACTGATGAAGGCCGGGTCGCCGTGCTTTAGCACCTCACGCACGGCCTCGAGGACGCTAGATGGCCATTCGCGGTTCGGCTCCTGGGCGGCTTTGAGGATCAGGCGGGAAAAAAGCCTCTGGCCGGCCTCCCAACGATTGAAGGCATCGCTGTCATGGGCCAGGAGGTGGGCAAGATCGGCGTCAGCAAACTCATGGTCGAGAACCACCGGGGCGGAAAAATTCCGCAGCAGGGAGGGCACGGGGGCCGAGGGAATGTTCTCGAAGACGAAACTTTGAACAGGTTGGGAAAACTGGAGAATGGCCGTGGTGTTTCCTTCGGCATCGAGAGCCGTGTCCCTGCCGTCCTGCCCAACGAGTCCCAGGGCGACGGGAATCAGGTAGGCCGCGGAAGAGGCCTGCCTCAGCGTCAGGGTGTAGCGGCGGTTAAGTCCATCGTATTCGCCGTGACTCGCGAGCCTTGGCGTGCCTGCCTGTTTATACCAGGTCATGAAGGGCGCGAAGTCGAAGCCTGAGGCATCCGCCATGGCGGCGACGAAGTCTTCGCAGGTGACGGCCTGGCCGTCGTGGCGGGCAAAGTAGAGATCCATGCCGCTACGGAAGGCGTCCGCTCCGATCAGGGTGTGGATCATGCGCACCACCTCGGCCCCTTTTTGGTAGACCGTGGCGGTGTAGAAATTATTGATTTCCAGATAGCTCTCGGGCCGCACCGGGTGCGCCATGGGGCCGGCGTCCTCGGGGAACTGGGCGGCGCGCAGGCCGCGCACTTCCTGGATGCGGGCGGTGGCGCGATGATGCATGTCGGCGCCAAATTCCTGATCGCGGAAGACGGTGAGACCTTCCTTCAGGGAGAGTTGGAACCAGTCGCGGCAGGTCACGCGGTTGCCCGTCCAGTTGTGGAAATACTCGTGCGCCACCACCCGGTCGATGTTGATGAAGTCGCTGTCGGTGGCGATGTCGGGCCGGGCCAGGACATACTTGGTGTTGAAGATGTTCAGACCCTTGTTCTCCATCGCCCCCATGTTGAAGTCGCCCACCGCGACGATCATGTAGTGGTCGAGGTCGCACTCCAGGCCGAAGGTCTCCTCGTCCCAGCGCATGGCTTTCATGAGCGCCGCCATGGCGTGAGCACACTGGTCGAGCTTGCCCGGTTCGACGTAGATGGCGAGTTGCACCCTGCGGCCGGAGGCAGTGCGGAAGCTGTCCTCAAGAACGTCGAGTCGGCCTGCCACCAGGGCGAAGAGGTAGCAGGGTTTCCTGAAGGGATCTTCCCAGGTGGCGCAGTGGCGGCCATTGGGTTCGTCGCCGCTGGACACCGGGTTGCCGTTGGCAAGCAGGATGGGGAAACGTGTCTTGTCGGCGTGCAGGGTGACCGTGTAGCGACTCATGACGTCCGGCCGGTCGGCAAACCAGGTGATGCGGCGGAAGCCCTGTGCCTCGCACTGGGTGAAGTAACCGTCGCGGCTGCAGTACAGGCCGGAGAGTTCGGTGTTTCTGTGCGGGTGGATTTTCACCCGTGTCTCCAGAACAAAGGCTTCGGGCAGGCTGGACAGGGTGAGCGAAGTGGCGCTCAGGCTGTACTCCTCAGGGGAGAGCCGCCTCCCATCCAGACTCACCGAGAGGGTTTCCAGGTCCGCGCCGTCGAGGACCAGGGCCTGACCGCCTGGCGTTGCAGGGTTGCGGCTGCAACCGAGGGTGGCGGTGACCAGGGTGTGCTCGGCATGAATAGCCACATCCAGGTGCACGCTCTCCACCAGGTAGGCGGGCGGCGTGTAATTCTCAAGCAGGATAGGGGTCTTGCATTCGGTTGGTTTCATGGCAATCATTTTACAGGCTCTAGCCTGGTTCGCCATGGACTGCCCGCTTCCTCTTTCTTCTGGATCGGCTCGCTTCTCTCCAATAGCGAGGCCGCGACCGCGTCTGCGCCGCTCCTACTGAAACCTGAATTTTCCGACCGCTACGCGCATGGTGTCGGCCAGTCCTTCAAGGATACCGGCGGCGGCAGCGGTCTGGGCCGCTGCTGCGCTGTTCTCCTCGGTCGCCTGCGCCACCTTTTCAACGTGACCCGCGATGTCGTTGCTGGCGCTGCTTTGCTCCATGAGCGAGGAGGAAATGCTGTTTACCATGTCGATGACCTGGCTGGCTCCGGCCTTGATATGGTTGATCGCATCACCGGCCTGCTCGGCCAGGGTAACGCCGTCGCCAACCTTGCTCACGGCATCGTTCATGCTGGACACCGCTGTGTGGGCACTGGCCTGAATGGCGCCTATCATGTGGCTGATTTCCTCGGTCGCCTTGCTGGTGCGCTCGGCCAGTTTGCGCACCTCGTCGGCCACCACCGCAAAGCCGCGCCCTTGTTCACCGGCGCGGGCTGCTTCGATCGCTGCATTCAGGGCGAGCAGGTTGGTCTGGTCGGCGACCTCCTTGATCACCTGAACGACGGAGGAAATCTGGTTTGACTGCTGTCCCAAGTCCTCGATGGCGGCGGAAGTCTGGCGAACGGTTTCGGCTATTTGCATCATTTCCCTGCCCGCGTCCTGGATGACATTGCCGCCCTGAGTGGAGAGATCTCCGGATTTCCTGGAAATATCCAGAGCGTCGATGGCGTTTCTTGAAACATGATTGATGCTGACGGTCACTTGTTCCACTGTCGCCGCCATCGCGGCGGTGTCCTCGCTTTGTTGCGCCGTTCTTTCTGCGACCTGGTTCGAGGATATCGACAAATCTCGGGCTGCCTCGGATACCTTGACCAGACTGCCAAGCACCTGGCTGAATGTGGCCTGCAAACTGCCTATCAGATCGTTGAAAGACTTGGCGGTTCTGCCAACCTCGTCCTGGCTGTCGATTTCGATGCGCCGGGTGAAGTCGCCATTTTTCTCAATTTCCTCAATCGCCTTTTGCATCTTGCTCAAGGGACGGGTAATCGATCGCGCGAGGAAAAATACCAGGCCGGTCGTGATGAGGAAGATCAGTCCCCCCATGATCAAGAGCATCATGTGCGCCTGGTCGGCGGTCGCAAACGCGTCATTCTTCAATTGCTCGTTAATTTTCAGTTGGTCATCCAGCAGCGCCTTTACTTGCTTCACCATGGTGCCCCCGGCGACATTGGTCACCTTTGCCCGGTATTCTGCCGCTTCCTGCATCTTTTCGGCATCTATGAGTTCGAACCAGTGCGGTGCGCCGCTCTTGTACTGCCCATAGGCATCGAGCAGGCCTTTTAAGGCCGAAGCCTGCCCTTGCGGCAAATCGAGTACCGAATACTTCCTCAGGGAGTCGTCGAGAATCCCGTAGAGCGCAGGACGTCCTTCCAGAATCTTTTTCCTCGCCTCGGGATTGGCCAGAGTGTAGTTGGCGATGCCGAAGCGAAGTTCCCATACGGCATTGTTGCCGTCGGAGAGCAGTTTGCTGCCGACCAGGCCCTTATTGTAGAGTTCTCCCATGGCTGTCGACATGCGCGACACCATGGTGTATCCCAGGGTGGCGAGCATCAGGGTGAAGACCATCACGACCACAGCCAAGAGATCCAACCGCGTTGATATTTTCAGGTGCTTGAACATGGATAACTCCCGGACTGGATGATCTTGTGGATATGCCAAGCGCCTACTCTACACGTTAAGTAGGGAGCTAGGCACATTCCGCTACTTTTGCGCTTCAGGAACTGCAGGACAGCATCGAACATCCGGCCCGGTTGCGCGCCCAATCGGGCCGGCGCTGGCAAAAGCGCTCACGCCCGGCCTGGTCGTCGTAGGGGCGGCGCAGGACTTCGAGCAAATCATGGATGCCCGCATCGTCTCCCGCTTCGGCCATATCGATCGCCTCCTGCGCCAGATAGTTGCGCAGCACGTAGCGCGGGTTGGCCGCATGCATTATTTTCTGCCGCACTTCAAAGGGCAATCCGTCCTGCTTCACGCGCGCACCATGGTCCGTAAGCCAACTGACAAGCCCAGGCTCGGCCTGGCGCCGCTTCTCGATATCATAGAAGGCGCAGTCAAGCGGCGTCAGGTTGGGATGATCGGCATCTACCTCGGACAGACTCCGAAAGAACAAGGTCATGTCGACCTCGGCCGCCTGCAGCAGGGCGTAGAGCGCTTCCATGCGCAAGACATCCTCTTCGCGACATTCCGCCAAGCCAAGCTTGGCCGCGATGTTGCTGTGTTCGGCGGCGGCGAAGGCATGCCAGTAGTGTTCCAGCCCGGCATGCAGCGCATCAATGGAAGCGAAGACGGGGGCCAGGGCTCCCGCCAACCTGGTGAGGTTCCAGTAGGCGATATCGGGCTGGCTGCCGAAGCGGTAGCGACGCCCCCCGGCGTCAGTCGTGTTGGGCGTCCAATCGGGGTCGAAGTCGTCAATCCAGCCATAGGGCCCGTAGTCAATGGTCAGGCCGAGGATGGACAGATTGTCGGTGTTCATCACGCCATGGACGAAGCCCACGCGCATCCAGTGCGCGACCATTTTCGCGGTGCGGCTGCACACCTGAGCGAACCACTCGGCGCGCAGCGCCTCTGTGTCTCCCGCGCTTTTGCCTGGCTTGAGTTCGGGGAAATCGCGGGCAATCGTGAAATCCACCAGTTGCGAAAGCAAGCCCACATCGCCGCGCGAGGCGGGCAGTTCGAAGTTGCCGAAGCGGATGAAGGAGGGCGCCACCCGGCAGACGATGGCGCCCGGCTCTCGCCTGGGATGGCCGTCGTAAAACATGTCGCGCACCACCTCATCGCCAGTGGCCATGAGGCAAAGGGCGCGCGTGGTCGGTACGCCCAGATGATGCATCGCCTCGCTGCAGAGAAATTCGCGGACGGATGAGCGCAACACGGCGCGGCCGTCGGCGCTGCGCGAATAGGGCGTCGGTCCTGCGCCCTTTAATTGCAGTTCCCAGCGCTCTCCCTTCGCGTTGATGCTTTCGCCAAGAGAGATCGCCCGGCCATCGCCGAGCTGCCCGGCCCAATGGCCGAACTGGTGGCCGCCGTAGTTGGCGGCGAAGGGCTGCATCCCTGGCAGAAGTTCGTTGCCTGCAAACACCCGGGCAAACTCCGGCGAGGCGACATCCGTTTCGCTTATGCCCAGCAGGGACGCTACCTCGAGCGAGTGCGCGACCAGTCGCGGTGCCGCCACAGGCGTCGGCTCGACGCGCGAATAAAGCGCTCCATGCACCTGCCGCTGGCGCGGCCCGGTTTCCTGATCAGCGGGTAGCTTTCCTACGAAGTGGTTATCGAAACGGAGATTCATTTAACCGCGTCTGGGATCTGAAAACAGCGCCAGCGCCCGCGCATCGGGCGCTGGCGGTAGTTGGCTCAGGCGAGAATGGCCTTGACCTTTTCCGGCGTGAACGGAATGTCGCGCAGTCTCTTTCCGGTCGCGTTGGCAAAGGCATTGGCGATGGCTGCAACCGTCGGGCCTTGTGTCCCCTCGCCGACTCCCAGGGATTTATCCGTCGGACGGTTGATCAGCGAGACGCTGACCGCGGGCACGTCGGCAAAGCGCAGAGCCGGATAGTCTGCCCAGGAGCGGGTGGTGACCCGGCTCTTGTCAAAGGCTATGGCTTCGCGCAGCGTCCAGCTGGTCGACTGGATGCAGCCGCCTTCGAGCTGGTTGGTCAAGCCGTTGGGATTGATGATCAGCCCGGCATCTGCTGCGACAGAGAGGTGCGACACATGGACGACACCGCTGGCGCGATTCACCTCGATGTCGGCAATCACGGCAACATAGACCGCAAGATTCTTGTACTTGGCGAAGGCGATGCCGCGGCCGCGGCTGACGCCATTAGCGGTCGATGCCGCAGCACCAGGTTTCCAGCCGGCATCGGCCGCAACGCGCTCGATGACAGCCTTGGCGCGCGGGTCGGCGAGATGGCGCAGGCGGAACTCGGCAGGATCGGCGCCGGCGGCCAATGCCATTTCATCCATGAAGGATTCGGCCGCAAATACGTTGCAGTAAGCACCAAGGGTGCGCAGGGCAGAGACGCGCAAGGGCATGTCGGGCAGCAGGTGGTTTACGACCTTCTGCTGCGGGAAGACATAGAGCGGCACCGAGTTGCGGTCGCCGCCGCCCGATGGCTGCGGTATGTTGCGCGAGGGGCTTTGCGGCAGAGGCGATTCCATGTGCCAGCTGGCGAGCAGGTTGCAGCCTTCCGTATCTCCCGGCCGGGTGCTGTGGGTGTGGCTGTATAGATCATGCTGCCAGTCTACGATTTTGCCTTCGCCATCGAGCGCTGCGCGCATTTGCACCACCATGGCCGAGCCGTAGGGCTCCCAGGTGAATTCGTCTTCGCGCATCCATTGCAGTTTCACCGGCCTGTCCTTGACCGCGCGGGCCAGCAGGGCAGCGTCCAACGCCACATCGTCGGCGCCGTTATGGCCGTAGCAGCCCGAGCCTTCGCGGTGCATCACATGGATGTCTTTCGCGGCCAGCTTGAGCACCTTGACGAGATCGGTGCGTAGCGGAAATACGCCCTGACTGTGCGTCCATACGCGCATCTGGCTGCCGTTCCACTGCGCCACGGCGCAGGAAGGGCCGATCGAGGCGTGCGCCATGAAGGGCTTGGTGTATTCCGCATTGAGGGTTTTCACGCCGGCGGCTGCGGTGGTGCTGGTTTTGGTGCTCACCACGCTGTCTTGTGACTTGACGCTTTTCAGGTGGGCATAGAGGGCGGCTCCGGTCGGTGGCAGATCGTTGGGCAATTCCCAGCGCGCCGCCTCCATCATGGCCGTGCGTGCCTTGATCGCCTGCTCCTCGCGCTCGGCGGCGACGGCCAGGAAGTTGCCGTCGCGCAATACGGCCACCACGCCCGGCATGGCGCGTATGGCGGCGAGATCCAGGGACAATAATTTTGCACGCGGCGCCGGGGGTCTGACCACCCGGCCGAACACCATGCCGGGCAGGCGCATGTCCTGGACATAGGCGAGGCCGCCGGTAACCTTGCCCGGAATGTCGCGGCGCGGCACGGACTGGCCGATGACGCGGTGCAAGCTTGCGGGTTTGGGCTGCACCTTGGCGCTCGCTTCGTGCGCCAGAGAGACCTCTTTACTCAGCTCCCAGTAGCTGATGCTCTTGCCTGTTCCCTGGCCAGTCGAGATGATGCCTTCGCTGACCGACAGCGAGGCCACGGGTGCGCCGAGTTTTGCGGCCGCTGTATCCAGCAGCAGGCTGCGCGTTTCGGCGCAGGCGTAGCGCAGTGCGATGCCGCTGAATTCGATCGACAGGCTGCCCGAGGTCACGCCTTCGTCCGGGGTCAGCGTCGTGTCGCCGGAAATCATCACGATACGCGTCATGGGCACATCGAGTTCGTCGGCGACGATTTGCGAGAGCGATGTCAGGATGCCTTGACCCAGTTCGATCTTGCCGGTGAACACCGTGACCTTGCCTGCGGGGTCGATTTTCAGCCAGGCATCGAGACGCCTGTTGTTGTTCAGGCTGCCGGGCAGGGGCGGGGGTTTGCTGACGGTTCCTTGCGCCAGCAACTCGGGCGCCAGCGAGAAGGCGACCGCCAGTGCGCCACCATGCTTGAAGAAGCGGCGACGCGAAGGATTGGCAGCGACGGAGGGGAAGATGTCACGCTTCATGATTGCACCTCCTGAGCCTCGAGTGAGGCCGATTTGGCCAGCGTCTGCCCCGCTTTCACGATGGCGCGCACGATGCGATTGTGGGTGCCGCAGCGGCACAGATGGCCCGCGAGGGCGGTACGTACTTCTGCGTCGTTGGGCGTGCGTTTCTTGTCGAGCAGCGCCTTGGCCGTCATCATGACGCCTGCCACGCAGTAGCCGCACTGCGCCGCCTGCTCGTCGACAAAGGCCTGCTGGAGAACGCTCATGGCGGTCAAGGTGCCCAGGCCTTCGACGGTAGTGATCTTGTGTCCCACTGCCGACGACGCCGGCGTCACGCAGGAGCGGATCGGCTGGCCATCGAGCAAGACGGTGCAGGCGCCGCACTGTGCCAGGCCGCAACCGAACTTGGCCGCATTCAACTCCAGATCATTACGCAGAACGTAGAGCAGGGGCGTGTCGGGCGCAGCAGGAACCGTGCGCAGGACACCATTGACGTTGAGGGTCACAGACATCATTCATCCTTTCGATGGAGGGTCGTCAGCAGACAAATACTAACCGGAGTTTGGAAATTCAGGGGGGTGAAAAATCGAAAATTTCGGCAATCCGGGAAACCTTTGGCAACAAGACCGGATGGCGTTGATTGCGTGTCCGGCAGGTTCGCGGCGACAATGCCATTTTCCCTCCATGTCGCGCAAGCTGCCCCGCCGTGAAACTGCCATCCCCTCTCCTTGCCGGCGTTCTGGCTGCGCTGCTCGCCGCCTGCGGGCCGCTGCAGCCGCGCACGACGCTGACGGTCAGCCGCTATGCCTCGCCCAACTTTGACCTGCGCCGGCCGAATCTGGTGATTGTTCACCACACCAGCGACAGGACGCTTGAGGAGGCCCTGAGCACGCTAAGCTCCCCCGGGCGCAAGGTGAGCGCCCATTATCTGATCGGCAGGGACGGCAGCATCGTCCAACTCGTTGAAGAAACCGCACGCGCCTGGCATGCCGGCCTATCCTGGTGGGGTGGGCAAACCGACATCAATTCCGCGTCGCTTGGCATCGAACTCGACAACGACGGAGCCGAGCCCTTTGCCGACGCACAGATCGTTGCACTCCTCGCCCTGCTGGCGGACATCCGTCAGCGCTACGGCATTCCCGCGGCAAATTTCATCGGTCATGGCGACGTCGCCCCGACGCGCAAAGATGATCCGAGTACCCTGTTTCCATGGCAAAGGCTGGCCGAACGCGGCTTCGGCTTGTGGTGCGACGCTCCCATGTCGCCAGCCCCGGCCGGTTTCGACCTGACGCTGGCGCTCGCGGCGATAGGCTACGACCCCGCCACGCCAGAAGCTTCACGAAAGGCCTTCCGCCGGCACTTTCTCGGCGGTGCTCCTGCATCCACGGCGGAGCATGAAAATGCCCTGGCATTCTGCCTCGTGCAGAAGAAGGCATCTCAGGGACAGTAAGAGAGCGCAACGGCTGGCAACTGCCAGGCAGCAAGCGACACAGAGTAAGTTTAAAACTTCTTCCCTGAACGACAGGCATCACCTACCGAAGGATACCTTCAGCCCCGTTGAAGCTCGGCCCGCAGTTCGGCCATAGCTGTCGCTGGCTACTTGATGAAGCGGGAATACACGCTTCCGATTTGAGCGTCAGCTCCCGAAATAATCGAGCTCACACTCTCGTTGCCGCCTCTCAAATATATCTCGCCAGCGTCGGCAGTGCAGCGGTTCCGGTCATTGACGATGACGACGGAATGCGATTTGAGCGGCCGGGCCGCTGCCGGGAGAGTGACGCCGAGAGCCGCTTCAATCTGCTGCCCGGTATAGGTGATGGCAGTGCCTGGGGGTAGTGCGGCATTCAATATGGCCGAAGAACCCACCACGCCGGTGGCACCATCGATCACCGCGACCCTGACAGCTGTGGCACTGCTCCCGGTATTGATCATGCGCAGGAAACTGATGTAGCAATATGAATTCAGCGCCCAGGATAATTTGAAATGCATCAGGGAAAACTGCGTTTCTGAAGTCCTCAGAATCAGCCGGTAAACAATTGCGCTGCGTGCAAGACCAACCGGGCGGTACCGGCGACCAGCAGCGCCACGCCGACGGAGACCGACACCGAGAACAATGCGTCCCTGCGCCCGACGGTCTTGAGCATGACGGCAAAGGTGGAGACGCAGGGAATGTAGAAGGTGAGAAACAGCAGCAGAGTCACGATCTGTACCGAATCGAGCAGGTTGCCGATTTCCTGGGTACCGAGCGCCTGGTAGATCATCAGCAGCGACAATTCCTTGCGCAGCACGCCAAACAGCAGCGGCACGCCCAGCGACAATGGTAGGCCCAGCCACCAGACGCTCACCGGCATCAGCAGGCTGTTGATCAGACTGTCTGCGCCGATGTGATTGAGCAGCGCCAGGACGACGCTGCCGCCGACCAGGAGAGGGGTCACGATGGTGAGAATGTCGCTGGTACGTTCCCAGGTCTCGGTGAGGAGGACTCGCCACGTCGGCATTGCGTAGGGAGGAATCTCCTGCACCTGGCCGGGCCCGAGCTCGCGGTTGCCGCGCGACAGCAGACGGCCCATGACGGCGATGAGGATCAGCGTCAGGAAAAAAATGCCGAATACGCCCGCGGCGCCAAGATACTTGCCGGCAATGGCCAGGATCATAGCGGAGCGCGCCGAACAGGGTACAAAGGTGATCAGCACCGAAGCGATCACCCGCTCGCGGCCGCTGGTGGCCCTGGCCGCGCCCGAGATGGCCGGCACGTTGCAGCCGAGGCCGAGCAAGAAAGGGACGGCGACGCCGCCATGCAGGCCGATGCGGTGAAAGCTGCGGTCGACGACAAAGGCGATGCGGTGCATCAGCCCCGCCTCTTCCAGGGTCACCAGCAGCATGACCAGCGGGATCATGTAAGGGACCACGATGCCGACAAGACCGATGAGGCCATCGAGCACGGCACGCGCCACCACGCCACTCGTGGATAGGGGTTGCCAGTGGGCGAATGCCTCGGTCAGACGCGCCGTGGTCATCGCGTCGATCCAGCCGCTGATCTCGAAGACCACGAACAATACCGCGGCGAAAACGGCAAGGCTGCCGACCAGACCCCACTGCGGATGCAGGAACAACTCGTCAAGCCAGTAGCGCCAGCCGCGCCCGCGCGACAACGATCCCATGCGCATCGCGGCCTCGACCAGCGTCGCTGCGCGATGGTGGCGATCGGCATGCAGTTCATCGGCCAGTGGCCGCGGCAGCTTGAGCCCGGCCGCTTGCCGCAGGGTATGGAACTCGGCCAGCAGTCGCGGGAAATGCTGCCCCATCTCGTCCTCGACAAAGCGGTCATTGGCAGCAAACTGCATCAGCATCAAGGGATGCGGCATGCGAAACGCCGCGTGTATCTCGGGTCGGTTCATGGCTGCGGAAAGCGGCTGCAGGCTGTCGACAATGTGCCGGCTGGGCGGCTGCGGCAAGGGACAGATCTCCTCGCGGGCGGCATTCACCGCGGCGCTGAAAAGCTGGGAGATGCCCTGCCCCATCAGCGCTACTGTCGGTATGACCGGCATGCCCAGGAGTTTTTCCAGGGACTTGATATTGATGTAAAGACCCTTTTCCAAGGCCTCGTCCATGTGATTCAGCGCCAGCACGATGGGCCGGCCTAGCTGGCTCAGCTCCAGCGTCAATTCGAGATGGCTTTGCAGATTGCTGGCGTCGACCACCTGGATAATCAGATCGGCTGGGGCAAGGGGCGCGGGAGGGCCGGATTGTTCGTGCACCGAGACGGGCGGCCTGTCGTCGCCCCACAACAGGTATTTCAAGGTGGACAGGTCATCGCCCAGCAGATGCTGCAGGGAAGGAATACTCGGCAGATCGACCACGCTGGCTTCATCAAAACCGATCCGCACCGTGCACTCGCTATAGACGCGATGCGTACCGCTCAGCTTCGCGGTATGCGGAGCCGTGCTCGACACGGCGTCGAACAGGGTCGTCTTGCCGGCACCCGGCAGCCCCACCAGGGCGATGCGCAAGCGCCGCTCGCCGCGGAAAAGCGGGGTGCGCAGCGGTACGGCAACGCGGCTTGATGCTGTCTTGGCTTTGCTCATGAGTGTCCGGCAGTTTACAGCAGTTCGGGTTTCATATCGAAGTTTGCAGTTCCTACTCGAACATTTCCTCTACGCGAAACAGCGTCAGCAAGCCCATCAAGGCGAATATTGCTGCTGCAATGGAATGAACCAGCTTCATGGGAATTCTTGCAGCGAATTTGTTGCCGACAAGCTCATCCAAGTCTATCAATATTTGTTTGCGCGTAACGCTGATGCTGGTGGTTCTACATATTGGACTGGGCTAATTTCAGCAGGGCAAATCACTTTGTCCAATGCTGCATATATCATTGCTTACAACGTAAGCGATCAATGAACCACGTCTGGCACTGAGTTGCCAAGTCGGTGATGATCGTGTCCACGTAAATCAACGTGGACACCTATGACAGAGAAAGACCCAGAGTTATCGAGGCCCTTGGTCGTTGGGTGCAAGAGAGATGGTCGTCGCTGCTACGACAAGGACGCCAAGCGGGAACTGATCGAAAGCTGTTTGCGGACTGGCATATCGGTTGCCGGGATGGCGATAAAGCACGGCCTTAATGCGAATCTACTGCGGACCTGGATCACCGGATATCAGCAAGTAGCGCGATATCCGGTGGCGGTGCAAGTCCCCGGGGAGGTGGCGCTGACGGCGCCATGTTCCGGCTCGACGAAGGACTAAAGGTCTTCCTTCACCGGGAAGCGGTGGATGGCCGGAAGAACATCAACGGTTTGGCCACGCTGGTCGAGCAGGCGCTGGGTCTGAATCCCTTTGCACCTGCGGTCTTCGTCTTCAGCAACCGGCGGCGCAACCGGGTGAGGCTTTTACTCTGGGACCGTACAGGCTTCTGGCTATTGATGAAGCGGCTGGAAGCCGACCGCTTCGTCTGGCCCAAGGAGGCGGCCGTGGCCGAGCTGACGGTCGAACAACTGCACTGGTTGCTTGAAGGAATTGACCTGTCGGCGATGCGCACCCACCCTGATCGAAATTATTTGCGAGTAGGGTGAACGAGGTTTAGCGTCGCTGGTCTAATCCCACGATGCCAACCAGAACGATCACGACGGAAGAGTACAACGCGCTCCTTGCCGAGCGTGACACACTTCTTGGCGCACTGCGGGTTGTAACGGTTGAGCGGCATCTTCTGCAGGAGCGGCTCAAAGCCTATCTGCGCCAGCTTTTTGCTGCCAAGAGCGAAGCCCGCGGGGATCAGAGCCATGACGAGCTTATTCACGCTGCTAGCGCTTGAGTTTGGCGAATGCGTCCGCCATCGCGCCGGCAGGTGCAACTTCCTTTTGCGTCCTGGCGGGGGTTGCAGCCGGGGCCGGTTTTTTATCTCCCGGCACTGCGTCCTTTAAGCGCATGGTGAGCGCGATACGCTTCCTCTTCTCGTCAACTTCCAGCACCTTGACGTGCACCACGTCGCCGGCCTTCACGACCTCGTGCGGATCCTTGACGTAGCGGTCTGAGAGCGCCGAGATATGCACCAGGCCGTCCTGGTGCACGCCGATGTCTACGAAGGCGCCGAAGTTGGCGACGTTGGTGATGACGCCTTCGAGCAGCATGCCTGGGGTGAGATCCTTGATGCTTTCCACGCCCTCGCGAAAGCTGGCGCTTTTGAACTCGGGGCGCGGATCGCGGCCGGGTTTCTCGAGTTCCCTGAGGATGTCCTCCACTGTGGGCAGGCCGAATTTCTCGTCGGTGTATTTCTTCGCATCGAGAGCCTTGAGCAGTTTGCCATCACCGATCACCTCGCCGATGCGCTTCTTGATGTCTTCGAGGATGCGGGAAACCACGGGATAGGCCTCGGGGTGCACGCTGGAGGCGTCAAGCGGGTTGTCTCCCATTGATACGCGCAGGAATCCGGCAGCCTGCTCGAAGGCCTTCTCACCCAGGCGCGGCACTTTCTTCAAGGCGTTGCGGGAGAGGAAGGGGCCGTTGGCGTCGCGGTGGGCGACGATGTTGGCGGCCAGCGTCGCTGACAGGCCGGAAATGCGCGAGAGCAGCGGCACCGATGCGGTATTCACGTCGACGCCGACGGCATTGACGCAGTCCTCGACCACGGCGTCCAGACTTTTCATCAGCCGGGTCTGAGAGACATCGTGCTGGTACTGGCCGACACCGATGGACTTGGGGTCGATCTTCACCAGTTCGGCCAGCGGGTCCTGCAATCGGCGGGCGATGGAGACCGCGCCGCGCAGGGTGACGTCGAGTTCAGGAAATTCCTTCGCCGCGAGTTCGGAAGCCGAATAGACGGAGGCGCCCGCCTCCGAGACGACGATTTTCTTCATCCTGAGTTCGGGCAGAAGACCGATCAGTTCGGCGGCGAGCCTGTCTGTCTCACGCGAGGCGGTGCCATTGCCGATGCTGATGAGATCGACGCCATGCTTCCTGGCCAGCGCTGCCAGCGTGCTGATAGAGCCCGCCCAGTCGCGGCGCGGCTCGTGCGGGAAGATTGTAGAGGTATCCAGTACTTTTCCGGTGGCATCGACCACCGCCACCTTGACCCCGGTGCGCAGCCCCGGATCGAGTCCCAGGGTGGCATGCGGGCCGGCCGGTGCGGCCAGCAGAAGATCGTGCAGATTCCTGGCGAAGACGCGGATCGCCTCTTCCTCGGCGCGCTCACGCAAGCCGCCCAGGAGGTCCAGTTCGAGGTGCAGGGAGATCTTCACCATCCACGCCCAGCGCGCCGTCTCCATGAGCCAGCGGTCGGCAGGGCGGTTCGCGTCCTTCACGCCGCAGTGACTGGCGACCTTGATCTGGCAGGGGCTGGTCTGTGCCGGCTCTTGCAGTTCCTCGGGCATTTTCAGGGCGAGCCGCAGCACGTCCTCTTTCCTGCCGCGGAAGAGCGCCAGCGCGCGGTGCGAGGGAATATTCTTCAGCGCTTCCGAATAGGAAAAGTAGTCGCGGAATTTCGCGCCGGCTTCCTCCTGACCGGCAACGACGGTTGCCACCAGCACGCCCTTGGTCTGCAATTCCTCGCGCAGACGACCAATCAGTGCAGCGTCCTCGCTGAAGCGCTCCATCAGGATCTGGCGCGCGCCGTCCAGGGCAGCCTTGACGTCGGTCACGCCTTTCTCTGCATCGACATAGCCTGCTGCCTCGATCTCCGGGTCAAGCAGCGGATCGGAAAGCAGGGCGTCGGCCAAAGGTTCAAGGCCGGCCTCGCGGGCTATCTGGGCCTTCGTCCTGCGCTTCTGCTTGTAGGGTAGATAAAGATCCTCCAGGCGCTGCTTGCTCTCGGCGTTGCCGATCGCCGCTTCGAGTTCGGGGGTGAGCTTGCCCTGTTCGGCGATGGAAGAGGTCACCGCGATTCTTCTGTCCTCCAGTTCGCGCAGGTAGGCCAGGCGCTCTTCCAGCAGGCGCAGTTGGGTGTCGTCCAGGCCGTCAGTGGCCTCCTTGCGGTAGCGGGAGATGAAGGGCACGGTGGCGCCCTCGTCGAGCAGCGCCACGGCGGCGGCAACCTGCATTTCGCGGGCGCCGATTTCAGCGGCGATGCGCTGTTCTATGGATGGAAGCATGAGGGAGTCTTGGCGGGAAAATTGCGGAAAACGAGGCGCGCACTATGCAGCAAGTGCATCAGATTAACAAGGCGTGGCGGGTATAATTCATCTCTTTGCTGCTTTTGTATTCCCCATCATGTCCCAGATTATCAAGCTGCAGGGCGGGCCCGCGTTTTCCGCAGGCCATCGCGAACGCCTCACCGTAGCGGCGAAGCGCGTCTGCCCCGGGCTCAAGGGCCTTGCCGCCAAGCATTGGTATTTCGTCGAACTGACTTCGCCCCTGGCAAAGGAAGAAGCGCTGCGCCTGGAACAATTGCTCGCAGCCGATGCAGCGAAGGATGCGCCTGCGGGCACGCTGCTTCTGGTCACCCCCAGACTGGGCACGATCTCGCCCTGGTCCACGAAGGCGACCGAGATCGCGCGTCAGTGCGGTTTTTCGGCGGTGGTAAGGATAGAGCGCGGCACGGCGTTCTACTGCGAGGGAAAAGCAGACCGCGAAGCGCTCGCGGCAATTCTCCACGACCGCATGACAGAGTCCGTGCTCGCCGCATTGGACGAGGCCGCGAATCTTTTCCGTCATGTGCCGCCGCAGCCCCTGACCTCGGTCGATGTCATGGGTCGCGGCCGGGCAGCGCTCTCCGAGGCCAATGGCGAGCTTGGCTTGGCCTTGTCGTCTGACGAGATTGATTATCTTGCCGAGAGCTTCGGAAGACTGGGTCGCGACCCGACCGACGTCGAGCTGATGATGTTCGCCCAGGCCAACTCCGAGCACTGTCGCCACAAGATATTCAATGCCTCATGGACCGTCGATGGCGTGACGAAGAGCCAGACCCTGTTCGGCATGATTCGCGAGACGCACAAGGCGCATCCCCAGGGGACGGTCGTGGCCTACGCCGACAATGCCGCGGTGATCAATGGCGCCACGGTGAAGCGCTTCTATCCGGGGGCGGGAGGCGAATATTTCTACCGCGAGGAGGAGACCCATATCCTCACCAAGGTCGAGACGCACAACCA
Organism: uncultured Sterolibacterium sp.; assembly: GCA_903930535.1. Taxonomy (GTDB): domain Bacteria; phylum Pseudomonadota; class Gammaproteobacteria; order Burkholderiales; family Rhodocyclaceae; genus CAIYYX01. The sequence goes on along the minus strand of CAIYYX010000246.1, from coordinate 74,355 downwards.
CCCGACGGCGATCTCCCCCTTTCCGGGTGCGGCCACGGGTTCGGGTGGCGAGATCCGCGACGAGGGCGCGACTGGCCGCGGCGCCCGGCCCAAGGCCGGGCTGTGCGGCTTCTCGGTGTCGAATCTCGACATTCCCGGCTTCATCCAGCCCTGGGAAGCGGGCGCAGGCTACGGCAAGCCGGACAGAATCGCCTCGGCGCTGGAGATCATGATAGAAGGGCCGATAGGCGCCGCGGCTTTCAACAACGAATTCGGCCGGCCCAATCTCGCCGGCTATTTCCGCAGCTTCCTGCAGGAAGTGGATGGCCAGATGCGCGGCTACCACAAGCCCATCATGATCGCCGGCGGCATAGGCAATATCGCCGCTGGGCATTGCTTCAAGATCAAGTTTCCGGCCGGCTCTTTGCTGATCCAGATCGGCGGCCCGGGCATGCTGATCGGCTTAGGGGGAGGCGCGGCTTCCTCGATGAGCACCGGTGCCAACACCGCAGATCTCGACTTCGCCTCCGTGCAGCGCGGCAATCCGGAGATGCAGCGGCGCGCCCAGGAGGTGATAGACCGCTGCTGGCAGATGGGTGAAGAAAATCCCATCCTGGCCATCCACGACGTCGGCGCCGGCGGCATCTCCAACGCCCTGCCGGAACTGGTCCATGACGCCGGGCGCGGCGCGCGCTTCGAATTGCGCGCCGTGCCCTCGGAGGAGACAGGCATGTCGCCGCGCGAGATCTGGTGCAACGAGGCGCAGGAGCGTTACGTGATGGCGGTGGATCCTTCGCGTTTGGCGGAGTTTCGCGCCCTGTGTGAGCGCGAGCGCTGTCCCTGCGCGGTACTGGGAACGGCCAGCGACGATGGTCAACTCGTTGTCCATGACCGGCATTTCGCCAATGACGCCGTGGCCATGCCGCTTGAAGTGCTGCTCGGGCGCGCGCCGCGCATGCAGAGAACGGCCACGCACGGCAAGAGTGCTCTGCCTGTTCTCGATCTTGGCAACATCGAGCTCAAGGAGGCTGCAAGCCGCGTGCTGCATCTGCCCAGCGTCGCCGCCAAGAACTTCCTGATCACCATCGGCGACCGCACGGTCGGCGGGCTGACCGCCCGCGACCAGATGGTCGGCCCGTGGCAGGTGCCGGTGGCCGACTGCGCGGTGACGGCGATGGGTTTTGCCACCACGCTGGGCGAAGCCTTCGCCATCGGCGAGCGCACGCCCATCGCCCTGGTCGATGCCCCCGCCGCCGGCCGTATGGCGGTGGGCGAGGCGCTCACCAATCTGGCGGCCGCCGCCGTCTCCCTGGAGACTATCAAGCTCTCCGCGAACTGGATGGCCGCGGCCGGCCACGGTACAGAGGACGCAGCGCTGTTCGATACCGTACGCGCCGTGGCGCTGGAATTCTGCCCGCAGCTGGAACTCTCGATACCCGTGGGCAAGGATTCCCTGTCCATGAAAACGAGTTGGCAGGAAGGTGAAGTCAGGAAACAGGTGGTCTCGCCGCTTTCGCTAATCATCACCGCCTTCGCCCCCTGTGCCGATGTTCGCCTGACGCTGACGCCGCAATTGGCTTGCGATGCAGGCGAAACGGAACTGATCCTGATCGACCTGGGCTGTGGCCAGAATCGCCTGGGCGGCTCTGCCCTGGCTCAGGTCTATGGCGCCACCGGCAACCAGACGCCGGATGCCGACGCAGTTCTGCTCAAACGCTTCTTCAATGCGATCCAGAGAATGAATGGCGACGGTCTCATCCTCGCCTACCACGACCGCTCCGACGGCGGCCTGTTCGCCACTGTCTGCGAGATGGCCTTCGCAGGCCATTGCGGCGTCTCGCTCAATCTCGACACCCTGTGCTTCGATCCCCTGATGAACGATATCGACGGCATGGAGCGGGGCCCCGAGATCGTCGAGGGTCGCCTGTCCGAGCGGCTGATTTCTGCGCTGTTCAACGAAGAGTTGGGCGCGGTGCTGCAGATCAGGCGCGCCGACAGGACAAGAATCATGGATCTTCTGCGCGAGGCAGATCTCGGCGCTGTCACGCATTTTATCGGCACGCCCAACGCCGCCGACGAAGTCCGCGTCTGGCGCAATGCCAAGCTGGCCTTTTCTTCGCCGCGGATCGAACTCCTCTCCGCCTGGTCCGAGACTTCTTACCGCATCGCCAGCCTGCGCGACGATCCAGCCTGCGCCCAGGAAGAATACGATGCGCTGCAGGATGTCGCCGACCCGGGCCTCACGGCGAGCCTCACTTTCGCACCGGCTTCTGCTCATGTCTCAAGCGGCGCCCGGCCCAGGATCGCGATTCTGAGGGAGCAGGGGGTCAATGGCCAGGTGGAGATGGCGGCGGCCTTCGAGCGCGCCGGCTTCACCCCTTATGACGTGCATATGTCCGACCTGCAGGCGGGTCGCATCGTGCTCGCAGACTTCCAGGGCCTGGCGGCGGCGGGCGGCTTCTCTTACGGCGATGTGCTGGGGGCGGGACAGGGCTGGGCCAAGTCCATCCTGTTCAATGCCGATCTTCGCGACCAGTTCGCCGCCTTCTTCGCGCGCGCCGACAGTTTTGCCCTGGGCGTGTGCAACGGCTGCCAGATGATGAGCCAACTGAAGGAGATCATTCCCGGCGCTGAGGGCTGGCCGAGTTTCGAGAGAAACCGCAGCGAACAGTTCGAGGCGCGGCTCACCATGGTGGATATTCCCGAGTCGCCCTCGCTGTTCTTCTCAAATATGAGCGGATCGCGACTGCCGGTGGTGGTCTCGCACGGCGAGGGTCGCGCCGAGTTCGGGAGCGGAATCAAGCCTGCGGTTGCGGTCATGCGCTATGTAGACAACCACGGCAATGTCGCCACGCGCTACCCGGCCAACCCCAACGGCTCGGTCGATGGTATCGCCGGGGTCACCACTGCGGATGGCCGCTTCACCATCATGATGCCGCATCCCGAGCGTATCTTCCGCAGCCAGCAGATGTCCTGGCATCCTGCGGCCTGGGGAGAGGATTCGCCCTGGCTCACGATGTTCGACAATGCCAGGCGATGGCTGAAATGAAAAACGGCGCCTAGGCGCCGTTTCTTTGGATTCCCGCGTTCGCGGAAATGACGATCAATTCACCTTGGCCTTGCTGCGCAAATCCAGAAGGTGCCTCTCGACCATCTCCTGCTGCAGCCGCTGCGTCAATTGCGGCTTGGCTTCATCGATGGAGGGCAGTTTCAGCTCGCGGGTGTCGTCGAGCATGATGACGTGATAGCCGAAGTCGCTCTTCACCGGCGTCTCGGTGTACTTGCCCTTCTCGAGTTTGACCAGTGCATCGGAGAATTGCTTCACATAGCTTGAAGGTGCCGCCCAACCCAGGTCGCCGCCGCGATCCTTGGAGCCCGGATCCTTGGACTGCTTGGCGAGGTCTTCGAACCTCTCGCCCTTCTTCAGCTTGGCGATGATTTCAGTGGCCTCGGTTTCCTTCTCGACCAGGATATGGCGCGTGCTGTATTCCTTGTCGCCGAGCTTGGCCTTGATGGCTTCATATTCCTTCTTGAGGGCATCCTCGCCGACCGGATGGCCCTTCACATAGTTCTGCATGTAGGCGCCGATCAGCACGCTTTGCCGCGCCAGTTCCATCTGACCCTGGATTTCGGACTTCTTGTCCAGACCCATCTTCTGGGCTTCCTGGGCGAGAACCTCGCGGCGAATCAGTTCTTCGCGCACGGCCTTGCGCAGATCTTCCGAGTCGGGCTGGCCCTGGGCGGTCTGAGCAGAAACCAGGGCATCGGAGCGATTCTTCGAGATCGACTTGCCATTCACGGTGGCAATGCCCTTGACGCTTTCTTCCTTGGCAATCGCCGGAGCGACAGCAGTGGCAAGAACAACGATGGCGGAGAGTAGTATCGGGTAGCGTTTCATCAGTCTTTCCTTGCTGGTTCTGTCAGGTTTCGTCGGGGGTTTTGGCGATTATACTCATGGCATGAATCTCATGCTGCATCAACGCGCCAAGCGCATCATACACCATGCGGTGGCGAGAAATAGTGGGCCGTCCGACGAACAGCGGCGAAACGATGGTCATCCGGAAATGGCCGCCGCCGCTTGCTGCACCGGCGTGGCCGGCGTGGAGTGCGCTGTCGTCGGTGATTTCCAGGAACTGCGGCGCCAGGACGGCGAGGCGCTCGCGCATCGTGTCCATGGCCTTCACTGGGGAAAGGTCTGCAGGAAGGGGAGAACCCGGGTGCGGGCGAACACGCCCTCGGTGACAAATGGCTCGGCCGCGAGCCAGGCCTCAGCTTCGGTCAGCGAGGGGAATTCGGCGACGATCAGGGAGCCTGTGCAACCCGCCGGTCCGGGTTCGGCTGCGTCCGTCGCCAGCATCGGCCCGGCCAGAACCAGACGTCCCTCGTCCTGCAACTGCGCAAGGCGGATGAGATGGGCTGAACGGGCTGCCTGGCGCAGCTTCCGGCTGTCGGGAACATCCTCGCTGATGAGGGCGTAGAGCATCACTCTTTCTCCTCGATGTACTTGGCCAGGAAGACGCTCTGGCCGAGGATGAAGGCAAGCATCAGCCCCATGCCGCCGAAGAGCTTGAAATTCACCCAGAGCGCGGTGTCGTCCTTGGCGTAGAAGAAGGCGACGTAGAGGTTGGCCACGCCCATGAAGCAGAAGAAGCCGATCCAGGCGGTATTGAGCCTGGCCCAGAGGGCTTCGGGCAGGCTGACCTGGGCTTCCAGCATGGCGCGGATCAGGTTCTTCTTCAGCAGCGTCGCCGAGACAAGCAGAATCACCGCGAACAGCCAGTAAAGCACAGTCGGCTTCCACTTGATGAAGGTCTCGTCGTGCAAGAGCAGCGTTGCCCCGCCAAAGACGCTGACGATCACCAGGCTGGCCCAGAGCATGGTGTCTATCTTGCGTTTCCTCAGGACCAGATAGCCTATCTGGGCGAAGGTGGCGGCGATGGCGATGCCCGTGGCAACATAAATGCCGGCGAACTTGAAGCCGATGAAAAAAAGGATGACGGGAAACAGGTCGAAAAGAAATTTCATAATCGAATTATACCGCTTACTTCTTTTCCAGTTTCAAGGAAGCCGAGTTGATGCAGTAGCGCAGTCCGGTCGGGGCCGGTCCGTCGGCAAAGACATGACCGAGATGGGCGCCGCACTGCTGGCAGAGGACTTCGGTGCGGCGCATGCCGTGGCTGCTGTCTTCGGCTTCGGCGATGTTCTCCGCGGTTGCCGGCTGCGTGAAGCTCGGCCAGCCGCAGCCGGAATCGAACTTGCCGGCCGAATCGAACAGCGGTGCATCGCAGCAGATGCATCGGTAGAGACCTTCGTCGTGGCAGTCCCAATAGGCGCCGCTGAAAGCCGGTTCCGTGCCCTTCTCGCGCGCCACATGGTATTGCTTTGGCGACAACTGCGCTCGCCAGCTTGATTCGCTCTTGGATATTTTCCAGTTCATCGGTCTCTCCAGGGACGGGCAAGTATAATCTGATGGATGGAGTTTCTCTCAGAGTATAGGGTCTGCGATAAGTTCATTGCCGCAGGCATTCTGACAGGAGCCGGCAGATGAAGGTCGCCGTGCTGGGCGCTGGTGTCGTTGGCGTGAGCGCGGCCTGGTATCTGGCCGAGGCCGGTCATGAAGTCGTCGTGATCGAGCGCCAGCCGGCGGCGGCACTGGAGACCAGCTTCGCCAACGGCGGCCAGATCTCCGTGAGTCATGCCGAGCCCTGGGCCAATCCGGGCGCGCCGTTGAAAATTCTGAAGTGGCTGGGGCGCGAGGATTCGCCGCTGCTTTGGCGCTTTCGGGCAGACATCGAGCAGTGGCTATGGGGCCTGCGTTTCCTGCGGGAATGTACAGCCGCGCGCGCGCGCGCCAACATCGTGGCGATTCTGCGTCTCGCCCTCTACAGCCGCGCTTCATTGCAGGCGTTGCGGGCCGACACGGGCATCCTGTACGACCATCTCGAGCGCGGCATCCTTCATGTCTATACCGATGAGCGCGAGTTTGCTCATGCCCGCCCACAGGCGGCGCTGATGAGCGCATATGGCTGCGAGCGGCTGGTGAAAAGCGCCGCCGAGTGCCTGGCCATAGAGCCGGCGCTGAAAGGCAGCCTGGCGAAAATTGTTGGTGGCACCTTCACCGTCAAAGACGAATCCGGCGATGCCTGCAAGTTCACCCAGGCGTTGGCCGAATTGTGCACTGCGCGCGGCGTCAGCTTCAGATACGGTCAAGAGATCCGCGGCCTGGAACGGGAAGGGGAGATGATCACAGGAATACGCCTGGGCGATGGAACCACGCTCAAGGCGCAGGCTTACATCGCCGCCCTCGGCAGCTACACGCCTTTGCTCCTGCGCCCGCTAGGCCTCTCCATGCCTGTCTATCCGGCGAAAGGCTATTCGGCGACCATCTCTCTCGATGAAGATTCCGTGGCGCCGAATGTGAGCCTCACTGATGATGAGCACAGGCTGGTGTTCTCGCGACTTGGAGACCGCCTGCGCGTGGCCGGCACGGCGGAGTTCGCCGGCTACGACACGAGCATCAACCCCTTGCGCTGCGAAGCTTTGCTCGCCAGGGCATACGCGCTGTTTCCTCATGCCGGGCGGCGGCAGGAGGTGGAGTTCTGGGCCGGCCTGCGTCCGGCCACGCCCTCCAACGTGCCGCTGATAGGGAGAAGCCGCTACCGCAACCTGTATCTGAACACCGGCCATGGCACGCTTGGCTGGACCATGGCCTGCGGCTCGGGTCGCTTGCTCGCTGACCTCGTCTCTGGCAGGACGCCCGAGATAGACGCAGCGGACTACGCTTTTAGGTAGGTCGGCCTAAAGGCCGACCTACAAGCCCGGTCTTGGCCCCGGAGTTTGCGGGTAACGCCATCGATAGGACAGCGTCAGTGCAAATGCCTGGGTGCCGCACCCGCCTGCTCCTCCGGCAGTTCGGCATGCACCGACTCGCCGTCCGGGTTGGGGTAGAGCGGGGCGCCGCAATCGTCGCAGTATTCCAAAGGCAGACGGTGGTCGAGGACAATCACCTCGCCGACGCCGATTTCGCGCAGCACTGCCTCGATCTGACCCGCCGTATCGCTGTTCTCGCTCTCGCCGTCAAGAAGAGGCCAGACAGCACCGTAGGCCAGTTCGCCGGAAGCCTTGAGCAGGAAACCGATGCGGAATTCCTCGAGTTGGTGGTCATAATAGGGGGCGACCACGCAGCGCAGATCGGCTGGCGCCAAATTGAGCGTGGTGCTGAGATAGGCAACGGAAGCGCGCAGCGAATAGGGACGGGAGAAAAGGTCAGCCTCGCGTGCCCCGGCGTGATAGGACTGCGGCAGCAATAGCTCGCTGGCGCAGCCGGGCAGCAGCGGGCGCAGGGTCTCGCCGCCCTGGGCGCGCCATTCTTTCAGCGTCTCGGCGCGGTCACTGTCTTCCTCCTGCCAGCGGAATATTGCGGTCCCGCGCGGAGCGGCGACGACGCCTATCAGATAGCGCGTGTCGGAAAGGAAATTCGCGGTCTCGGGCATCTGCTGCGGATCGACGTGCAGGTCGCGGCCATGGAGCGCGGCCTTGCCAAGCTTTTCGGTCAGGGCAGCGGTTTCAGAATAGCTCTGCGGCAGATGATCGGGGCTATAGAGGAAATCCGAGAGGCCCAGCCGGACCCCGTCGGCGAACACATGCGCCTGGAGTTGCACCCTTACATTGGCGAGCACGGTTGCGGGAATGGCCCCCGCTGGGATGGTGAAGCGTGACCAGGCCAGGAGGGGTGCCAGGAACAGCAGGAGGTCTTGCTCCCCCTTTGGCTGGCTTTCGCAGCGCGCCTCGATCAGATCGGCAAGGCCGTCGTAGGCGCGTTCCTGGCTGCCATAGAGATGGTCGAGGGCGGCGGTCAGCACCGTTTCCTCATTGTCTCTCAACAGCCTGTCTATCAAAACCGACAGGCGGGTCTCCCAGAAGGCGTCCTCGATGCGGCTGTTGGAGTGTCCTAGGCCGATCGCCAGGCGGATCAACTGCTCGGTTTCTGGCGTCAGCTTGGCGCGGCGGGGCGGGCGGGAGCGTTTCATGGCGGCGTGATTATTTCAGATCTGGCTATTTTAACAGTCGCGGGCCTGCAGAATAATTATTCCGCGGCGCAGCGTCTATTGGTAACATCTAGTCTTTCCTATCGATAGCAGGCCATTATGTTCGGTCGTTTCATGCCCCGCGAGGGAAAGTTTTTCGATTTGTTCAACGCCCATGCCGAGCAGATCGTCTGCGGCGCACGCGAACTGGCGACCCTGATGGGAAAGATGGACGCTTCGGTGACGACCGCCGACATCGCCGCTCACGCCCAGGCCATCGACGGCATCGAGACCCGCGCCGACAAGATTACCCACGAAACCGTCGCCCTCCTGCACCGGACCTTCATCACGCCACTCGACCGGGACAGCATTCATCAACTGATCAGCAAGATGGACGATATCCTCGACCTGATCCAGGATGTCGCCGAATCGATGGTGCTCTACGACGTCCGCAAGGTGACCCAGGAGGCGCGCCAACTCACCGACATTTCCCTTTCCTGTTGCGAGCGGGTCAGGTCGGTAGTCGCTCTCCTGCCCAATATGGAGCACGCACAGAGCATTCTCAAAACCTGCCGGGAGATAGACCAGTTGGAGTCGGACGCCGACCGCGTCATGCGCTCGGCGATCTCGCGACTGTTCCGCGACGAGGCGGATGTGCGTCAGGTGATCAAGCTGAAGGCGATCTACGAGCTCCTGGAAACGGTGACGGATTGCTGCGAGGACGTGGCCAACATCATCGAGGGCATCGTCCTCGAGAATTCCTGATTCCTGGCCCGGAAGGTAAAGTATAACGATGCATTCATTGCAGATTGGCCTGTGGGTCGTCGTCGTGCTGGTGGCCCTGGCGCTCATATTCGATTTCATCAACGGCTTTCACGACGCCGCCAATTCCATTGCCACGGTCGTCTCCACCGGCGTCCTGAAGCCCCACCAGGCGGTGGCCTTCGCCGCCGTCTTCAATGTCGTCGCCCTGTTCGTGTTCCAGCTCAAGGTGGCCACGACCATAGGCAAGGGAACCATCGATCCGGGAATCGTCGACCACTACGTGGTGTTCGGTGCGCTGATCGGCGCCATCTCCTGGAACCTCATCACCTGGTATTACGGTATTCCCTCGAGTTCCTCCCATGCCCTGATCGGCGGTCTGGTCGGCGCCGGCGTCGCCAAGGCGGGCAGCGGCGCCCTGGTCTGGTCCGGTGTGGGCAAGACCGTCGCCTTCATCCTGATTTCCCCTTTCCTGGGCTTCCTGCTCGGCTCGCTGCTGATGATCGCGGTTTCCTGGCTGTTCTTCCGCTCGACCCCGGCCAGGGTCGACCGCTGGTTCCGACGATTGCAACTGGTCTCGGCCTCGCTCTACAGCCTGGGCCACGGCGGCAACGACGCGCAGAAGACCATGGGTATCATCTGGATGCTTTTGATCGCCACCGGCATCTCGGCGACGAACGAGCCTATCCCGGTGTGGGTGATTGTTTGCTGCTATCTGGCGATGGGCTTTGGCACCTTGTTCGGCGGTTGGCGCATCGTCAAGACCATGGGGCAGAAGATCACCAAGCTTAAGCCGGTCGGCGGCTTCTGCGCCGAGACGGGCGGCGCCATCACTCTGTTTCTTGCCACGGCGCTGGGCATTCCGGTATCGACCACGCACACCATCACCGGTGCCATCGTCGGCGTCGGCTCCACCACCAGCAGCCGCAACGTGCGCTGGGGCGTGGCCGGCAGCATCGTCTGGGCCTGGATATTCACGATTCCCGCAAGCGCCCTGATCGCTGCCGCTGCATGGTGGCTGGGCACGCTGGTGCTTTGATTACTTTTGCCATCCGCGGCGAGTTCATCCAGCTCGACCATCTGTTGAAAACCACAGGGCTGGTGGCCTCGGGCGGCGCCGCCCATGCCGAGGTTGAGCTTGGCAATGTCATGGTGGATGACAAAGTGGAAACCCGGAAACGCGCCAAGCTGCGGCCCGGCCAGCGGGTGATGTATGGCGGCCAGGTGGTGGAACTCAGCGCCGGCGGTAGCGTAGATAGCGAGACTGCCTCCTGATCTTCCACGACAATTTCATCGTTGGAGGCAATATGCATAAACGCTACTTGCAAGCTGTTCTTGCGCTTCTCCTGTCCTTGTTCGTGAGCAGTCTTGCCCTGGCGCAGCGCGTCGAGGGTGCTGCCGCAGGGCCGCGCTATGCGGTGGACCCATACTGGCCCAAGCCCTTGCCCAACAATTGGATACTCGGTCAAGTCGCCGGCATTGCGACCGACTCGGAAGACCACATCTGGGTCATCCACCGACCCGCTACGCTCACCGAAGACGAGCGCGGTTCGACGCTGACCCCGAGACGTTCCAAGTGCTGCAGCGCGGCCCCTCCGGTTCTGCAATTCGACCGCGCCGGCAATCTCCTGAAATCATGGGGCGGTCCCGGTTCGGGCTATGACTGGCCGAAAAACGAACATGGCATCTATGTCGACCCGAAGGGCGGCGTCTGGATTGGCGGCAATGCGACGACCGACCACATGCTGCTCAAGTTTACCGCCGAGGGGAAATTCCTGATGCAGATCGGCAAGCCGGGTATGAGTCTTGGCAGCAACGCGCATGATCAGCTCGGTCGGCCTGCCCATATGGAAATGGATGCCGTCGCCAACGAACTCTATGTGGCAGACGGTTACCAGAATCGCCGGGTGATCGTGTTCGACGCCTCAAGCGGCGCCTACAAGCGCCACTGGGGCGCTTATGGCAACCGGCCTGACGACACAAAGACTCCTGACTACAACACCGAGTCGGCACAATTTGGCAATCCCGTGCATTGCGTCCGTCTGCTCCGTGACAATCTGCTCTACGTCTGCGACCGCATGAACAACCGCATCCAGGTGTTTCGCAAGAACGGGGAATTCGTGCGCCAGATTACGCTCGAGCCCGCTTCCCGCGGCTCCGGTTCGACTTGGGATCTGATTCCATCGGAAGACCCGGGGCAGCGTTATCTGCTGGTGGCAGACGGCACCAACAACGAGGTGCACATCCTGCTGCGTGAAACGGGTGAGCGCCTGGGCGCATTCGGTCGGCCGGGGCGACAGGCCGGTGATTTCCATTGGGTCCATAACATCGCGGTGGACCACGAAGGCAGCGTCTACACCGCCGAGGTGGACACGGGAAAACGCATCCAGCGTTTCAAGCGCGTGCAGTAAGAACCACGTCGGTCCCGCACCACGGGACCGACGGCTGACCTACATCACCTTGTCGGCGACGTCCTTGAACTCCGGTATTTTGTCGAAGTTCATGTAGCGGTAGATGTTGTCGGCACTCTTGGCCAGCACGCCTATGTTGGCCATATACTCCGCCACCGTCGGTATCTTTCCCAGAAGCGCACAGACCGAGGCCAGTTCCGCAGAGGACAGATAGACGCGGGTATCCAGGCCAAGGCGGTTGGGGAAATTGCGTGTCGAAGTGGACACCGCGGTCGAACCCTTCTTGATCGAGGCCTGGTTGCCCATGCACAGGGAACAGCCGGGCATTTCCATGCGCGCGCCGGTGCCACCCAGGACGGCATAGTGGCCTTCCTCGGAAAGCAGCCTCTGGTCCATCTTGGTTGGCGGCGCGATCCAAAGGCGAACCGGCAGGTCGGTCTTGCCCTCGAGCAGTTTCGAAGCCGCGCGGAAATGGCCGATGTTGGTCATGCAGCTGCCGATGAACACCTCGTCGATCTTGTCGCCAGCGACTTCCGAGAGGACTTTGACGTCATCCGGGTCGTTCGGGCAGGCGAGGATGGGCTCCTTGATTTCAGCCAAGTTGATTTCGATGACGTGGGCGTATTCTGCGTTCGCATCGGGGACCAGGAGTTCGGGCTTGGCTATCCAGGTCTCCATGGCCTTGATGCGTCGCGTAATCGTGCGCTTGTCCTCATAGCCGGTGGCAATCAGCCACTTCAACAGGGTGATGTTCGAGTTCAGATACTCGATGATGGGCTCCTTGTCGAGACGAACCGTGCAGCCGGCGGCGGAGCGCTCGGCGGAGGCGTCTGACAACTCGAAGGCCTGCTCCACTTTCAATTTCGGCAAGCCTTCGATCTCGAGAATCTTGCCGGAAAAGGCGTTCTTCTTGCCCTTCTTCTCCACGGTGAGGAGGCCTGCCTTGATGGCGTAGAGAGGGATGGCATTGACCAGATCGCGCAGCGTGATGCCAGGTTGCATCTCGCCCTTGAAACGTATCAGGACGGATTCCGGCATGTCGAGGGGCATGACGCCGGTGGCTGCGGCGAAGGCGACCAGGCCTGAGCCCGCCGGGAAGGAAATGCCGATCGGGAAACGGGTGTGTGAATCTCCCCCTGTGCCGCAGGTGTCGGGCAGCAGCATGCGGTTCAACCAGGAATGGATGATGCCGTCGCCCGGACGCAGGGAGATGCCGCCGCGGTTGGAAATGAAGGCTGGCAGTTCGTGTTGTGTCTGGACGTCGACGGGCTTGGGATAGGCCGCGGTGTGGCAGAAGGACTGCATCACCAGGTCTGCGGAAAAGCCCAGACAGGCCAGATCCTTCAATTCGTCGCGGGTCATCGGCCCCGTGGTGTCCTGGCTGCCTACGGCGCTCATCTTGGGTTCGCAATAGGTGCCGGGGATAACGCCGCGGCCCTCCGGCAGGCCGCAGGCGCGGCCGACCATTTTCTGCGCCAGGGTGTAGCCCTTGCCTGAGTCCTTGGGGTTCTGCGGCAGGCAGAACAGCGTCGAGGGCGGCAGACCCAGCGCGTCGCGCGCCTTGGCGGTGAGGCTCCTGCCTATGATCAGCGGGATACGGCCGCCGGCGCGAACTTCGTCGAAGAGAACTCCGGACTTGACGGTGAATTCGGTGATCAGTGCGCCGTTCTTGAATGCCTTGCCTTCATAGGGGCGAAGCTCGATGACATCGCCCATCTCCATCTTGGAGGTATCAAGTTCGATGGGCAGGGCGCCGGCATCTTCCATGGTGTTGAAGAAGATAGGAGCAATCTTGGCGCCCAGGCAGAAGCCGCCGTAGCGTTTGTTGGGTACGAAGGGAATGTCTGCGCCCGTATACCAGAGCACGGAATTGGTCGCAGACTTTCTCGAAGAGCCGGTGCCGACGACGTCGCCGACATAGGCGATGGGGTGGCCCTTCTTCTTCAGTTCGACGATGAGCGCGAGCGGCTTTTCTGCCAGGCCCGGCCGCGGATTCTTCAGCATTGCCAGGGCATGGAAGGGAATGTCGGGGCGGCTCCAGGCATCGGGCGCCGGCGAGAGGTCATCGGTGTTGGTTTCTCCGGGAACCTTGAAGACGGTCAGCGAAATGGACTTGGGCACTTCCGGATGGGAGGTGAACCACTCGGCATCGGCCCAGGACTGCAGGACCTTCTTCGCGTTGGCGTTGCCTTTGTCGGCTCTGTCCTTGACGTCGTGGAAGGCATCGAATATCAGCAGCGTCTTCGACAGACCCGCTGCAGCGATCGCTCCGATCTTGGCATCGTCCAGGAGTTCGATCAGAGGCCCGACGTTGTAGCCGCCGAGCATGGTGCCGAGAAGTTCGGTGGCGCTCTCGCGGGAGAGCAACGGACAGGTTTCCTTGCCCAGTGCAACTGCGGCGAGGAAGGAGGCTTTCACCTTGGCGGCGTCGTCCACGCCTGCTGGCACGCGGTGGGTGATAAGATCGACCAGGAATGCTTCCTCCCCCTTGGGCGGATTTTTCAGCAGTTCGACCAGTTCGGCTGTCTGCACTGCGGAGAGCGGCAGGGGCGGAATGCCAAGCGAAGCGCGCTCGGCGACATGTTGGCGATAGGCTGTTAGCACGGCGAAATCCTTTCTGAAATGGGTTTACTGAAAAAATCTTTGCGAGGCGCTTCCCGGCAACTCCATGCCCGTGGCATGGGCTCTGGCGAGGAGTTCCCAGTAGTAACGATAAGAGGCCCTGTCGTGCAGTTTGCCCTCTTGCTGGATCGGGCCCCAGTCTGCGTCCTGCGCTGCCTGGAGGATGTCGGCTGCGTCCGCCACCTCGGTGAAATCCGGCCGCATCGCCTTGACTATGGGTTCGATCTGGGCCGGATGGATGCTCCACATTCTGAGGTATCCGAACTCCTTGCGGGCGCGCATGGCATCTTCGAAGACCACGGATGTGTCTCTGATCTCGACGCTGACGTTGTGCGACGGCACTACGCCGTTGCCCAATGCCGCCGCGGCGATTTCGCATTTTGCACGGGCGATCAGGGGATGCTCGAACTGGCCGGGACTCTTCATGGCGCTGGCGGGAATCGCGCCGTGATGGCTTGATACGAAATCCATCAGGCCGAAGTCGAGCGACTCGACGCCGGGCAGGGCGGCGATTTGCCAGGCCTCGTGCAGTGCTCCCGGCGTCTCTATCAGCACATGCAAGGGTATCGTTCGGCTGACGCCGTGCCTGCGGCATGCCTCTTCAATGAACGAGATCTGCACCAGAGCGTCATCCATGCTTCCGACCTTGGGCAGCACGATATAGGCGAGACGATTCCCTGCACCGCCGATGATTGTTGCGACATCGTCCTGCCAGTGCGGGTGGCTGATGTCGTGGATGCGCGCGCCGACGCGATCGAACTTGTTGTCAGCGGAAGCTATCTGTGCCGCGACCATGGTCGCATGTTCGCCTTCCCGCCCTGCCGGAGCGCCATCCTCGCAATCGCAAGTGACATCGAAGATGGCACCCAGTTGTTGCTGTAACTTGAGCGCCTTATTGATGAGTTTCTCGCTGCCGGCATAGTGCTCGCAGGCGGATAGCGCCGGGAAGGGCTTGCCTCCCCGATAAAGCACGGACGCGGGATGGAGCCGTTTCGTGGCCATATTCCCCCTCGTCCCGTGCCTTCCGAATCAGCCCAGCAGATGCTTGACGCCGTCGCGCTCTTCCTGCAGTTCCTTGAGCGTGAATTCCATGCGCTCACGGCTGAAGGCGTCTATTTCCAGACCCTTGACCATCTCGTACTTGCCGTTGGCGCAGATGCAGGGGAAACCGTAAATCATGCCTTCAGGAATGCCGTAGGATCCGTCCGAACAGATGCCCATGGTCACCCACTGGCCGTTCGATCCCAGCGTCCAGTCGCGCACGTGGCCGATCGCGGCGTTGGCGGCTGAGGCGGCTGACGACAGGCCGCGTGCCTCGATGATGGCGGCGCCGCGCTTGCCGACCGTGGGGATGAAGGTGTCGCGATACCACGCCTGATCATTGACCAGGGTCACGGCATTCTTGCCGGCGACCGTGGCGAAGCGGATGTCGGGATACATGGTCGGGGAATGGTTGCCCCAGACGGCCATTTTCTCGATGTCGGTCACAGACTTCCCGGTGCGCGTCGCCAGTTGCGACAGGGCGCGATTGTGATCCAGGCGCATCATCGAGGTGAAGTTTGCGCGCGGCAGATCGGGCGCGGAATTCATGGCGATCAGGGCGTTGGTGTTGGCCGGATTGCCGACCACCAGGACCTTGATGTCACGGGCGGCGACTTCGTTGATGGCGCGGCCCTGAACGGTGAATATGGCGCCGTTGGCTTCGAGCAGATCCTTCCTCTCCATGCCCTTGGATCTCGGCCGGGCACCGACCAGGAGGGCTACGTTGGCATCCTTGAAGGCCACTTTAGGGTCGTCGGTCTGTACCACGCCGGCGAGCAGCGGAAAGGCGCAGTCTTCCAGTTCCATCACCACCCCTTTCAGGGCGGGCAGGGTGGGCGTGATTTCCAGGAGTTGAAGAATCACCGGCTGATCCTTGCCCAGCATCTCGCCGCTGGCAATGCGGAACAGCAGGCTATATCCAATTTGTCCGGCGGCGCCGGTGACTGCGACACGAACGGGGGGTTTGGCCATGATGGACTCCTGAGTCAGAAAGACAGAAAAAACGTACTTGCAATCGCGAAGCGCGCGCATGGTGCGATGCAGCGAGCAGGGCGTCAAGGACGAGAAACTTTAACGGATGTTAAATCCGTTTTTTGCACCGTGTCAATAGTTATCATATATCATATATAAGACATAAGTGTAGCTCTGGACGCCACGGCACTTTTATGGTGAAATCTGCCTCATGCTGCAAGAAGCGCACGCCTCTCCCACCTTCAGTCCGCTCTACCGCCAGATCAAGAGTCTGATTTTACAAGGCTTGGAGTCCGGCGAATGGCGGCCGGGTGAATCCATCCCGTCTGAAACCGAACTGGCTTCCCGTTTTGGCGTGAGCCAGGGCACGGTGCGCAAGGCCATCGACGAAATGGCGGCGGAAAACCTGCTGGTGCGCCGTCAGGGCAAGGGGACTTACGTCGCCTCGCACAACGACGACGACCCGCGCCTGATGTTCCGCTTTCTGCGTCTGGTGTCCGAGGGCGGCAAACTTGAGGCGTCGCAGAGCGTGCCGCTCGAATGCTGGCGTGCCAAGGCGGGGCAGGAGGCTGCGCGCACCCTGGGGATCAAACTCGGAGCGCCCATCACCATCATTCGCCGCTTGCTCAAGTTCAGCGCAAAGCCGGTGGTGATCGAGGAAATCTATCTTCCGGGCGAAACCTTCGCTGGCCTCACCCTGGAAGTCCTGCAGGAATACCAGGGCTCTTTCTATGGCCTGATCGAGAGCCGCTTCGGCGTGCGCATGATACGTGCAGAGGAGCGTCTGCGTGCGGTTGCGGCCGACCGTGGCAGTGCCACTTTGCTGGGTGTCGCAGCAGGTTCGCCGCTGCTCTCCGTCGAGCGCGTCAGTTTCACCTATGGCGATAAGCCGGTGGAATGGCGGCGCGGGCTGTATTCGACGGCGGACCATTACTACTTGAACGAACTCTTCTGAGTTTTGCTAAGTTTTGATCACGCAGGACGATGTATCATTGTATGAGTATGGATTTATTTAATAATTCTATGGCGTTGCGACGCCGCGAATAGGGGAGTACGAAGCCCGTGATTGCCAGAAAGCGTCCGAAATATCTGAATCTCGTCGAGATCAGACTGCCTCTCGCGGGTTTTGTCTCGATTCTGCACAGGGTCAGCGGTGCCGGCCTGTTCCTGATGCTGCCCTTCCTGATCTATCTCTTGCAACTGTCGCTGGGTTCCCCCCAGGACTTCGAAACCTTCAAGGCTATCGTCGGTCATCCACTCATCAAGCTGATCCTGATCGGGCTGCTGTGGGCTTTCCTCCATCATTTCTGCATGGGCATACGCATCGTCCTGCTGGACGTGCACGTCGGTGTGGATCTCGCACAAGCACGCGGCAGCGCTCTCTTCGTCCAGGTCGTGAGCCTGCTCCTGACGGCGATTCTGGGAGCCAGATTATGGTGAAGCGCATTGTCGTCGGCGCCCATTACGGCCTCAAGGACTGGCTGGCGCAGCGCATCACGGCCGTGGTGATGTTCGTCTATACGCTGATTCTGGGCGGCACCCTGATCATGGGCCCGAGCCTGACTCAGGCTGGCTGGCGCTCGCTGCTGTCGGGAACCTTCATGCGCGTTGCCAGCTTCCTTTTCGTGGTCAGCCTCTGTTACCACGCCTGGGTCGGCGTGCGCGACATCTGGATGGACTATATCCAGCCCGTGGGTATTCGCTTGGCTATGCATACCCTGACGCTTCTCGCGCTCATCGGTTGTGCCGGCTGGGCTATTCAGATTCTGTGGAGACTGTAAGTGTGAACCAACTAGCCCATCCTACCATCCGGAAATTTGACGCCATCATTGTCGGCGCCGGCGGCGCTGGCCTGCGTGCCGCGATCCAGTTGTCGGAGTCCGGCCTGAAGACCGCTGTCATCTCCAAGGTCTTCCCGACCCGCTCGCATACCGTGGCCGCCCAGGGCGGTGTCGCTGCATCGCTGGGCAACTCGGAGGAAGACAGCTGGCAATGGCATATGTACGACACCGTCAAGGGTTCCGATTGGTTAGGCGACCAGGACGCGATCGAGTTCATGTGCCGCAAGGCGAACGAGGTCGTCGTCGAACTCGAGCATTACGGCATGCCCTTCGACCGCCTGGAAAACGGCAAGATTTATCAGCGTCCGTTCGGCGGCCACATGTCGAATTTCGGCGAGAAGCCGGTACGTCGCGCCTGCGCCGCAGCCGACCGCACCGGCCACGCCATGCTGCACGCGATGTACCAGAGGAACGTTCGCGCCAACACGCAGTTCTTCGTCGAATGGATGGCGCTCGACCTGATCCGCGATATCGACGGTCAGGTGCTGGGTGTGACCGCGATGGAAATGGAGACGGGTGAAGTCGTCATTTTCCAGGCCAAGGCGACCCTGTTCGCCACTGGTGGCGCCGGCCGCATCTACTATTCTTCGACCAATGCCTTCATCAACACCGGTGACGGTCTGGGCATGGCAGCGCGCGCAGGTATTCCCCTGGAGGACATGGAGTTCTGGCAGTTCCACCCAACCGGTGTGGCCGGCGCCGGCGTGCTCATTACCGAGGGTGTGCGCGGCGAAGGCGGCATCCTCCGGAACAGTACCGGCGAACGCTTCATGGAGCGCTACGCGCCCAACGCCAAGGATCTCGCCTCGCGCGACGTGGTGTCCCGGGCGATGGCCACAGAGATCAAGGAGGGACGCGGCTGCGGCCCGGACAAGGATTACCTGCTGTTGGATCTGACCCATCTCGATCCCAAGACCATCATGCAGCGCCTTCCGGGCATACGCGAGATATCCCTGCAGTTCGCCGGCACCGACCCGATCAAGGAGTCCATTCCGGTGGTGCCGACCTGCCACTATATGATGGGCGGCATCCCGACCAATTATCACGGTCAGGTGGTGGTGACCAAGGATGGCCGCCATGACGCCGTCGTCCCCGGCTTCTACGCTGCCGGCGAGTGCGCCTGCGCCTCTGTGCACGGCGCCAACCGCCTGGGTACGAATTCACTGCTTGACCTTCTGGTGTTCGGCAAGTCGGCCGGCGAGTCGATGGTGTCTGACATCAAGGCCATGCCAGCCGCGCACAAGGAACTGCCGCAGGACGGGTCTGACCTGGCCCGATCGCGCCTGGCGCGCCTGGAAAACCAGCAGAGCGGAGCCAACGTGCATGAAGTGCAACTTGCGATGCGGCGCGTCATGCAGGATCACTGCGGCGTCTTCCGTTTTCCCGACATGCTCGCCCAGGGGGTGACGAAAATCCTCGAGGTCGAAAAACAGGTGATGGTCACCGAAATCCGCGACAAGTCCCAGGTGTTCAACACCGCGCGCCTCGAGGCGCTGGAACTGGATAACCTGATCGAGGTCGCCAAGGCGACCATGGTTTCCGCCGAAGCACGCCGCGAGTCGCGGGGCGCCCAGGCGCGCGAGGACTTCCCGGATCGCGATGACGCCAATTGGCTCAAGCACACGCTGTGGCACCGCGAGGGCAATCGACTGGACTTCAAGCCGGTGCAGATGAAACCGCTGTCGGTCGACAGCATCGAACTCAAGAAGCGCGTGTATTAGGATTAGGAGCAGTCATGGCCACTGTGAAATTCAGGATTTATCGCTACGATCCGGACAAGGATGAAAAACCCTACATGGAGGACGTCACGGTCGAACGGGAAGCCTCCGATCGCAAACTTCTCGACATCCTGGTGAAGGCGAAGTACCAGGACGACTCGATCGCTTTCCGCCGCTCCTGCCGAGAAGGCGTATGCGGCTCGGACGCGATGAACATCAACGGCAAGAACGGTCTGGCCTGTTTGACCGACATCGATAGCCTGAAGCAACCCATCATGTTGCGGCCCTTGCCGGGTCTGCCGGTGATTCGCGATCTGATCGTGGACATGACGCAGTTCTTCAAGCAGTACCACTCGATCAAGCCTTACCTCATCAACAACGATCATCCGCCCGAGCGCGAGCGCCTGCAATCGCCTGAAGAGCGCGAGGAATTGAATGGCCTCTACGAGTGCATCATGTGCGCCTGTTGCTCGACCTCCTGCCCGTCGTTCTGGTGGAATCCCGACAAGTTCGTCGGCCCGGCCGGCCTCCTGGCCGCCTACCGCTTCATCGCCGACACACGCGATCAGGCCACCAGTGAACGCCTTGACGACCTTGAAGATCCCTACCGGCTGTTCCGCTGCCATTCCATCATGAACTGCGTCGATGCCTGCCCCAAGGGGCTCAATCCGACCAAGGCGATCGGCAAGATCAAGGACTTGATGGTGCGGCGTCTGGTATGACGGATGCAGCACGCCTCAACCGGCTGCGTTGGCATTCACGGCGCGGTCTGCTGGAGTTGGATCTGGTGCTGGAGCGTTTCTGGCTGCGTCATGGCGAAACGTTGGACGAAGGGCAGGCCGAGGCTCTGGAACAGGTTTTGGCTTTGGAAGAGAATGATTTGTGGGACATCATTTGCGCTCGCCAGGGCATAGGCGATTCGCGATTGCAGGGCATGATAGAACTGCTGCGTGAGCCTTGACGCGGGTAGCGTCGGGGTAGCGCGGTTTGAACATTGACAGGGGAGAATGGCTATGGATACGCAAAAGAAGAATGCGACTTTCACGCTCGAGGGCAAGTCCGTCGAATTTCCGGTGCACGCGGGGACCATAGGCCCCGATGTGGTCGATATCCGCAGCCTCTACGCCAAAACGGGCGCTTTCACCTTCGATCCGGGTTTCATGTCCACCGGCAGTTGCATGTCGGCGATCACCTATATCGACGGCGACAAGGGCGAGTTGCTCTATCGGGGCTATCCGATTGAGCAACTGGCCGAGCATTGCGACTTCATGGAAGTGTGCCAACTCCTCTTGCGCGGCGAACTGCCCAATGCCCAGGAAAAGGCCGAGTTCGTCCATATCATCCAGAACCATACCATGGTGCATGAGCAACTGGGCCGCTTCTACCAGGGCTTCCGCCGCGACGCACACCCGATGGCGGTGATGGTCGGGGTGGTGGGCGCGCTCTCCGCCTTCTACCACGACTCCATGGATATCACCGACCAGAGGCATCGCGACATATCGGCCTTCCGCTTGATCGCCAAGATGCCGACCATCGCCGCCATGGCCTACAAGTACGGTGTTGGCCAACCCTTCATGTATCCGCGTAACGATCTCGACTATGCGGGGAATTTCCTGCACATGATGTTCGCCACTCCCTGCGAGACCTACAAGCCGAATCCGGTGCTTGCCCGCGCCCTGGACCGCATCCTCATCCTGCACGCCGACCACGAACAGAATGCCTCGACCTCGACGGTGCGCCTGGCGGGTTCTTCCGGCGCCAATCCCTACGCCTGCATCTCCGCCGGCATCGCCTGCCTCTGGGGTCCGGCGCACGGCGGCGCCAACGAAGCCTGTCTCAAGATGCTGCAGGAGATCGGCGATGTCTCCCGCGTCGGTGAATACATCAAGCGCGCCAAGGACAAGAACGACACCTTCAAGTTGATGGGTTTTGGCCACCGCGTCTACAAGAACTTCGACCCGCGCGCCAAGCTGATGCGCGAGACCTGCCGGGATGTGTTGAATGAACTGGGACTCAACGACGATCCGCTGTTCAAACTGGCGCTCGCTTTGGAGAAAATCGCGCTGGAAGACGACTACTTCATCGAGAAAAAACTCTATCCCAATGTCGATTTCTACTCTGGCATCGTCCAGCATGCCTTGGGGATTCCGACCCAACTCTTCACCGGCATATTCTCGCTGGCGCGCACTGTCGGCTGGATCGCGCAATGGAACGAGATGATTTCCGATCCGGAACAGAAGATCGGCCGTCCGCGCCAGTTGTATGTCGGTGCCACACGCCGGGACGTGGTGCCGATAGCCAAGCGATAACAGCCTCACGGTGACGCAAAAGATGAAGCAAATGCTTGCCAACTCCTATCTCTATGGAGCCAACGCGCCGTTCATCGAGGATCTCTATGAGACTTACCTCAACAATCCGGGGGACGTGACCCCCGCTTGGCGCGACTATTTCGACCAGTTGCAGAACCTTCCCGGACCGGGCACCGGCAACGCGCCCGACGTGGCTCACGGCCCGATCGTCGCTTCCTTCGCGCAGCGCGCCAAGCAGGGCGCCCTGCGAGCGGTGAAGGCGCCGGCTGCCGACAGCAGGCAGATCAAGGTGATGCAATTGATCAATGCCTACCGCTTCCTGGGCAATCGCTGGGCTCAACTCGATCCACTGAAGCGCACCGAGCGGCCGGCCATCGCCGAACTTGATCCGGCTTATTACGGCTTCACCGAAGCCGATCTGGGCGGCATTTTCGGCACAGGCTCTTTCGCCTTCGGCCCCGAGCATGCCAGCCTGCGCGAGATTCTCGAGGCGCTGCGCCAGACATACTGCGGCGCCATCGGTGCCGAGTACATGTACATCACCAACATCTCGCACAAGCGCTGGATCCAGGCCCGGTTGGAGCCGGTCCGCTCGACGCCGAACTGCTCGCCGGAGCAGAAGAAACGCATGTTGGAGCGTCTCACCGCGGCCGAGACGCTGGAGCGCTATCTGCATACCCGGTATGTCGGCCAGAAGCGCTTCTCGCTCGAAGGCAGCGAGGCGACCATCGTCGCCATGGACGAACTGGTGCGCGAAGCCGGCGCCGATGGCGTCCAGGAGATCGTCATCGGCATGGCCCATCGCGGTCGCCTCAACGTCCTGGTCAATATCCTGGGCAAGTCGCCTGAGGGCCTGTTCTCCGAGTTCGAGGGCCAGCATGCAGACGAACTCTCTTCGGGCGACGTCAAGTACCACAAGGGATTCTCGTCCAACCTCGCGACTCCAGGAGGGGCGGTGCATCTGACGCTGGCCTTCAATCCCTCCCACCTGGAAATCGTGAACCCGGTCGTCGAGGGCTCGGTCTATGCGCGCCAGCGCCGCCGCCTTGACCACACCGGCGCCCAGGTGTTGCCGGTGTTGATCCACGGCGATGCGGCGGTGGCAGGACAGGGCGTGAACCAGGAGATTCTGAACTTCTCCCAGACGCGCGGTTTCGGCACCGGCGGCACGGTGCATATCGTCATCAACAACCAGATCGGCTTCACCACTTCCGATCTGCGTGACTACCGTTCCTCGTTGTACTGCACCGACATCTTCAAGATGGTCGAGGCGCCGATTTTCCATGTCAATGGCGACGATCCGGAAGCCGTGGCGCTGGTGACCCGGATTGCCATGGATTTCCGCAAGGAATTCAAGATGGACGTCGTCGTCGACCTGATCTGTTTCCGCAAGCTCGGCCACAACGAGCAGGACGAGCCCATGGTGACCCAACCCCTGATGTACAAGAAGATCGCGGCCCACCCCGGCACGCGAAAACTCTATGCCGACAAGCTCCTGGCCCAGGGGGTGATCGCCGCAGGCGATGCCGAGCAGATGATCAAGGACTATCGGGCTGCGCTCGATCGCGGCGAATTGCTCTACAACCCGGTACTTTCCAATTATCAGCGGCAGTTTGCGGTGGATTGGACTCCCTTCGTCGCGCAGAAATACACCGATGACTGCGCCACCGCCGTGCCGCTCGCCGATCTCAAGAGGCTGGCGGCGCGGCTCACGGACATTCCCGAGAACTTCACCCTGCATTCCCGGGTGCAGAAAATCATCGAGGACAGGCGGCGCATGGGGGAGGGTAAGCTGCCGCTCGACTGGGGCATGGGTGAGACCCTGGCCTATGCCACCTTGCTGGTGGAAGGCTATGCGGTGCGCGTCTCAGGCGAGGACAGCGGCCGCGGTACCTTCTTTCACCGCCATGCCGTGCTCCACGACCAGAACCGCGAGCGCTGGGATGCCGGCACCTGGCTGCCTTTGCAGCATATCCAGGAAAAGCAGGCCGCGTTCATCGTGATCGATTCCGTGCTCTCCGAAGAGGGCGTGCTTGGTTTCGAATACGGCTATTCGACCGCGGAGCCGAACGAATTGGTGATCTGGGAGGGACAGTTCGGCGACTTCGCCAACGGCGCCCAGGTCGTCATTGACCAGTTCATCAGCTCGGGCGAAGCGAAATGGGGCCGCCTCTCCGGCCTGGTACTGCTCTTGCCGCACGGCTACGAGGGACAGGGTCCGGAGCACTCCTCGGCGCGCCTGGAGCGCTATCTGCAACTCTGCGCCGAGCAGAACATGCAGGTCTGCGTGCCGAGCACGCCAGCCCAGATCTACCATCTGTTGCGCCGTCAGATGCTGCGCAAGCTGCGCAAACCGCTGATCGTCATGACGCCCAAGTCTCTGCTGCGGCACAAGGACGCGGTCTCCTCTCTCGACGATCTGGCCAAAGGACAGTTCCAGACGATTATCGGCGAAGTCGACGAACTCGATGCCAAGAAGGTCAAGCGCATCGTCCTGTGCTCAGGCAAGGTTTATTTCGATCTCCTGGCGGCGCGCCGCGAGGGCAAGAGTGCGCACTGCGCCCTGCTGCGCGTCGAGCAGCTCTATCCCTTCCCGGACAAGGCCTTCGCCGCAGAAGTGAAGAAATATCCGAACGCCAAGGAACTCGTCTGGTGCCAGGAAGAGCCGCAGAACCAGGGCGCCTGGTTCGCCACCCGGCACAACTTCGTCAACGGTCTGCGGGACGGGCAGAAACTCTATGTCGTCGCCCGTTCTGCCTCGGCTTCACCAGCGGTCGGCTACTACGCCAAACACAATGCCCAGCAGAAGGCTCTCGTCGATGAGGCCTTCGGCAAGCTGAAAGTACAGGAATAGGAGCCACCATGCTGATTGAAGTCAAAGTCCCGCAACTCTCCGAGTCGGTCGCTGAAGCGACCCTGGTGGGTTGGCACAAGGGAGAAGGCGAGCAGGTCGAGAGGGACGAGAACCTGATAGACATCGAAACCGACAAGGTCGTGCTCGAACTGCCGGCACCCCAGGCCGGGGTCATCGTAAAAATCCTCAAGGGCGACGGTGCCACCGTGGTCAGCGGCGAAGTGATCGCGCATATCGATACCGAGGCGGCCATAGACACTTCGGCCGCCTCGGTAACCTCGGGAAAGGGCGGAGCGGTCGCACCAGACACTTCCCCTCACGCTCCCGCGGGCTCTCCGATCACCAAGGAAGCGCCAAAGCTCATGCCGGCAGCGCGCAAGATGATGGCAGAGAAGGGCATCACTGCGGACGAAGTGGCCGGCACAGGCCGCGGTGGCCGCATCACCAAGGGCGATGTCCTGAGTGCCGGTGCTCCCGTTGCAGCCGCACCTGTCTTAGCACCGGCAGCGAAGCCGGCGCTGTCGCAGCCGCTGGCGGTGAATGTCGATGCCGTGCTGGGCGACCGTCTCGAGCAGCGCGTGCCCATGAGCCGCCTGCGCGCCCGCATTGCCGAACGCCTGCTGCAGTCCCAGGCCCAGAATGCCATCCTGACCACCTTCAACGAGGTGAACATGGCGCCGGTGATGGAAATGCGCAAGAAGTACGCCGAGAAATTCGAGAAGGAACACGGCGTGCGTCTGGGTTTCATGTCCTTCTTCGTCAAGGCGGTCGTTGCCGCGCTGAAGAAATATCCGGTGTTGAATGCCTCGGTCGATGGCAACGACGTCATCTACCATGGCTACTTCGACATCGGCATTGCGGTGGGCAGCCCGCGCGGGCTGGTCGTTCCCATCCTGCGCGACGTAGACCAGATGAGCATCGCCGACATCGAGAAGAAGGTCGCGGAATATGGTGCCAAGGCCAAGGAAGGCAAACTCACCCTCGAGGATCTCACCGGTGGCACCTTCTCCATCTCCAACGGTGGCGTCTTCGGCTCCATGCTCTCGACGCCCATCATCAACCCGCCGCAGTCGGCGATTCTCGGCATCCATGCGACGAAGGAGCGCGCGGTCGTCGAGAACGGACAGGTCGTGGTGCGGCCGATGAACTACTTCGCCATGTCCTACGATCACAGAATCATCGACGGCCGCGAAGCCGTGCTCGGGCTGGTCACGATCAAGGAAACGCTGGAAGACCCGGCTCGTCTGCTCCTGGAGGTCTGAGATCATGGCCAAAAAATTCGATGTGCTGGTCATAGGCGGCGGCCCGGGAGGCTATGTCGCCGCCATCCGCGCGGCGCAACTCGGGCTCTCCTCGGCCTGCATTGAAGCGCAGGCTTATGCCGATCCCAAGGGCGAGGTGCGCCTGGGTGGAACCTGTCTCAATGTGGGTTGCATTCCCTCCAAGGCGCTCTTGCAGTCTTCCGAACTTTTTGAACAGGCCAATCACTCCTTCGTCATGCACGGCATCGGCCTGGACAACGTCAAGATCGACGTCGCCACCATGATGCGGCGCAAGGACAATATCGTCGGCCAACTCACCAGTGGCATCCGCGGCCTGTTCAAGAAGAACAAGGTGGTGTTGTTGCCCGGCCATGGCAAGTTCGTCGGCCGCGATGAGGACTACTGGCAGATCGAAGTGGCGGGCGCGAGTGGTAGCAAAATCGGCAGCGAAATCGTCGAGGCCAGGCATGTCATCGTCGCCACGGGCTCCGTGCCGCGCCACCTGCCGGGGATTCCGGTCGATAACAAGGTGATCTGCGACAATGCCGGTGCGCTGGCATTCGACGCCGTGCCAAAGCGTCTGGGCGTCATCGGCGCGGGCGTCATCGGCCTCGAACTGGGCAGCGTCTGGAAGCGACTGGGTTCAGAAGTGACCATACTCGAAGCGCTGCCCGATTTCCTCGCCGCCGCAGACCAAGCCGTGGCCAAGGAGGCCTGGAAGGTATTCACGCAGAGGCAGGGCCTGAACATCAATCTTGGCGTCAAGATAGGCAAAGTCAGCCTGGGCCGGCGCGGCACGGTTACCGTCGAGTACGAAGCCAATGATGAAACCTACACCCTGGAATGCGACAAGCTGATTGTCTCGGTCGGCCGTCTTCCCTATACGGAAGGCTTGGGCTGCGACAACGTCGGCCTGCAGTTGGACGAGCGCGGCCGCATCGCGGTCGATGGTCAATGCCGCACCAACCTGGAAAACGTCTGGGCGGTGGGCGACGTCGTGCCGGGTCCGATGCTGGCCCACAAGGGCATGGAAGAGGGCGTCATGGTCACCGAGTTGATCGCAGGGCAGGCCGGTCATATCGATTACAACACGGTTCCCTGGGTGATCTATACGCATCCTGAAATCGCCTGGGTAGGCAAGACCGAGCAGCAACTGAAGAGCGAAGGCGTAGACTATCGCATCGGCCAGATTCCCTTCGCGGCCAACGGCCGCGCGCTGGGCCAGGGAGACACCACAGGCTTCGTCAAGATGCTGGCGGATGCCAAGACAGACCGTATCCTGGGCGTGCATATCATCGGCAACAATGCCTCCGAACTGGTGGCCGAGGCCGTGGTTGCGATGGACTTCGGCGCCAGTTCGGAAGACATCGCCCGCATCTGCCATGCCCACCCGACGCTGTCCGAGGCGATGCACGAGGCTGCGCTTGCCGTCGACAAACGTTCTTTGCATTTTTGAGATTCAATGGTAGGTCGGGCTGCACCCGTTCGGTTGTCTCCATCGAAAGCCCGACCTACTCTCCATGGCACTCATAGACAGCGATACGCCGGGCATGCTCAAAGCTTTCCAGGCACAATGCGACGATCGCGGCTTCGCCATCGATGCCGCGCAGCGTGCCGCTGCGGAGCGCCTGCAGCGTCTGCACGAAGACCTCGTCGCCTTCAAGCATAAGCGCAGGAGCCGCCTGCGAAAAATCCTGGTGCGGCCTGACTTGCCGCGCGGCATCTATTTCTGGGGCGGGGTGGGGCGCGGCAAGACGCTCCTGATGGACTGCTTTTTCGCCGCTCTGCCATACAGGCGCAAGCGCCGCCTGCATTTCCATGCCTTCATGGCGGAAGTGCATGGGGAATTGAAGAAATACAGGCACGAAACCGATCCACTGCTCAAGGTCGCAGACACCATCGCGATGAAAACCCGCGTCTTCTGCTTCGATGATCTCCATATCTCGGATATCGCCGATGCGATGATTCTGGGACGACTGCTCACTGCCTTGTTCGAGCGCGGCGTGGTTTTCTGCGT
The DNA here is from genome assembly GCA_903930535.1 of uncultured Sterolibacterium sp. GTDB lineage: Bacteria > Pseudomonadota > Gammaproteobacteria > Burkholderiales > Rhodocyclaceae > CAIYYX01. Next base: position 46,540 of record CAIYYX010000246.1, on the reverse strand, counting down.
GACCTCGAATTACCCGCCCGAAGGCCTCTATGCCAACGGTCTGCAGCGCCAAAATTTCCTGCCGACCATTGCGCTGCTCAAGGAGCGCCTGGACGTCATCGAAGTCGATAGCGGCATCGACTACCGCCTGCGTGCCCTGCAGCAGATGGAAAGCTATTTGCTGCCAGCCGATGCCGCCGCCGAGCGCAAACTGGCGGAGGGCTTTCGCCAGATCGCCGGCGGTGAAGGTCATGATCGCCCCCTGCTGGTTCAAGGCCGCGAGCTTGGCGTGTTGCGGCGCGCCCCGGGCGTGATCTGGTTCGACTTTGCCACCCTCTGCGGCGGCGCACGTTCGCAGAACGATTATCTCGAACTGGCCCGCCGCTTCCCGACATTGCTGCTGTCCCGGGTTCCGCGCCTGGATCGCGACAGGGCCTCGGAAGCGCGCCGTTTCACCTGGCTCATCGACGTGCTCTACGACGGCCGCGTCAAGCTTCTCTTGAGCGCGGCCTGCGCGGCAGAGGACCTCTATTGCGAGGGCGTCCAGGCCGGGGAGTTCAAACGCACAGTCAGTCGCCTGATCGAGATGCGCTCGCAGGAGTATCTCGCCGAGCCACACCGCCCCTAAAGCGCGACTGCTTCTCCGGGTGGCGTGGAAGCTTCAGGCAAGGGTTGGCGAAATCATTACAGAGAAGCTGGATTTTTTGTGAAAGCCTCGGTTAGAATCGGTGCGCAATCCCAATGGAGTAGACATGCTGCAAGCTGGCCAATCAGCACCCGAATTTTCTTTGCCCGATGCGGACATGGAGACTTTTGTGCTGAAATCGCTGCGCGGCAAGCAGCATGCCGTGCTGTTCTTCTATCCGCGCGATGACACCCCCTATTGCACGCTCGAAGCCATAGACTTCAGCGATCGCGAGGATGAGTTTACGCGCAGCGGTTGCGTCATCCTCGGCGTCAGCCGCGACGATTGCCTGAGCCATGCCGAGTTTCGCGACAAGCACGGACTTTCGGTGCGCCTCCTGGCGGACATGGAAGGCGAAGTCAGCCGCAAGTATGGGGTGAGCCAAATGCGGGAGAAGGACGGTGCGAAGAAGCTGTGCATCGTGCGCTCCACCTTCGTCATCGACAGCCTCGGCGTCGTCAGGCATGCGCTCTATGATATAAAGCCGCGCGGACATGTGGCCGAAATCCTGCAACTCGTCAAACAACTGGAGATGCCATGCAAATTATCAAAAACACTGTCGTGACACTCGACTACAAGGTCCAGGACACCGAGGGCAACCTCATAGACGCCGGGAGCGAACCCCTCGTTTATATTCACGGCGGCTACGACGGCATCTTCCCGACCATAGAGGAGGCCCTGCACGGCAAGGATGTCGGCGCCATGCTCAATGTCAAACTGGAGCCCAACGAGGCCTTCGGCGAATACGACGCCGAGTTGGTCAATATCGAGTCGCGCAACCTCTTCCCTGACTCAATCGAGGTTGGCATGCAGTTCGAGCGCGCCGCCGATGATGGCGATGAGGACATGCTGTTTACCATCACCGAGATAGAGGGCGACAAGGTGGTGGTCGATGGCAACCATCCCCTCGCGGGCATGGCACTGATGTTCGCCTGCACCGTCGCGGATGTGCGCATGGCCACCCAGGAAGAACTCACCCACGGCCATGTCCATGGCGCGGGTGGTCACCAGCATTAAATGCTGTCATTCCCGCGAAAGCGGGAATCCAGTGGCTTTCCTTGACTGCCTGGGTCCCCGCGTCCGCGGGGAATACCAATAGATCAGCCCGCCAGCCTCTTCAATTCGTAGAGCTTCTCAAGCGCCTCGCGAGGGCTTAGCGCATCGGGGTTGAGATCGCACAGAGCCTCCAGTGCGGGATGCGACTTCTCCTCGGCGACGGGGGGGGCCGCGGCGAAAAGATCGAATTGTCCGCCTTGCTCGCCGCATTGACCAGCTGCGCGGTTTTCCAGTGCAGTGAGATGTCTCTTGGCGTCTCGGATGACGCCGAGGGGGATGCCGGCCAGGGCCGCCACCTGAATGCCATAACTCCGGCTCGCTGGACCTTCTTCCAGGGCGTGCAGGAAAACGATGGCATGGCCGTGCTCGACGGCGTCGAGATGCACATTGGCACATTGCGGATAGTTCTGTGCGAGTTGCGTCAATTCGAAATAGTGTGTCGAGAAAAGCGTGTAAGCGCGATTCTTCTCTATCAGGTGGCGGGCAATGGCGAAGGCCAGCGCCAGTCCGTCGAAGGTCGAGGTGCCGCGGCCGATCTCGTCCATCAGCACCAGCGACTGTTCCGTCGCCCCGTGCAGGATGGCTGCCGCTTCGGTCATCTCGACCATGAAAGTGGAGCGGCCCGAGGCGAGATCGTCCGAAGCGCCGATGCGGGTGAAGATCGCGTCTATAGGCCCGATGCGGGCCGCAGCCGCCGGCACGAAACTGCCGCAATGGGCGAGCAGGACGATCAGCGCGACTGATCGCATATACGTTGATTTGCCGCCCATATTGGGCCCGGTGACGAGCAGCATGCGTCTCGTGACGGAGAAGCGCGCATCGTTGGCGATAAACTCATCCACCTGCGCTTCCACCACCGGATGGCGGCCGGTCTCGATTTCGATGCCGGGCGCATCCTGGAATAGCGGCCGGCAATAGTCGAGGCGTTTCGCGGCATCGGCGAAGGCGGCCAGGCCGTCAGCCAGCGCCAGGGCGCGGGCGATTTTCTGGAACGCCGGGATGAACGCCGCAAGTGCCAAAAGGAGCGCGTCGTAGAGCTGCTTCTCGAGCGCCAGGGCGCGCTCGTTGGCGGACAAGGCCTTGTCCTCGAAGGCCTTGAGTTCGGGCGTGATGTAGCGCTCGGCATTCTTCAGTGTCTGGCGGCGACGATAGTCGTCGGGAACCCTGTCTGTGTTGGCGTGAGTGACCTCGATATAGAAGCCATGCACCTTGTTGAACTCGACCTTGAGGTTGGCAATGCCTGTCCTGGCCTTCTCTCTCGCCTCCAGTTCGAGGAGAAATTCCCCACAATTGTTCTGCAGCGCGCGCAACTCGTCGAGGGCGGCATCATGGCCGTCATTGATGACGCCGCCCTCGCGCAGCAGGGTAGCAGGCTCGGGCTTTAGCGCCTGCTGAAGAAGCGTCAGGGGAGAGACCGGCGTGGCCAGATCATCGTGAATTTTCTGCAACAACTTCGAGACAGGAGAGGCCAGGGCATCGCGCAAACCATCGAGCCCTGCCAGGCTGTCCCGGAGCGCAGAGAGGTCGCGCGGCCGCGCGCTCTTTAACGCGATGCGACTGGTGATGCGCTCGATGTCGGCAATGCCGCGCAAGCCTTCGCGCAGACTCACGGCGGCAGCATCCATCAGTTCGGCGACGGCATGATGGCGGGAGGCGGCAACGCTCTGCTCGGCCAGCGGATGATGCAGGGCGTGGCGCAGCCAGCGCGAGCCCATGCCGGTCTGGCAGGTGTCGAGGAGCGAGAGCAGGGTGGGAGAGGGCTCACCGCGCAGGGTCTCGGATATTTCCAGGTTGCGCCTGGTGGCTGCATCCAGGCGCAAAAACTCGTCCTCATGCTCTATCCTGAGACCGGTGACATGCGTGAGCGCCTGCTGCTGTGTGGTTCGGGCATACTGGAACAATGCGCCGACGGCGGCCAGGCCGAGCGGAAACGAGGCCTCACCATCCGGGATGAAGGCGGCCAGGTCGCGCGTGCCGAAGTGGCTGGATAGCAGACGCGCGGCCGACTCCGGATCGAAATGCCAATCGGGCAGATGCTTGATTGCTGCGTTCCTCACTTCGAGTGCCTGGTTTCTCAGACGGTCGGGCAGCAGGAGTTCGGCTGGCCGCAGTCGTTCGAATTGCGCAGACAGGGCAGCGGCCGGACACTCCAGGGCAGACAATTCGCCATTGGCGAGATTCAGCCAGGCCAGTCCGGCTCTTTGTTTATCGAGGGTCAGGGAGAGCAGCAGGCAGTCGGATTTCTCGTCGAGGAGCGCCGTGTCGGTCAGTGTGCCCGGCGTGACGATGCGGGTCACGGCGCGCTCGACCGGGCCCTTGCTGGTGGCAGGGTCGCCTATCTGTTCGCAGATTGCCACGGATTCGCCGAGTTTCACCAGTCGCGCCAGATACTGCTCGATGGCATGGTAGGGCACGCCTGCCATGGGAATGGGTTGCCCGGCCGATTGCCCACGCGCAGTCAGCGTGATGTCGAGCAGTCGCGCAGCCTTCTCTGCATCACCGTAGAACAACTCGTAGAAGTCGCCCATGCGGTAGAGCATCAGCATGTCCGGATGCTGCGCCTTGAGGCGCAGGTACTGGATCATCATGGGGGTGTGGGCGTTGCCCACCGGGGAGTCCGGCTTGCTCATCGCTGCAATTCTAACCCGAGACCCACAACGGCAAGCCGGGCATTCCCTGCCCGGCTCTTTGCTTAATCTGCGCGGAGTTTAAGCTCGCGCGACACCTTGGTCCATTTGGCGAGTTCTGCCTTATACAGGATTTCGAATTCCGCCGGCGGCATCCCCATGCTTCCTGTTTCATAGCCGAGGTCGGCAAACTTCTTTCTCACACTCTCTTGCTTGAGGATGCTGGACAACTCGCTGTAGAGCTTGTCGATGATGGCGCTGGGCGTTCCGGCAGGGGCAAACAGTCCCGTCCAGAAAAGCATGCCGAAGTTCGCTTGACCGGCTTCTTCCATGGTCGGAATATCGGGCATGGCGGCCGATCTCTTGGGACCGGATACCGCCAGGGCGCGAATCTTCCCGGCCTGCAACTGCGGAATGGCCGGCGGCAGATCCACCGCGACCAGAGCCACCTGGCCGGCAACGGCAGCGGTGATCGCTTGGGCGCTGCCCTTGTAGGGGACGAGCGTGAGGTCCATGCCTGCCTGTCTCTTGAGCATCTCGGTCGGCACCATGAAAGGCGTCGCTCCGGCAGAGTAGAACAAAGCACCGGGCTTGCTCTTGGCCAGAGCGATCAGTTCCTTTATCGATGTCGCAGGAACCGACGGATTCACGGCGAACACCATGTGGTAGCCGCCTAATTGGGTGATGGGGATTAAGTCTCTCGCCGTATCGTAGGGCAGCTTCTCATAGAGGCCGGGATTGAATGTCATCACGCCGCTGCCGCCGACGAGAATCGTGTAACCGTCCGGCGCAGACTTTGCCACATAATCCGCGGCAATGATTGAATTGGCGCCGGCCTTGTTCTCCACGATGACCGGTTGGCCCAAGCGTTCCGTCATCTGCTGTGCGACGATGCGCGCCAGGAAGTCGGTGGCGCCGCCGGGAGGATAGCCCACCAGGAGTTTGATCGGCTTGGAGGGATAGTTCTGCGCCATGGACTCGGCGCAAAAGAAAGTGAGCGCGATGAACAGGAACTTCAAGATCAGTTTCATTTTGTCTCCTCTGAAAGTCGGGCCGGTGAGTGCGGCGCTCAGTTTGCGCGGATGTTGAGATCCCGCGTCACCTTTTTCCATTTGGCGAGGTTTGCCCTGAAGAATGCGCCGAACTCCGCCGGCGGCAATCCCATGCCGCTGGTCTCATAGCCCATGGCGGCAAAACGCTCCTTCATGCTGTCTGACTTGAGGACGATGGACAACTCGGAGTAAAGCTTGTCGATGATGGCAGCAGGCGTGCCGGTAGGGGCGAACAGACCCACCCAGATGCCGCCCTCAAAATCCAACCCGGCGGCTTCCAGCACGGTCGGCGTGTCCGGCAGGAGATGCGCTCTCTGTGGTGCGGTGACGGCCAGGGGGCGCAGTTTCCCCGAGCGTAGTTGCGCCAGGGCCGGTCCGATGGAGACCACGACCAAAGGCACTTCATTGGTGACTGCGGCCATGACCGAAGGGCCACTGCCTTTGTAGGGAATATGCATGATGTCCACACCTGCCAGTTTCTTGAACAGTTCAGTGGCCACATACATTGGCGGCGCGCCTGAAGCGTAGGACAGGGAACCGGGCTTGGCGCGGGCGATGGCGATCAATTCCTTCAGAGAAGTGGCCGGAAAAGAGGGATTGACGGCGAAGATCAGCGGGTCGGAGGCAAACAGGGTGATGGGGATGAAATCCTTCTCCGGGTCGAAGGGCAGGCGTTCATAGAGGCCGGGATTGAAGGTCATCGCCCCGCTCGCCCCGATCAGAAGCGTATAGCCGTCGGGCGCCGCTTTTGAGACAAATGCCGCGGCGATATTGGAATCTGCGCCGGGCTTGTTGTCCACGATGACCGACTGGCCGAGGCGCTCGGAAAGCTTCTGGCTGACGATGCGCGCGAGAATATCGTTGCTGCCGCCGGGAGGATATCCCACCACGAACTTGATCGGCTTGGAGGGATAGCTTTGCGCCATGGACTCGCCACAGATGAGCGCGAGGCCGAGCCACAGGGTTATTAGCATCAGTTGCATGTTGTCTCCTTTGACGCCAACTAGTCTAACAGTGGCCGCCGTTTTTCTGGAAGCAATCCCTGCTAGCGTCGACGCTTAATTTATCTTGATATTGAGTTCCTTCGTCACCTTTTTCCATTTGGCCAGATTCGCCCTGAAGAATGCGCCGAACTCTGCCGGCGGCAGCCCCATGCTGCTGGTGTCATAGCCGTAGGAGGCAAACTTCTCCTTCAGATTGTCGGACTGGAGGACGATGGACAACTCGGAGTAGAGCTTGTCGATGATGGCGCTGGGCGTCGCGGCAGGGGCGAACAGTCCTACCCAGGTGCCGCCTTCGAGATCAATCCCGATGGCTTCCTTCACGGTCGGGGTGTCCGGGAGGAGATGCGCCCTCTTCTGTGCGGTGACGGCCAGGGGTCGCAGCTTTCCCGCGCGCAGTTGCGCCAGGGCTGGTCCGATGGATACCACTACCAAAGGCACCTCGCCTGTGACGGCTGCCATGACGGAAGGGCCGCTGCCTTTGTAGGGAATGTGCATCATGTCCACGCCTGCCTGCTTCTTGAACAATTCGGTCGCCACATACATCGGTGGCGCCCCCGAAGCGTAGGACAAGGAGCCGGGCTTGGCGCGGGCCATGGTGACCAGTTCCTTGAGCGAGGTGGCCGGAAACGTGGGATTGACGGCGAAGACCAGTGGATCGGAAGCAAACAGGGTGATGGGGATGAAATCCTTCTCCGGATCGAAGGGCAGGTTTTGGTAGATGTTGGGATTGATGGTCATCGTCCCGCTCGAGCCGATCAGAAGCGTATAGCCGTCGGGAGCCGCCTTGGCAACATAGGCTGCGGCGATATTGGAATCAGCGCCGGGCTTGTTCTCGATGATGACCGACTGGCCAAGACGCTCGGAGAGCTTCTGGCCGACGATGCGCGCGAGTATGTCGTTGCTGCCGCCGGGAGCATATCCCACCACGAACCTGATCGGCTTGGCAGGATAGACTTGCGCAATGGCCGTAACTGAAGAAAATGCCAGAGTCAAGGCCAGGCACAGGCCGAAGAATTTGCTCGTCATGGTTTGCCAAAAAGCAGGCTGCCCCATTTCTGCTTCACCTGTTCCATGACCTCGGGCGAGGTCTTGGTCGATTTCGGGAATTGATCCCGCCAGGCCCACGGTTTGCAGGCATCGATGATGGCCGTGGAGCAGGTCAGGTCTCCGATTTTTCTCTTTTCCGGTTCCAGCCGCGGGTCCGACGCCATGGACAGGCGGTCCGAGAGAAAATCGATCTGGCTCTTCGGGTCGCAGCGTGTGCCCAGCGCCCAGAGGACTTCGGTCATATTCGTGGGGTCGATGTCGTCATCCACGACGATGACGAATCTGCCGACAAGTGTTGCTCCGCGATAGGAGCCGGCTGCGATCAGCGCGGCCTGTTTGACGTGACCCGGGTACATCTGTTTCAGGGAGACCACGACCATGGGCCTTCTCCTGGCTTCGTACACGAAGGAGACGCCCCTCACCCCGGCGATCTGCTTGTCGAACTCTGCCCAAAGCTGGGCGGAGAGATCGACAGCCATGATCAGGTTGTCATCGTGTTTGCCGACCAGCATCGGCACGCCGAACTGGATGGGGTTATTGCGATGCAGGATGGCGGTGACCTTGAGCACCGGGTGAGGGCTCTTGCCGCCTGAATAATAACCTTCCCATTCGCCAAACGGCCCTTCGCTGGCATTGACCTTGTCAGGCGGCGGCATTTCTCCTTCGAGGACGATTTCCGCCTCGGCCGGAATCGGCAGGTCCACGGTCACGCCGCGTACCACCTCGACCGCCTTGTTTCTCAAGCCTCCTGCCCATTCAAGTTCGCTGATGCCGATGGGCACCGGGGACACCGCCGAGATCCAGAGCTGCGGCCCCTGTCCGCAGACGATGGCGGTCGGGCAGCTCAAACCCTTGTCCCAATACTTCTTGGCGATGATCGCGCCATGGCGACCGGGAACGCTGTGGAAGGTCACGGTATTCTTGTCCACGACCTGCGAGCGGTAAGTCCCCATATTGATCCAGCCGCTGTCCGGATCCTTCTGGATCACCATGCAGCCGGTGCCGATATAGCGGCCGCCGTCGAACTCATGCCATTTCGGCGTGGGAAATTTCAGGACATCGACGTCATCGCCCAGAAGCACATTCTCCTTGACCGGCCCTGTCTCCACATACACTGGCGGAATCGGTTTCACCGCGGCCAACTTGTCCCGCCACGCCCTGATGAGATCCAGTCCCTTGAGATCCAGGGGCAGGCCCAGACCCAGCGCCACCCGCCGCGTCGAGGTGAAGGGGTTGGTGGCGACTCTGTTTCCTTCCGGATAGCCTGGAACCTTGTCGAATATCAGGAGCGGCGAGTCGGGGACGGAGAGAGATAACTCGGCTATTCGGCCCATTTCCAGATCCCAATGGGCACCGTCAATGACCTTGCATTCGCCCAGGGCCTCAGCCTTTTCTATGAACTCTCTTAAATCGTCGAACACCTTTTATCTCCTTTTATTTGGATTCAAGCCTTGAACAGGGCTGTCAGATGAGGCCTCACCACCTGCAGCAATTGGGAAAACACCTTCGGATTTCCTGCAATGATATTGCCGGTGGCGAGATAGTCCGACTCGCCGGAGAGATCGCCGACGAGCCCTCCTGCCTCGGAGATCAGCAGCGCGCCGGCGGCCATGTCCCAGGGACTCAGGCCAAATTCCCAGAAGCCGTCCAGGCGGCCGGCGGCGACATAGGCCAGGTCGAGCGAGGCTGCACCCGGGCGGCGCAGGCCTGCGGTCTTCTGCGTCAGTTCCTTGAAGATCGCCAGATAAGCGTCGATATGCACAAAGGAGCGGTAGGGGAAGCCCGTGCCTATCAGCGCTTCTGCGAGCTTGGTGCGCTTGGTGACACGGATGCGCTTCTCGTTGAGAAAGGCGCCGCCGCCCTTGCTGGCGGTAAATAGTTCGTTGCGGTTGGTGTCGTAGACCACCGCATGGTTCATCACGCCTTTGTGCGAGAGCGCGATCGAGATCGCATACTGCGGGAAGCCGTGGATGAAGTTGGTGGTGCCGTCGAGCGGATCGATGATCCACTGATACTCGCTCTCAGGGCCTGAGGCACCGGACTCTTCTGCTAGAATCGCATGACTGGGATAAGCCTCGCGCAGTATTTCAATGATGGCCGCTTCCGCGGCACGGTCCACTTCGGTGACATAGTCGCTTTGCTGTTTGGCGCTGACCGTCAGTTGGCTGATGTCGAGGCTGGCGCGGCTGATAATGTGGCCTGCGCGGCGAGCAGCCTTGACGGCGATGGTGAGCATGGGATGCATTGGGGGTGGTTCCGGTGGAGGGCAGGCGCAGGGTGCCAGGTTCAGGCCCATTCTATTATGAACAGCTATTTCCCGCTCGCGCGCGTGCGCATCGTGCTCTCTCATACCAGCCATCCGGGCAACATCGGCGCTTGTGCCCGGGCGATGAAGACCATGGGAATCACCCGTCTCTATCTCGTCAATCCCAGACATTTCCCGGATGCTGAAGCCGATGCGCGCGCCTCCGGCGCATCAGACATTCTCGAACAGGCAGTGGTCTGCCAGACATTGTCGGAGGCGCTCAAAGACACCGTGATGGTGGCCGGCATGACGGCGCGCAGGCGCGACCTCGCCCTGCCGTTTTGCTGGGCGCGCGAGGGCGCCGCCCAACTGGTGGAGACGGCGGCGCAGGAGGAGGTCGCCTTGGTGTTCGGCAACGAGACCTCGGGACTTTCCAACGAAGAACTCTCTCTATGTCATCTGCCGGTCATGATTCCGGCCAATCCCGATTACTCGTCTCTGAATCTCGGCGCCGCGGTGCAGTTGATGTGCTACGAGATGCGCCTGGCCGCCGCCATGCCGGGCGAAGCGCCGAAGAGCGAGTTGCCGTTGGCCACCGCGGATGAGATCGAGGGACTCTTCGCCCACCTGGAGAAAAGCGCCCTGGCCAGCGGTTTTCTCGACCCGGCCCAACCCAAGCGCCTGATGCAAAGACTGCGCCGGCTGTTTGTCCGCACCGGACTGGAGAAGGAGGAAGTCCGCATATTGCGTGGCCTCTTGGCGACCTTCGAGAAACCAAAAATTCGCAAGAAAAGTTGATTAAAAACCAGGGGTATTTTATATTTCAGTGAATTCTTATGGAGTCGTCTATGTTCAGCCGTCTGCGTGAAGACATCGCTTGCGTCTTCGATCGCGATCCCGCAGCCCGATCGGCATGGGAGGTGCTGACCTGCTATCCCGGTTTCCACGCGCTGCAGATTCATCGCGCAAGCCGATGGCTGTGGAGCCATCGGCTGCGCTGGCTGGCGCGCTGGATTTCGCACTGGGGCCGCTGGCTGACTGGCGTCGAGATTCATCCCGGAGCAACCATAGGCCGCCGCGTCTTCATTGACCATGGCATGGGCGTGGTGATAGGAGAGACAGCGGTGATTCGCGACGACTGCACCCTCTATCACGGCGTCACGCTCGGCGGAACATCGTGGAACAAGGGCAAGCGCCACCCTACCCTGGAGGCGGGCGTGGTGATAGGCGCTGGCGCCAAGGTGCTGGGCCCCATCACCATCGGCGAGGGGGCCAAGATCGGTTCGAATGCCGTAGTGGTGCGCGACGTGCCGCCGGGGGCGACGGCGGTGGGCATTCCTGCGCGCATCATCATGAACGAGCAAGACCAGGTAAGGGAGGCGACGGCTGCGAAAATGGGCTTCTCGGCCTATGCCGTGACCCGCACCGAGGAAGATCCCCTGTCGCGCGCCATCCACGGTTTGCTAGACCATGCGGTGGAAACGGACCGCCGCATCGAGCATCTCCTGCTTCTCCTCGAGCGCGCCGGCGTCTCGGTGGATGATGAGGCAGCGACTGCAGACCGGTTCGACCCGAATTACCTGGGGAAAATAGTTGACTAGAATTGTCGGACATCGTATAGTTGAGCAGGATTATCGGGTATTGGCACGGTGGGTGAGTGTTGATGCGCAAGGTGATTTGACCGACTGATTGGCTTACGACGAGGCAAACCATGAAACTGACGACTAAAGGCCGCTTTGCGGTGACCGCAATGATCGATCTGGCGCTGCGCCATGGGGGGGGGCCGGTGACGCTGGCGGGTATCAGCGAACGCCAGAAGATTTCCCTGTCCTATCTTGAGCAGTTGTTCGGCAAGTTGCGTCGCCACCAGTTGGTGGCCAGCGTGCGCGGCCCCGGCGGCGGTTATTGCCTGGCCAAGCCGATGGCAGAGATGTCGGTGGCCGAGATCATATCCGCCGTCGATGAGCCCCTCGATGCGACTGCATGCGGCGGCATGAGCAACTGCCATGACGACCAGCCGTGCATGACCCACATGTTGTGGACCACCCTCACCAAGCGCATGTACGACTATCTCGATTCGGTCAGCCTGGGTGAATTGGTCGAACAGCAGCGGGCCAAGAACACCATGGGCCATGGCGAACTTGACCAGCCCAAGCAGCGCCGCGTCGCCCTCTCCTTAGTCGACGCCTGATTGCTGCCATGTTCGCCCCCGTCTATCTGGACCACAACGCCACCACGCCGCTCGATCCGCGTGTGCTGGAGGCGATGTTGCCCTACTTCGCGGAACAATTTGGCAACGCCTCCAGCCGCCATGAATATGGCCGGGCAGCGAGGCGGGCGATAGACGCGGCGCGCGGTCAGGTGGCCGCTGCAGTCGGGGCGCATCCGACCGAGGTGATTTTCACCGGCAGCGGTTCCGAAGCCAACAATCTTTTCCTCAAGGGCGCTGCAGCCAATCTCAAGCCGGGCGTACTGGCCGTCAGCGCAGTCGAGCATCCTTCCGTGCGCGAGCCGGCAAAGGATCTGGCGCGGCAAGGATGGCGACTCCATGAGATCGCAGTCGATGCCGAAGGACGCATTTCCGCAAGTGATTACCAGGAGGCGCTGGCCGCTGGAGCGAAAATCGTGTCGGTGATCCTGGCCAACAACGAGACCGGCGTGCTGCAGGATATTCCAGCGCTCGCCGGCCAGGCTCGTGCTACCGGTACCTGGTTTCACACCGATGCCGTCCAGGCGCTGGGCAAGATGGAACTGGATTTTCGCTTATTGAATCAGGCCGGCGTGCATGCCCTGACCGTCTCGGCACACAAGATTTGCGGACCCAAGGGCGCGGCAGCGCTGGTGCTCGACAAGCGCGTCGAACTGCGGCCGCTGATTTCAGGCGGTGGCCAGGAGCGGGGTTTGCGCTCCGGCACGGAGAATGTGGCTGCCATCGTCGGCTTCGGCCTCGCCTGCGAAATTGCCGTGGCAAGGCGGCATGAGGGCATTGCAGTGCTTGCCGCTTTGCGCAGCCAACTGGAGCGCGGTCTTGCCCAGCAGGGTGCGACCATTTTCGGGCAGGGCGCGACACGCCTGGCCAACACGATATTTTTCGCCTTCCCGGAGATCGATGGCGAGACGCTTGTCGCCAAGCTGGACCGCGCCGGCTTCGCGGTGGCCAGCGGCTCTGCCTGTTCTTCGGCTTCCCCAGAGCCTTCGCACGTGCTGCGTGCCATGGGCGTGTCGCCGGAGTTTTCCCGCGGCGCCGTGCGTCTCAGTCTCGGCATGGGCAGCAGTAAACAGCAGGCGACGGCTTTTCTCTCCGCCCTGGCCGAAACCCTTTTCCAGCTGAGGCGCCTGACCGCGCTGGCTGGCTGAAATAAACAGAAATTAGCATGGAGATTTGATGATGCTGAAGTTCCCGATCTACCTCGATAATTCTGCGACGACGCCGGTGGATCCGCGCGTGGCCGCGAATATGATTCCCTTCCTCACGGAAAAATTCGGCAATCCCGCCAGTCGTTCCCACGCCTACGGCTGGGAAGCCGAGGCCGCGGTCGAGGAGGCGCGCGGGCAGGTCGCAGCGCTGCTCAATGCCGACTCCAAGGAAATCGTCTGGACTTCCGGCGCCACCGAATCCAACAACCTGGCCATCAAGGGTGCGGCGCACTTCTATTCCGGCAAGGGCAAGCACCTCGTCACGGTTTCCACCGAACACAAGGCGGTGCTGGACACCATGCGCGAACTCGAGCGCCAGGGCTTCGAGGTCACCTACCTTGAGCCGCAGGAGAATGGTCTCATCACCCTCGAGCAGTTCAAGGCGGCGTTGCGTCCGGACACCATTCTCGCCTCGGTGATGGCGGTCAACAATGAAATCGGCGTGATCCAGCCTATCGCCGAACTCGGAGAGATATGCCGCGAAAGAGGCGTCATCTTCCACGTCGATGCCGTCCAGGCCGCGGGCAAGATGCCGATCGATCTGGCGGTATTGAAGGTGGACTTGATGTCCGTCACGGCCCATAAAGTCTATGGCCCGAAAGGCATCGGCGCCCTGTACGTCCGCAGGAAGCCGCGCATCCGCCTGGAAGCGCAGATGCACGGCGGCGGCCATGAGCGCGGCATGCGCTCGGGCACCTTGGCCACGCACCAGATCGTCGGTATGGGCGAGGCCTTCCGCATCGCCCGTGAGGAGATGGCGACCGAGAATGTCCGCATCAGAAGGCTGCGCGACAAGCTCCTGAAGGGCCTCACCGACATCGCGGAGACTTATGTCAACGGCGATGTGGAAAAACGCGTGCCGCACAACCTCAACATCAGCTTCAATTTCGTCGAGGGCGAGTCGCTGATCATGGCGATCAAGGACGTCGCGGTATCCTCGGGCTCGGCCTGTACCTCCGCCAGCCTCGAGCCCTCCTATGTGCTGCGCGCTCTGGGCCGTTCCGACGAACTGGCGCACAGCTCGATTCGCATGACCCTCGGCCGTTTCACGACGGAAGAGGAAATCGACTACACGATCAGCCTGCTGCATGCGAAAATCGCCAAGTTGCGCGAACTGTCACCGCTGTGGGAAATGTTTCAGGACGGGGTCGACCTCAACACCGTCCAGTGGGCGGCGCATTGAAGCAATTTAAGGAGCAGCAAAATGGCATATAGTGAAAAAGTTCTGGATCATTACGAAAACCCGCGCAACGTCGGCACCTTCGCCAAGGACGCCGATGATGTCGGCACCGGCATGGTCGGCGCCCCGGCCTGCGGCGACGTGATGAAGCTGCAGATCAAGGTTGGCAAGGATGGCATCATCGAGGACGCAAAGTTCAAGACCTACGGTTGCGGTTCCGCTATCGCCTCCAGTTCGCTCGTTACCGAGTGGGTCAAGGGCAAGACGCTTGACCAGGCGCTCGACATCAAGAACACCCATATCGCCGAAGAACTGGCCCTGCCGCCGGTGAAAATTCATTGCTCCATCCTGGCAGAGGATGCCATCAAGGCGGCAGTGGCAGACTACAAGCACAAGCACGAGGCATGAGCGGCATGATTACCATCACCGAAAAGGCCGCCCAGCATGTGGCCAGCTTTCTCGCCAAGCGTGGGCGCGGCATCGGTCTGCGTTTCGGCGTGCGCACCTCGGGCTGCTCGGGCATGGCCTACAAGCTCGAGTTCGTCGATGCCGCCAATCCCGAGGATCACATCTTCGAGAGTCACGGCGTCAAGGTGCTGGTGGACCCCAAGAGCCTGCCTTACATCGATGGCACCGAGCTGGATTTCACCCGCGAGGGGCTGAACGAGGGGTTCAAGTTCAACAACCCCAACATCAAGGATCAGTGCGGCTGCGGCGAGAGCTTCAACGTATTGTAGCTGCGGCGGTTATGGATTTTTCCCAAGACCACTTCGCCCTGTTCGATCTGCCGCGGCGCTATGCGCAGGACAAGAGCGAACTCGAACGCCTCTATCACGAGGTGCTCGCGCGCGTTCATCCCGACAAGCACGCCCATCTCGGCGACGCCCAGAGGCGTCTGGCGATGCAGTGGGCAACAAGGGTGAACGAGGCCTACCAGACGCTGCGGCGGCCGCTCTCGCGCGCCCAGTACCTGTTGCAACTCGCTGGCGTCGATGTCGAAAAGGCCCGCAGCATGCCTGCCGAGTTCCTGATGCAGCAGATGGAATGGCGGCAAGCGGTGGCCGAAATGAGCGAGGCCGGTGCGGTCGCTGAGCTCGAGAAACTCCACCGCCGACTCAAGCAGGAGATGGAGGAGCAGTATAAGCGTCTGCAATCCCAACTCGATGCGGCAGGCGATGCGTCCTTCCATGCTGCCGCCGATACCGTGCGGCAATTGATGTTCCAGGAAAAGCTGCTCGGCGAAATCGACGACGCGCTCGAGGCGACAGAGGCATAGCGTTCATTCGCCGCAAATACAACATGGCATTACTTCAGATTTCAGAACCGGGCGAATCGACTGCCCCGCACGAACACCGCTTTGCCGTGGGCATCGATCTTGGCACAACCAACTCGCTCGTCGCCACGGTGAGAAGCGGCATGTCCGTGGTGCTCTCCGACGAACTGGGACGTTCTCTCCTGCCCTCAGTCGTCTGCTATGGACCGCAAGGCGTTCTTTCCGTCGGCTTCGAGGCACAAACGCACCAGGCCGTCGATCCCAAGAACACCATCGTTTCGGTCAAGCGCTTCATGGGTCGCGGCGTCAAGGACATCGCCCATATCGAGACCATGCCTTACGACTTCATCGAGGCGGAGGGCATGGTCAGGCTGCGCACCGTCGCCGGCGTGAAAAGCCCGGTCGAGGTCTCCGCGGAAATTCTCAAGGTATTGAAGGCTCGCGCCGAAGCCGCCTTGGGCGGCGTGCTCGCCGGTGCCGTCATCACCGTGCCGGCCTACTTCGACGACGCCCAGCGCCAGGCCACCAAGGATGCGGCGCTACTGGCCGGTCTCAATGTGCTGCGCCTGCTCAACGAACCGACCGCGGCGGCCATTGCCTACGGTCTCGACAATGCCGCTGAAGGCATCTATGCCGTCTACGATCTGGGCGGTGGCACTTTCGACATTTCCATCCTCAAGCTCTCCAAGGGCATCTTCGAGGTGCTTTCCACCGGCGGTGATTCGGCGCTGGGCGGCGACGACTTCGACCACCGAGTGTATTGCTGGATCATCGAGCAGGCGGATCTTCAGCCGCTCTCCCATTCCGATGCGCGTCTCCTCCTGACCCGCGCCCGCGAGGCCAAGGAATATCTGACCTATCATGGCGAGGCGCCGATAACCGTCCGCCTTGGCAGCGGCGAATATGTCGATGTCAAACTGAGCACCGAGAAATTCAGCGAGATCACCAGGACGCTGGTGCAGAAAACCCTGACGCCGACGAAAAAGGCGCTGCGTGACGCCGGCCTCTCGGTCGCCGAGGTGAACGGCGTGGTCATGGTCGGTGGCTCGACGCGCATGCCGCAGATTCAGCATGCCGTCGGCGAACTCTTCAATCAGGAGCCGTTGAACAACCTCGATCCGGACAAGGTGGTGGCGCTAGGCGCTGCGACCCAGGCCAATCTCCTCGCCGGCAACCGCGCCTCCAATGAAGACTGGCTGCTGCTCGACGTGATTCCGCTCTCGCTCGGTCTCGAGACCATGGGCGGCCTGACGGAGAAAATCATCCCGAGGAATTCCACCATTCCGGTTGCCCGTGCACAGGAATTCACCACCTTCAAGGACGGCCAGACGGCGATGGTGATTCATGTCGTCCAGGGCGAACGCGAACTCATCGCCGACTGCCGTTCGCTGGCGCGCTTCGAATTGCGCGGCATCCCGCCGATGGCGGCCGGTGCTGCCAGAATTCGCGTCTCCTTCCAGGTCGACGCAGATGGTCTGCTCTCCGTCTCGGCACGCGAGCTGACCAGCGGCCACGAGGCCCGCGTCGAAGTCAAACCTTCGTATGGCTTGTCCGACGATGAAATCGCCGGCATGCTCAAGGAAGGCTTCACCCATGCCTCGGAGGACGCTTTCCGCCGTGCCCTGCGCGAGGCCCAGGTGGAGGCGCAACGCTTGCTCGAGGCGACACAGACGGCGCTGGCCGAGGACGCAGGCTTGCTGTCCATGCTCGAGCGCGCTCACATCGATAGTTGTGTCGCCCGTCTCCAGGCTGTGCTGGTCGGCGACGACCGTCGCGCCATAGACGCCGCCATGGCAACCCTGAACCAGGCCACCGGCGAATTCGCGGCACGGCGCATGAACCAGAGCGTGCGGCGCGCGCTCTCAGGCAGGAAAATCTCAGAAATTCAAATATGACCACCCAAATAGTCGTCCTGCCCCATGTCGAACTCTGTCCCGATGGCGCCGTTATCGATGCCACGCCGGGCAAGAGCATTTGCGATACCCTGCTCGACAACGGCATAGACATCGAGCATGCCTGCGAGAAGTCGTGTGCGTGTACCACCTGTCACGTGGTGATACGCGAGGGTTTCGCTACCCTCGATCCTGCCCTCGAGAACGAGGAGGATCTGCTCGACAAGGCCTGGGGTCTGGAGCCGAACTCGCGGCTGTCCTGCCAGGCGCTGGTCAAGGATGCGCCGCTGGTGATCGAGATTCCAAAGTACACCATCAACATGGCAAAAGAGGGGCATAAGAAATGACCCGTGCATTGAAATGGACAGACAGCCTCGACATCGCCATCGAACTGGCCGAGAGACACCCTGAGATCGACCCGAAGACGGTGCGGTTCACCGACCTGATGCAATGGGTGATGGTGCTTCCGGGTTTCGCGGACGAGGAACATCATTGCGGCGAGAAAATCCTCGAAGCGATCCAGATGGCCTGGATGGAAGAACTGGAATAAAAAGCTTCGCCGCGGGTCAGCCAGGGGTCGCAGGCGTTATCATCGCTCACCCACATGATCCCTGCAGCCGCAAAATGGTTTTCGTTGATACCCACTGCCACCTTGATGCGAGCGAGTTCGATGCCGATCGCCAAGACGTGGCGCAAGCCGCCCGTGCCGGCGGGGTTGAAACAATCGTCGTGCCGAGCGTGGAGAGGGCCAATTTCGCCAGCGTCAGCGCTCTCTGCCGGGACCTGCCCGGCTGTGCTCCGGCCTATGGCATCCATCCGATGTTTGTCGAGCGCGCTTGCGCTGAAGACCTCGTGGCTTTGAGAGAGACGCTCCGCAGCAACCCGGCCATTGCCGTCGGCGAAATCGGTCTCGACTTCTTCGTTGCCCAGCGGGATGAAGAACTGCAGGAATATTATTTCGTCGAGCAACTGAAGATTGCCCGCGAGTTCGACCTTCCCGTCATCCTCCACGTGAGAAGCGCCATCGATGCCGTGTTGAAGTATGTGCGCCGCATCCCTGTTCGCGGCGGCATCGCCCACGCCTTCAACGGCAGCCGGTCGCAGGCCGAGGCATTCATAGCACTTGGTTTCAAGCTCGGTTTCGGCGGCACCCTGACTTTCCCGCGCGCCACGCGCATCCGCGAGCTGGCGGCGAAGCTGCCTATCGACACCATCGTGCTCGAGACGGATGCGCCGGACATTCCACCCTCATGGCTGAATCGCGGCCGTAACGCGCCGGGAGAGTTGCCGCGCATAGCAAAGACTTTGGCCGAACTGCGCGGCATGACTCTTCTTGAAGTGGCGCAGGCGACGACTTCCACTGCCAGGGCAGTGCTGCCCAGATTGGCGATGCACTGATGGGGAGCAGGCGGGCGCTGATCGCTTTGGTGTTGCTGACACTGATCTGGGGTTATAACTGGGTGCTCACCAAGCAGGCGCTCGATTATGCCGCCCCCTTCACCTTCGCCGCCATGCGCGCGGTGGGCGGCACCATCGCCATGTTCGCCGTGCTGATCGTGATGCGTCGGCCGCTGAAGTTGGTGGCGCCCATGAAGACCTTCTGGTTCGGCCTCTTCAACTGCGGCCTGTTCCTGCTTTTCCAGAACTGGGCGCTGGTCGAAGGCGGCGCCGGCAAGACTTCTGTGCTGGCCTTCACCATGCCTATCTGGACACTGCTCCTGTCATGGGCGCTGCTGAAAGAGAGGGTGCGCGGCGCGCAATGGCTGGCAGCAATAGGCACGCTGGTCGGACTGCTGCTGATCATCGCGCCCTGGACGCTTCATGCCGGACTCATGAGCAAGCTCATGAGTCTGCTCGCCGCAATCAGCTGGTCGGTCGCGACCATCATGCTCAAACGCTGGCGCTTGGAGCTGGCCCCCGACCTGTTGCTGGTGACTGCCTGGCATATGGTGTTCGGCAGTGCCTTCCTGGTGCTGGTCGCCGCAGTGGTGCCTGAGCCGGCAACCAAATGGACGCTGCAGTTCATACTCATCTTCCTCTACATCGTCCTGGTGAGCACTGCGCTGGCCTGGTTTCTCTGGCTTTATGTGCTTGAGAGACTGCCTGCCTGGCAGGCCGGACTGTCCGTGCTGGGCGTGCCGGCAGTGGCGATCCTGGTATCGCGGATACAAATGGGCGAAGCCGTGGAGCCCTTGGAACTCGCCGGAATCCTGCTCATCGGTTTCGGCCTGGCACTCCTGTCCTTCCTCAACTGGCGGCTAGGTCGGGCTTCAGCCCGACATGTCGCATAGAGGCTTGGCTGTCGGCCTGCCCGCATTAAGAGGGTCCAGCGAAAGGCCGACCTACAAGCGCAGGATGCCTCAGTCGAGAACGTGTGACACCAGACCGTCGGCCAGCTTAGGTTCGAACCAGGTCGATTTAGGCGGCATGACGTGACCGGCGTCGGCCACGGCCATCAGGTCTTCCATACGCGTCGCATGGAGAGAGAAAGCGGCCGCCATCTCGCCGCTATCGACGCGCTTCTCCAGTTCGGAGAGACCGCGGATGCCGCCGACGAAGTCGATGCGCTTGTCGCGGCGCAGGTCAGTGATGCCCAGCACCGGCGCGAGCAGATGGTCGGAGAGCAGGCTGACGTCGAGCCGCGCCACCGGGTCATGGGTCGGGATCAATTCCGGGCGGATGGAAAGATGCAGCCAGCGGCCGGGCAGATACAGGCCGAATTCGCCGGGCCGGCGGGGTGAGAACGGTGCGTCTGCCGCAATCACGGAAAAGTTCTGCGAAACGCATGCGAGAAACTCGGCCTCGGATTGGCCCATCAAGTCCTTCACCACGCGGTTGTAATCCATGATGCGCATCTGGTGATGGGGGAAAATAACGGACAGGAAATAGTCGCTGGAGGCGTCGGCATTGCCTTTGCGCCGCCCGGCTGCGACGCGCGAGGCGGCGGCGGAGCGGTGATGGCCGTCGGCGATATACAAGCTCGGCAGGGCGTCGATGGCAGTCGAGATGTCCTCTATCAGTTGCGCATCGCGAATCACCCAGAGCGTGTGACGGATGCCGTCAAGAGCGGTGAGATCGGCCGCCGGCTCGCCTGAGGCGGCCTTGGCCAGCAAGGCATCGGCCTGGACTGATGGCGGATAGACGAGCAGCACAGGGCCGGTCTGGGCGTTCAATGCCTCGATCTGGCGCACCCTGTCGTCCTCCTTGTCGGGGCGGGTAAACTCATGCTTCTTGATACGGTTCACATCGTATTCGGCCACCGCGGCGGCGGCCACGAGACCCGTCTGCACATGACTGCCCATGGTCAAGCGGTAGGCGTAATAGCAGGGCTGTTCATCGCGCTCAAGGATTCCTGCAGAGAGCATTCTCTGGAGGTTCTCCGCCGCCTTGGCATAGACTTCCGGAGCATAGGGGTTTGTGTCAGGCGGCAGGTCGATCTCCGGTTTGGAAATATGCAGAAAGCTCCAGGGCCGGTTTGCTGCGCGCAGCCTCGCCTCCTCGGTAGACAGCACGTCGTAGGGAGGTGCGGCGACGGCCTCAGCCTGGCCGGCTGCGGGGCGCAGGCCGCGAAATGGTGTGATGAGTTTCATGATTGCTTTCGTTTAGGGAATGGCTAATAAGTCCGTCATCTAGCATGGCTCTCAGATTGCTTCGCTTATTTCATTGCGAGGCCAAGAGGGCCGTGGCAATTGCAATGACGAAGTTTTACTTGAGCAGCGTTTTCTTAGGAAGGAATTCGCTCAGGGCCTGGTGCGCCTCGCGCAACGTCTTCTCGGTGGTATTCCAGTCGAGGCAGGCATCGGTCACCGAGCAGCCGTATTTCAATTGCGACAGGTCGCTGGGGATCTCTTGGTTGCCAGCCTCGATAAAGCTTTCCAGCATCAGCCCGACGATGGAGCGTCTGCCCTGGCGTAACTGGTTTACGCAGTCGGCGACGACCAGGGGTTGCAACTCCGCCTTCTTGTAGCTGTTGGCGTGCGAGCAGTCGACCACCAGATTCAGCGGCAGTCCGGCCTTGGTCAGCGCCTTCTCGGCCAGCGAAATGCTGACGCTGTCGTAGTTGGGCCGGTCCCCCCCCGCCGCGCAGCACGACATGGCCATAGCGGTTGCCGCGGGTGCGCACGATGGCGGCGCTGCCCTGGGAGTTGATGCCCAGGAAGCTGTGCGGACGGGCGGAAGAGAGAATGGCATTAATCGCCACGCCGATGTCTCCGTCGGTGGTGTTCTTGAATCCGACCGGCGTCGACAGTCCCGATGACATCTCGCGATGCGTCTGGGATTCGCTGGTGCGCGCGCCGATCGCCG
This sequence comes from uncultured Sterolibacterium sp., assembly GCA_903930535.1. Lineage (GTDB taxonomy): Bacteria > Pseudomonadota > Gammaproteobacteria > Burkholderiales > Rhodocyclaceae > CAIYYX01. The sequence continues at coordinate 24,778 of CAIYYX010000246.1, read as the reverse complement.
TCCAGCTGATGAGGTCGCCCAGGTACTGCGGCGAGATTGGATCGAGCGCCTCGGTGCCCGCAGGCAGGCCGAGTTCGTTCACCGCCAGGAGAAATTCGCGCGCCTTCTGCATGCCTTCCTCGATGCGGAAGGAGTCGTCCATGCGCGGGTCGTTGATATATCCCTTCCAACCGGTCGAGGTGCGTGGCTTCTCGAAATAGACGCGCATCACCAGGAACAGGGTGTCACTTAGCTCGTCGGCCAGGCGCTTCAAGCGCCGCGCATAGTCCAGGCCGGCGACAGGGTCGTGGATGGAGCAGGGGCCGACGATGACGAACAGCCTTGAGTCCTTGTGCGAGAGGATGTTCTGCAGTGTGCTGCGGCATTTTGCAACAGTCGCGGCGGCGGCATCGGTCAGCGGCAAGCGAGCGTGAATGGCCTCTGGCGAGAGCATCAGATCGAAGGCTTCGATGTTGAGATTTTCGAGCTGGGCGTGAGTCATGTCAGCCTTTCAGTTTTTTCAGCAATTCGCGTACCGCCAGCGCGCGGTCACGCATGGTGGCGCTCTCCTTCTTCCAGGAGAGCTTTTCCGGTCCGGCCAGCTTGAGGCTTCTGTCCTTCTGCAGCAGCTCGATGATGGTGGCAGGATCGAAGGGTGCTTCGGCGTCGGTGAATGGCAGGAATTGCAATTGTATCGCGTGTGGGCTGGCATCGATCTTGATTATGCCCAATGATTTCGCCAGCAGCCGAAGCTTGTGGGTTTCGACCAGCGTCTGTGCTTGCGGCGGCAACTCGCCGAAGCGGTCTATCAGCTCCTCCTGCAGCTCCTGCAATTCCGCCGCCGTGTCGGCATTGGCCAGGCGTTTGTAGAGCGTCAGCCGCTCGTGCACGTCGGCGCAATAATCGCTGGGCAGCAGCGCCGGCTCATGGAGGTCAATGGTCGAGGCCGTGCCGAAGGGCTGGGCCAGGTCGGGTTCCTTGCCCGCCTGGAGCGACTTCACTGCGGCATTCAACATCGATGTGTAGAGCGCAAAGCCGATCTCGTGGATCTCGCCGCTTTGCGATTCACCCAGCACTTCGCCGGCGCCGCGGATCTCCAGGTCATGCATGGCGAGGAAGAAACCCGAGCCCAGTTCCTCCATCATCTGGATCGCTTCCAGACGTTTGGCCGCCTGGGCCGAGGGCTTGGCGTCCTCGTGGGTGAGCAGGTAGGCATAGGCCTGGTGGTGCGAGCGGCCGACGCGCCCACGCAACTGGTGCAGTTGCGCCAGGCCGAACTTGTCGGCGCGGTGGATGACGATGGTGTTGGCATGCGGATTGTCGATGCCGGTCTCGATGATGGTGGTGCACAAGAGGAGATTGTGCTTCTGCTGCGTGAATTCGCGCATCACCCGCTCCAACTCGCGCTCGGGCAACTGGCCGTGGCCGATGACGATGCGTGCCTCGGGCAGGAGCTTTTGCAGGCGCTCGCCCATATTGGCGATGGTATCCACCTCGTTGTGCAGGAAATACACCTGGCCGCCGCGCTTGAACTCGCGCAAACAGGCTTCGCGCACCAATCCCTGCGACCAGCGCGCGACGAAGGTCTTGATGGCCAGGCGCCGGGCCGGTGCCGTGGCGATCACCGAGAAGTCGCGCAGCCCTTCCAATGACAGCCCGAGGGTGCGCGGGATGGGCGTGGCGGTCAAGGTCAGCACATCGACCTCGGCGCGCAGCGACTTCAACGCCTCCTTCTGGCGCACACCGAAGCGGTGTTCTTCGTCGATGATCACGAGCCCCAGGCGGGAGAAGGCGACGTCCTTCTGCAGCAGGCGGTGGGTGCCGATCAGGATGTCTATCTTGCCGCTGGCTAAGTCCTGAATCGCCTGCTTCTGTTCCTTCTCGCTCCTGAAGCGCGAGATCTCAGCGATTTTCACCGGCCAGTCGGCGTAGCGGTCGGAGAAGGTGTTGAAGTGCTGCTCGGCCAGAAGCGTGGTCGGGCAGAGCACCGCCACCTGCTTGCCGTCTGCCACCGCGACGAAGGAGGCGCGCAGCGCCACCTCGGTCTTGCCGAAGCCGACATCGCCGCAGACCAGGCGGTCCATGGGCTTGCCCGACTTCATGTCCGCTATCACGGCTGAAATCGCCGCCTGCTGGTCGGGTGTCTCCTCGAAGCCGAAACCGTCGGCGAAGGCATCCAGATCGTGCTGCTTGAAGTCGAACTTGTGACCTTCGCGCGCCGCGCGCTGGGCGTAGAGGTGCAGCAGTTCGGCGGCGGTGTCGCGCACCTGGGCGGCCGCCTTCTTTTTCGCTTTTTCCCACTGGCCGCTGCCCAGTTTGTGCAGGCTGATGGTCTCGGGATCGGCGCCGCTGTAGCGGGAAATCAGGGCGAGCTGGGCGACGGGCACGTAGAGTGTGTCGCCGCCGGCGTATTCGAGATGCAGGAATTCCGTCTCGCCCTCGCCCATGTCGAGATGGGCGAGACCCAGATAGCGCCCGATGCCGTGCTGCTCATGGACCACCGGGTCGCCTATGCGCAATTCAGACAGGTCGCGCAGCCAGCCCTCGAGATTGCTGCGGCGTGTCTCTCGCCGCCCCACGCCGCTTCTCGGCCTGGCGGTGGCGGCATAGAGCTCGTTCTCGGTGATCAGGGCGAGGTTTTGAGTTCCCAGGATGAAGCCGCCGGAGAGCGGGGCAACACCCAGCATGAAGCGCGCATCGCTTTCCATGAAAGCCGAGAAGTTGGCGCAGGCAGATGGCTGCAAGCCATGTTCCGCGAGGTATTCGAGTATGGTGCCGCGCCGCCCGGCCGCTTCGGCGGCGAGCAGCACGCGGCCGGGAAAGATCGAGAGAAAGCCCTTTAGCGCGGCAAGCGGGTCGGTTGCCCGTCTATCGACTGCGAGCGTCGGCAGAGGCGAGAGCGGGGCGGCGACTTCACTGCCTGCGCCTGCCTTGATCCTGATTGTTGCGAAGCTCTGCGCCGCCACGAACAGTTGTTCTTCCGAGAGGAACAGTTCCTGTGGCGGCAGGATAGGCCGGCTCTTGTCGCCGCCGAGAAAGGCATAGCGGCTCTTGGTGTCTTTCCAGAATTCATCGATGGCGGCAGGTACGTCGCCATGGAGGGCGAGCAGGACGTCCTCGGGCAGGTAATCGAACAGCGTGGCGGTGGACTCGAAGAACAGCGGCAGGAAATATTCGATGCCCGCCGCCGCGATGCCGTGGGAGATATCCTTGTACAGGGCGACACGCGAGGCGTCGCCCTCGAAGGTCTCGCGAAAGCGCTGGCGGAAATGCGTACGGCCGGCCTCGTCTAAGGGGAACTCGCGCGCCGGCAGCATGCGGATCTCCGGCACCGGATAGAGGGTGCGCTGGGTGTCGACATCAAAGGTGCGGATGCTCTCGATTTCCTCGTCGAGGAGATCGATGCGATAGGGCAGGGCGGCGCCCATGGGAAACAGGTCGATCAGGCCGCCGCGCACGCAGAACTCGCCCGGCGCCACTACCTGCGTCACATGCTGGTAACCGGCCAGCGCCAACTGGGCGCGCAGCTTGTCCATGTCCAGAGGCTCTGCCTGCTTCAGGAAGAAGGTGTGGGCGGCGAGGAAGGCGGGGGGAGATAGCCTGGTCAATGCCGTCGTCGCCGCCGTCAGGAGCACGTCGCATTCGTTGCGAGAGACGGCATAGAGGGTAGCCAGCCGCTCCGAGATCAGGTCCTGGTGCGGCGAGAAGCTGTCGTAGGGCAGGGTCTCCCAGTCGGGCAGGAGATGGACGCGCAAGGCGGGCGAAAACCAGAGGATTTCTTCCTGCAGGCGCTGAGCATCGAGGGGGCTCGCAGTGACACCCAGGAGCAGCCTGCCGGGCTTGGCCAGTTGCGCCAGCGCCAGGGCGTCAGCGGCGCCGGGGGGCAGGGGCAAATCCAGGCGCACGCCAGGTTTCGGGAAAGCGGTAATGAATCCTGGCAGGAGCGGTGAAACGATTGATGTCACGAAGGGCGGCAAGGAAAACTGCGTGGAACTGCGAATTATAGCGGCTTTGCCGGCATGCTTGCCGGACGCGATGCTTTGGCCTAGGCTATTGTCATATATTGACGCCGGGGGCTGCCGTGATATTCAAGGACAGGGAACAAGCCGCACATTCTCTCGCCGGCAGGCTTGCCGCCTACAAGGGCAGATATCCCCTGGTGCTCGCCATTCCACGCGGCGCGGTGCCGATGGCGAAAATCGTCGCCGAGCAGCTCGACGGCGAACTCGATGTGGTGCTGGTGAGGAAGCTCGGTGCGCCGGGAAATCCCGAGTTCGCCATCGGCGCCATCGAGGAGAGCGGCTGGACCTATCTTGCCCCCTATGCCGCAGAGGTCGGCGCCAGTGCGGACTACATAGCGCGCGTCAAGGAAAGGGAACTTGCCACCATCAGGGCACGCCGTGCCCAGTATTCGCCGCTGCGTCCGCCGCGCGATCCCACGGGGCGCATCGTCATCGTCATCGACGACGGCTTGGCGACCGGTGCCACCATGATTGCGGCGCTTCACGCGCTGCGCGGACAGCGGCCTGAAAAGCTGGTCTGCGCCGTACCCGTGGCGCCCCCCGAGACGCTGGAGAAGGTTGCCCAATACGCCGACGAGGTGATCTGCCTCCACGCCGATGCGGGCTTCCGGGCGGTCGGACAGTTCTATCTCCACTTCGGCCAGGTGGAGGATGCGGAAGTGATTGCCCTGCTCTCCGAATGCGAGAAGCGCTGCTAGCGCCCTTTCAGGACGTCTGTGCGTTGGGCGATTCTTCTTCCACTCTCTGCGAGACGATGCGGTTTCGCCCGTTGCGCTTGGCGCTATAGAGGGCGTTGTCGGCAGACAGGAGCAGGCTTTCCTGCTTCATTCCCTTGCGCGGGAAAGCGGTGGCGATGCCAATGCTTACGGTCACCTGCCCACCTTCGCCGCTGCTGTGGACTATGGCCAGTCTGGCGATGCCATCGCGGATTCGCGAGGCGACGATCTCCGCGCCTTCCATGTCGATCGAGGGCAGGATCAAGGCAAATTCCTCGCCGCCATAGCGCGCGACCAAATCGCTCGGACGACGCACCGCCTCGGTCAGTATTTCCGATATCTTGCGCAGGCATTTATCGCCCATCTGATGGCCATAGGTGTCGTTGAAGAGCTTGAAGTGGTCGACGTCTATCATGATGAGCGCCAGCGGCAGCGAATCCCGGCATTCGCGACGCCACTCGGCGCTCAGCTTTTCGTCGAAGCTGCGGCGATTGGCGATGCCGGTCAGGCCGTCGCAGGTGGCGAGAAACTCGAGTTGGGTCTGTGCCTTCTTTTGCGAAGACATGTCGCGCAGGGTCTCGACCACGGCCAAGAGCTGTCCATCCACGTCGTATATCGGCCCGGCATCGATGGCGAGGTAGAGTTCCGTGCCGAGACGGGGCATGACGCACCAGTTTTCGGCATGCACCCCGAAAGCCTGGCCGGTAGAGTCATCGTGGGAGACATAGAGCGTGGCGACTTCCGCCATGCGGTTCTGCACGACCAGATCGGCCAGGCAGGGCCGGGGCGAATCGTAAAAGGCGCTCCAATGCTCGCGGGTGCCGAGCACTTCGTTTGCCGGCACGCCGGTCAAGCGTTCGCAGGCCTTGTTCCATATGAGCACCTTCCCTTCGGCGTCGAGCACGAAGGTCGGTACGACCAGAAACTGCATCAGATTGACCGCGAAACTGTATTCGGATTCCGCCACGCCGCCCGCGTTGGGTTTGGCTGGTTTTTTGGCCCCCATGTGTCCGCCCTCTAATAGCCATCCGATCATTTTAGCAATACCCGCTCGTCCCGGACCGGCCTCTTTTCGGTCAATGTAGAACTCGCCGCACTGATGATGTTGCGTGAAACTGAAAAGCAAAAGACCCGTTGGCTGTTTTCCAAAACGGGCCTCTTGCACACCGCTTTAGCCGAATTTTTCATGCGCCCGCAAGCTGATATTCAAATCGGCGCTGCCCTTCAGGGCAAGAGCCTGGATGACTCCTCGGCAAAAGGTAACAAGCTACATCGTGATCTGTTGTTCAGCGCTAGTTTCCTTCCCATAAGGCCCCCACATCGAAGGCAATTCAACTCTATGCCTCGGCAAAGATGATGTCAAATACCAGGCACAAGGCTTTGCCTTTGTGCTGCAGTGCCGCAGAGCCACTTCTGTGATAACTTATGAATTTTACCGGCATGGATCGGCTCGCAGAGCGTGTTTCGTGCCTGTCTCGCCAGGCAAGTTCTTTTTAACGGAGAAATCATGTCGAAAAAATTGCTGCAGTTTCTGCTGACCTGCGAAGTCAGCCTGGTGAGGATTCGAAATTGAAGACCGACGACAACTCACGCCGCCAGTTTCTCGCCGCCACGGTCACGCTTGCCGCGGCTGCCTTCCCTGCGCATGCCCAGACTGCGCAGTCAGGCGCCCAGGCCGAACTCGTCGGCCAAGCGCATTGGACAGTCAAGCGCGTGAATGGCGAGGACGTGCGCCTCTTCATGTGGCGCAAAGAAAACATCCAGGGCAGGAAGCGTCGAGGCACCCTCGTCTTTGTCCATGGCTCCTCGGTGTCATCGACGCCGGTGTTCGACCTGCAAATCGCCGGGCGTCCGGAATCCTCGACCATGGACTGGTTTGCACGTCTGGGTTATGACACCTGGTGCTTCGACTGCGAGGGCTATGGCCGTTCTGACAAGACCCGGGCAGTCAATGCCGACGTTTCCTGCGGTGCCGACGATCTCGCCGTGGTCAGCGAATACATCATGAAGGCCACGGGCGGGGCCAAGATGCTGCTCTACGGTTCGTCGTCTGGGGCGCTGCGCGCAGCACTCTTCGCCCAGCGCCATCCCGAGCGCGTCGCCCGTCTTGCCCTCGATGCCTTCGTGTGGACCGGCGAAGGCAGTCCGACCCTGGCAGAGCGCAAGAAGCGCCTGGCGCAGTTCCGCGCCAGCAACCGCCGGCCGATTGACCGCGAGATGATACGCAGCATATTCACCCGTGATCATCCGGGAACCTCGGACCTCACCATCGTCGATGCATTTGCCGATGCCGTGCTGGCGCTCGACAGTTCCGTGCCTACCGGCACCTATATCGACATGTCGGCCAATCTGCCGGTGTGTGATCCGGAGAAGATCAAAGTGCCGACCCTGATCATGCGCGGCCAGTATGACGGCATCGCCAGCTTCCAGGATCTTTCCAATTTCTTTGCCAAGCTTCCCAATCCGGACAAGCAGTTCATCGTCATGCCCGGCATCGCCCACACCAGCACACGCTCGAAAAATTTTGCGCTGGTCTATCACCTGCTTGAAGGCTATTTCGGCCAGCCCTCGCCGGTTTATACAGGATCCTAAGACCCCATTGCTCACGTATTGGGGGTATCAATATCCGATATCTGGAAGGCAGCCCCCGTTCGGGGGGCTGTTCATCGACGGGCGCGAAGTGGCCGCCAAGACCTGCGTGGTGCGGGATTTCACACGAAAAGAAAGGGCCCGGAAATTCCGGACCCTGAGCTATGGTGGGGGCGGTGAGAACCGCCCCCTTTATCGCTCGGACCAGTCGCTCGAGTTCTTCAATCGGTCAGAGTGAAAGTCGATATCAGCCCAGTGCCGGATAATCGATATAGCCTTTCGCTCCGCCCGCGTAGAAGGTGCTGAAGTCAGGCGCATTCAACGCCGCTCCGGATTTCCAGCGGGCAACCAGATCGGGGTTGGCGAGGAATTGACGACCGACGGCAATAAGATCGCACTTGCCTGCGGCCAGGTCGCTCTCGGCGCGAGCGGCATCGTAGCCACCGACAAAAATCAATGCGCCCTTGAACACGCTGCGCAGCATTGTCCGCAAGGTCTCCGGTACAGGCGGTGCGCCCATCGCCGAATGGTCGACCAGGTGGATGTAGAGCAACCCACGTGTGTTCAACTGTTTCGCCAGATAGGTGTAATCCGCTTCCATCGCTTCGCAGGGCGCCATGTCGTTGAACACGCCAGAGGGCGACAGACGGATGCCGACCTTGTCGCGGCCGATGGCCTTGATCACCGCATCGACAACCTCGAGAACGAAGCGCGCCCGGCCCTCTATTGAGCCGCCATAAGCATCCTTGCGCTGATTCGAGTTCGGGCGGATGAATTGCTCCAGCAGGTATCCGTTTGCCCCGTGCAACTCGATGCCGTCACATCCCGCCATCACTGCATTCTTCGCAGCCAGTACAAACTCCTCTATGGTCGCCTTGATGTCTGCCTCGGTCATTGCTTCAGGAACAGGGTGCGGTTTCATGCCCTCTGCGTCGGTGAAAATCTCGCCGGCGGCGGCTACCGCAGACGGTCCCAGCAGGCGTGCGCCGGCTGGCAGGATGAGCGGATGACCAATGCGCCCGCAGTGCATGAACTGCATGAACACCTTCGCGCCCTGTGCATGAATCGCATCGGTAATCTTCTTCCAACCGACAAGCTGCTCGACGGAAAAAATCCCGGGTATGCGGGCATAGCCCAAGCCATTTAGCGAAGGCGAAACGCCTTCGGTGATGATCAGCCCTGCGGAAGAGCGTTGCGTGTAATATTCAACCATCATGTCGTTCGGAACATTGCCGATGGCACGGCTGCGCGTCATCGGCGACATGACCAGACGGTTCTGCAACGTGAGGGATCCAAGAGTGGTATTTGAAAATAGCAGAGACATTTTATTTCTTCCTAGAGGGTCCAAGGGAACTGCCAAAAAAAGACCGGAGATGAGTCCGGTCTTCAAGTAAATGGTGGAGGCGGCGGGAATCGAACCCGCGTCCGCAAGTTCTCTACAGGCAGTACTACATACTTAGCCTCGTCGTTTGATCTAGCCGGTGGTCCGCCGCCGGGCAGGCTGACCACAAGCGATCCGCTGGATTTTCGTGGCCTGCCACACGGCGGGGCAGGTCCTTAGCTGATGTGAATGACTCTGCTGCTGCTTGCGCAACCCGGCCCATCAACAAACCGGTGCAGAGCTAGCCGGTATTAAGCGGCTAGAGCGAAACGCTCGTCGTTGGCGTTTGTGGTTTTCCAGATGGATTTACGAGGTAGCCTGGTCCTCGGTATGCACTGCGTCTGCTTCGCAACCCACGTCGAAGCCAAGTCGCCCCCAGTGGTAAGACAGGTAAAACTCCGGATTAGTAACGCACCCGGTAAAAAAGTTCAGTTCATTCTAACATGTGGCCCGATCATGCCGAGGATTTCCATAGGGTCATGGATGATGGCGTCAGCCTGCCAGGTCTCGAAGGGTTCATCCACGCCCAGATAGCCATAGGCCGCGGTGACGGTGCGCATGCCGGCGGCTTTGCCTGCGACGATGTCGCGCAAGTCGTCGCCGACATAGATGGACTGGCCAGGGGCCACCTGAATGGCGGCGCAGGCCAGGTACAACGGGGCGGGATGGGGTTTGGGCCGGGGTGCGGAGTCGCCGCTGACGATGCAGCCGGCCCGGCGCCGCAGGCCCAGAAGTTCGACCAGGGGCAGGGTGAAGCGCTGCTGCTTGTTGGTGACGATGCCCCACTTGATGCCGCGCTCCTCCAGGGTTTCGAGCAGCTCCGCCATGCCAGGGAAGAGCGTGCTGTCAGTGCAAAGGTTGTTCTCGTAGTGCCTGAGGAAGCGGACCACCAGCCCTGCATAGGCTGCGTCTCCGGGGAACAACCCGAAGCCGGCCTGGATCAGTCCGCGTGCGCCGCCCGAGACATGGGGCCGCAGTTGCTGCAGGGGCAAGGCAGGCAGGCCTTCCTCATTGAGCAGGCGGTTCAAGGCACCTCCGAGATCGGGAGCCGTATCGGCCAGCGTGCCGTCGAGATCGAACAGGACTGCCTCAGTCATCACGCATCCAACGTTGCGCGCAACAGGAAATTGACGCTGGTGTCGCTGCCGAGAGAATAGCTCTTGTTGAAAGGGTTGTAACTCATGCCGACAATTTCCGCCACGGCAAGGCCGGCATCGCGGCAGCAGTGGGCGAGTTCGGCCGGACGCAGGAAGCGGGCGTAGTCGTGCGTGCCGCGGGGTAAAAGGTTGAGAACGTATTCTGCCCCTATCACTGCGAACAGATAGGCTTTCGGGTTGCGGTTGATGGTGGAGAGAAACACCTGGCCGCCGGGTTTCACCAGGGCGGCGCAGGCGCGCACGACGCTGGCAGGGTCGGGCACATGCTCGAGCATTTCCAGGCAGGTGACTGCGTCGAACCCACCGGGGCTCTCTAGGGCCATGGCTTCGGCAGAGATCGAACGGTAGTCGACTCTCTGGCCGCTCTCCAGGAGGTGCAGGCGGGCGACAGCCAGGGCACGTTCGGAGAGGTCTATGCCGGTGACATGGGCGCCGCGGATCGCCATGCTCTCGGCGAGTATGCCGCCGCCGCAACCGATATCGAGCACCTTCTTGCCAGCCAGGCCGATGGCGCGATCTATCCAGTCAAGCCTGAGTGGATTGATGTCGTGCAGCGGCTTGAACTCGGAATGGGGATCCCACCAGCGATGGGCGAGCTCGCCGAATTTGTCGAGTTCGCGCTGGTCGGCATTGATGGATTCGTTCATGGAGTTCTCTCAGGCGAAAAAAAGCCCTGCGGGGCAGGGCTTTTTTGGATCGGACCAGAACGCTTACTTGGTGCCGATCACTTCGATCTCGACGCGGCGATCAGGCTGCAGGCAATCTATCACCTTCTTGCTCTTCTTGCCCTTGCACTGGTCGGCCTTGGTCACCGGCTGCGACTTGCCCTTGCCTTCAGTATAGATCCGGTTCGGTTCTATGCCCTTGGAGACGAGATAGGCCTTGACGGATTCGGCGCGCTTCTCGGACAACTTCTGGTTGTACTTGACGCTGCCGAAGCGGTCGGCGTGGCCGACGGCGATGATGACCTCGAGCTTGACGTCCTTCATCTTGGCGGCCAACTCGTCGAGCTTCGCCTTGCCATCGGCACGCAGCACGGCCTTGTTGAAGTCGTAAAGCGCGTCGGCGCCCAGCGTCACCTTCATGGCGGCGGGCTTGGGAGCGGGGGCGGGTGCAGGGGCGGGTGCCGGCTTGACCGGTTCGGCGGCCTTGGGTGCCGGAGGCGCTTCTTTTTTCACCAGGCCAGGGTCGCATTCCTCGACGGCCATGGCCGGGCTCCACTGGGCGGTGCGCCAGCAAAGTCCGAAACCGCTCTTGGCAATGACATTGCGAGAATCGGTCAGGTAAGCGGGAGTGGGCGACTGAGCCACTGCGGCGGCACTGATGCCCAGCAGAGCTGCAACCAGAAAGGAATATTTGGCGGCTTGTTTCATTATGATCCCCTGGATGGTATGTCTATGGAATGTCGGAACGGCAATGCACCTTAAATAATGATGCGATTATGCCACAAATCAGCTGTGTCAAGCAATTCTGCGGCGTCCATGGCGAGCAGTTTGCCATCGCTGACGCGGGCTTCGCCGGCAACCCAGACATGGCTGACGTGCTCCCTGCCGGCGACATAGACCAGGTGAGAAGCCGGATCGAAACAGGGCGCAAGGAGAGGATCGTCGAGGCGGACGGCGCAGAGGTCGGCCGCCTTGCCGGCAACGAGGGAACCGATGCGTTCCTCCAGGCCGAGTGCCATGGCGCCGTCCAGCGTCGCCATGGCAAGCGCCTCATGGGCGTTTACCGCCGTAGCGTCATTGCTCGATACTTTGGCCAGCAAGGCTGCGTGATTCATTTCCCGGAAGAGATCGAGGCGGTTGTTGCTGGCTGCGCTGTCGCTACCCAGGCCGATGCGCACACCCTGCTGCCGCAACTTTGCCACCGGCGCGATGCCGCTCGCCAGCTTCATGTTCGAGCTTGGGCAGTGGGCGATGTTGCAGCCTTGCAGGGCGAGCAGGTCGATCTCCCCGGCATCGAGATGCACTGCATGGACCGCGATCAGGCCGGGCCCGAGCAGTCCCAGTTGATTGAGGCGAGCCAGAGGCCTCAAGCCATATTGCCTGATGCTCTCGTCGATCTCGGTGAGCGTCTCATGCACATGGATGTGGATGGGCAGTTCAAGCTGGTTGGCCAGGGTGGCGATGCGCTCGAAAGTCCTGTCGGTTATGGTGTAGGGTGCATGCGGCGCCATGCAGAAGGAAATCAGCGGCTCGTCGCGCAGGGCGTCGCGTGCCGCCAGACCCTTGGCCAGATAGTCTTCGGCGTCCGCCGCATAGCCGCTGGGGAACTCGACCACCACCATCCCCAGCGCGGCGCGCATGCCCATCCTGTGCACCGCCTGTGCTGCAGCCTCGGGATAAAAGTACATGTCGTTGAAGCAGGTGATGCCGCCTCTGAGCATTTCCGCGCAAGCGAGCAGGGTGCCGTCGCGGACGAAATCGGACGAGAGGTGCCGGGCTTCCGCCGGCCAGATGCGTTGCTTCAGCCAGTCCATCAGCGCCATGTCGTCGGCATAGCCGCGCAGCAGGGTCATGGCGGCGTGGGTGTGGAGATTCACCAGGCCGGGCAGCAGCACGTGTTGCATCAGGCTCACCCGTTTGCCCGGGGAAAAGCGGGAGCGTGCCTCTTCAATGGGCAAGAGCGCCACGATGCGCCCGCCATCGACGGCCAGCGCATGGTGTTCCAGGGTCACGCCCTTGGGCTCGATGGGGATGACCCAGCGCGCCTCGATGAGCGTGTCTATTGTCTGTGGCATCATTAAAAACCCCGCGCTAAGGCGGGGTTTGGTTTGTCAGAGAATCAGGCGAGCGTCACTTTGCCGTGCCCTGGATCTCTATCACCACGCGGCGATGAGGCGCGAGACACTCGATCAGCTTCTTCCGCGGCAGTTTGTCATCGCACTTTGCCACGCCCTGTTCGGGCTGGGTCTTGCCGAAGCCCATGGTTTCGATGGCATTGCCGTCGATTCCCTTGCCGACCAGGTAAGCCTTGACCGCCTCGGCGCGTTTCTCCGACAGCTTCTGGTTGTAGGCGGCCGCCCCTATCCTGTCGGCATGGCCTGCGACGACGATGAGCTTGATCTTGCCGATTTCCTGGATCTTGTTCAGGACTTCCTTGTCGATCTTTCCCTTGGCTTCCGGCTTCAGGACGGCCTTGTTGAAATCGAACAGGCTCTTGGATGCGATGGTGATGACCTTGGGTGCGGCCGGCGGCGACGTGGCCGGCGCCGCTGCCGGCGCCTTGATGGGCTCTGCTGCCTTGGGCGCAGGGGGTGCGGCAGGGGCTTCCTTCTTCACCAGGTCGGGATCGCATTCCGCGATCGCCATCGCCGGGCTCCACTGATTCGTGCGCCAGCACAGGGAAAATCCACTCTTGACCACGGCTTTGCGGCCGTCTATCAGGTAGCCCTCTTGTGCCTGGGTGGCAGAGGCAAAAGCCAGAATGGCGATCAGGGTCGCGATTGAGGTCATTTTCACGGCAGTATTACTCAAGATGAAATCCTCCACTTGTTGGATTCGTTAAGAACCCGCGTTGCCGCAGCCTGCCGGCGCCATGATGGCGATGAAATTTAAGCACAAAAGCCTTGCAGATACAAACACGGCGGGCGAAAGGTTTGCAAGGAGGAGGGGATAGGCGTGCCGGCCATGATAAAATCGCAAGCTTTTGCATGGGTCCTGTAGCCAGTTCCCGGTGCCAGCTATTTTCCTGCGGTAAACCAGAAGATGACGATGACCACGTTCGCCAAAGAGACGCTGCCGATCAGCCTGGAAGAGGAGATGCGCCACTCCTACCTCGATTACGCCATGAGCGTGATCGTGGGCCGCGCCCTGCCGGATGTGCGCGATGGCCTGAAGCCGGTGCACAGGCGCGTGCTGTTCGCCATGCATGAGCTCTCCAACGACTGGAACAAGGCCTACAAGAAGTCGGCGCGTATCGTCGGCGACGTCATCGGCAAGTACCATCCCCACGGCGACACCGCAGTCTATGACACCATTGTGCGCATGGCGCAGAATTTCTCCCTGCGCTACATGCTGGTCGATGGTCAGGGCAACTTCGGCTCGGTCGATGGCGATAATGCCGCGGCGATGCGTTACACGGAAATCCGCATGGCGCGGATTGGCCACGAGTTGCTCGCCGACATCGACAAGGAGACGGTCGACTTCGGCCCGAACTACGACGGCTCGGAGCATGAGCCCCTGGTCATGCCGGCGAAGATCCCCAACCTCCTGATCAACGGTTCGTCGGGTATCGCGGTGGGCATGGCGACCAACATTCCGCCGCACAATCTCACCGAGGTGGTCGATGCCTGTCTGGCGCTTTTGGGCGACCCGGAGATTTCCATCGAAAAACTGATGGAAATCATTCCCGCGCCGGACTTTCCGACTGCCGGCTTGATCTATGGCGTTTCCGGCGTGCGCGAGGGCTACATGACCGGCCGCGGCCGCGTGGTGATGCGGGGCAGGACACACTTCGAGGATCTCGACAAGGCGGGCGGGCGGCAGGCCATCATCATCGACGAACTGCCCTACCAGGTGAATAAGAAGACCCTGCTGGAGAAGATCGCCGAACTGGTCAATGAGAAAAAGATAGAAGGCATCTCCCATCTTCAGGACGAGTCGGACAAGTCCGGCATGCGCGTGGTCATCGAGCTGCGCCGCGGCGAAGTCCCCGAGGTGGTCTTGAACAATCTCTACAAGCAGACCCAGCTGCAGGACACCTTCGGCATGAATATGGTGGCCCTGGTCGATGGCCGCCCGAGGCTGCTCAATCTCAAGGAAATGCTGGTGGCATTCCTCGCCCACAGGCGCGAGGTGGTGACCCGCAGGACCGTGTTCGAACTCAGGAAGGCCAGGGATCGTGGCCATATCCTCGAAGGCCTGGCGGTGGCCCTGTCCAACGTCGACGAAATCATTGCGCTCATCAAGGCCGCGCCGACACCGGCGGAAGCCAAGCGCGGACTGATGGGCCGCACCTGGCCATCCACCCTGGTCGAGGAGATGCTCCACCGTGCCAGCGCCGAGGCTTCGCGCCCCGACGGCCTCGGGGCCGAGTTCGGCATGTCCAGCCGCGGCTATCTGCTGTCGGACACCCAGGCCCAGGCGATTCTCGAACTGCGCCTGCAGCGCCTGACCGGCCTCGAGCAGGAGAAAATCGTCTCCGAATACAAGGAGGTGATGGAAATCATCGCCGACCTGCTGGACATCCTGGCCCGACCCGAGCGCATCACGACCATCATCAGCGAGGAGATCACCGCCATCAAGGCGCAGTTCGGCGACAAGCGCCGTTCCGAGATCGTCATGCACACCCAGGATCTGGGCATAGAGGATTTGATCACGCCGCAGGACATGGTGGTCACGCTCTCCCACGGTGGCTATATCAAGGCCCAGCCGCTCACCGAATACAAGTCGCAGAAGCGCGGCGGGCGCGGCAAGCAGGCGGCGGCTGTGAAGGAAGACGATTTCGTCGACCATCTATTCGTCGCCAATACTCACGACTACATTCTCTGCTTCTCCAATCGCGGTCGCGTCTATTGGCTCAAGGTGTATGAGGTGCCGCAGGGCAGCCGAACCAGCCGCGGCAAGCCCATCGTCAATCTGTTTCCGCTCGAGGACAAGGAAAAAATCACCGCGGTTCTGCCGGTCAAGGAGTTCGACGAGCAGCATTTCGTCTTCATGGCCACCGCCCTGGGCACGGTCAAGAAGACGCCGCTCTCCGACTTCTCCAATCCGCGCAAGGCCGGCATCATCGCCGTCGGTCTGGATGAGAGCGACTTCCTCATCGGCGTGGCGATCACAGACGGCAGCTATGACGTGATGCTGTTCTCCAATGCCGGCAAGGCGGTGCGCTTCGCCGAAGGCGATGTGCGCGCCATGGGCCGTGGCGCCCGCGGCGTACGCGGCATGATGCTGGACAAGGAACAAACCGTCATCTCCATGCTGGTTGCCGCAACCGAGGAATATTCGGTGCTGACCGCGACCGAGAACGGCTACGGCAAGCGCACCGCGATTGCCCAATACACCCGTCACGGTCGCGGCACCAAGGGCATGATCGCGATCCAGACCGGAGGGCGCAACGGCAAGGTGATCGGTGCCGTCCTGGTCGAACCGGAAGACGAGCTGATGCTGATCTCGACGGGCGGGGTGCTGATTCGCACCAAGGTCGGGCAGGTCCGCGTGATGGGCCGCTCGACCCAGGGTGTGAGGCTGATCAATCTCGACGACGGCACCAAGCTCGCCGGCATCGAGAAAGTCATTGAAACCGAAGACTCAGACGCAGATTTAGATTTAGATCAAGGAGAGTAAACATGGCACGTGCAATCAACTTCAGCGCCGGCCCCGCCGCGCTGCCCGAAGAGGTTCTGAATACCGCCGCCGCCGAGATGCTCGACTGGCATGGCAGCGGCCAGTCGGTGATGGAAATGAGCCATCGCGGCAAGGAGTTCATCAGCATCGCCGAGGACTGCGAGCGCGACCTGCGCGAACTCCTGGCGATACCGGACAACTACAAGGTGCTTTTTCTCCAGGGTGGCGCCACCCTGCAGTTCGAGATGATTCCGATCAACCTCCTGGCCGGAAAGCCCAGTGCCGATTACATCCACACCGGGGAATGGGCGAAGAAGGCGATCAAGGAGGCGAAGGCCTTCTGCCAGGTCAATGTCGTCGCCTCGAGTGAGGACAGGAATTTCAGCTATGCGCCGGCGCAGAAGGATTGGAAGCTCAACAAGGATGCGGCCTATGTTCATTACACCGCCAACGAGACCATAGGCGGCGTCGAGTTCCACTGGATTCCCGAGACGGGCAACGTTCCCCTTGTCGCAGACATGTCCTCAAACCTCATGTCCAAGCCCGTCGATGTTTCCAAATTCGGCCTGATCTATGCTGGCGCGCAAAAAAACATCGGGCCGGCGGGACTGACCCTGGTCATCGTGCGCGAAGACCTGATCGGCAAAGCCGTGCCCACACCGCCGGCGATGCTGGACTACAAGATCCAGGCCGACAACGAGTCGATGTTCAACACCCCTCCCACCTATGCCATTTATATCGCCGGCCTGGTGTTCCAGTGGCTGAAGAAGCAGGGCGGTTTGGCCGCCATCGAGAAACAGAATATCGCCAAGGCCCGCCTGCTTTATGATTTTCTCGACGCCAGCCACTTCTTCAAGAACCCTGTCGCGAAAGAGGATCGCTCGCGCATGAACGTGCCCTTCACGCTCAAGGATGCAGCGCAGGACGAGGAGTTCCTGAAGGGTGCGAAGGCGCGCGGCATGGTGCAGCTGAAGGGCCATCGTTCGGTCGGCGGCATGCGCGCCTCGATCTACAACGCCGTGTCCCTGTCTGGCGTTGCGACGCTCGTCGATTACATGACCGAATTCGAGAAAACCCATGGCTGAGCCCTTCAAGGTCCTGGTCCTCAACCAGATTTCGCAGATCGGCCTGAAGCGCCTTCCCCCTGAGCGCTATGCCGTGGGCAAGGATGTCGCGGCACCGGATGCCATCCTGGTCCGTTCCGCCGACATGCACAAGCTCGATATCGCGACAAGCGTCAGGGCGATCGGCCGCGCCGGCGCCGGCACCAACAACATCCCGGTCAAAGTCATGTCTTCGCGCGGCGTGCCGGTGTTCAACGCACCGGGTGCGAACGCCAATGCCGTCAAGGAACTGGTCATCGCGGGCATGCTCCTGGCTTCGCGCAACCTCGCAGGCGCGCTCGCCTACGTCGCGACCCTCGATCCAAAAGACCCCGACATGGAAAAAAAGGTCGAGGACGGCAAGAAGGCCTTCGCCGGTTTTGAACTGGCGCATCACACCCTGGGCGTCATTGGCCTGGGCAAGATAGGCTGCCTGGTGGCCGATGCCGCGATCAAGCTGGGCATGAATGTGCTCGGCTTCGATCCCGAGATCACGGTCGACGCCGCCTGGAGCCTGCCGGCACAGGTCAAGCGGGCCAACAGCGTCGCCGACGTATTGAAGAATTCACACTTCATCAGCCTGCACGTGCCTCTCCTGGATGCCACGCGCGACCTCATCAATGCCGGCAACATCGAGCATATGAAGCATAGCGCGGTGCTGCTCAATTTTTCCCGCGAAGGCGTGGTCAATGAAGCGGCGGTGGTGAAAGCTCTGGATGGCAAGAAGCTCGGCCGTTACGTCTGCGACTTCCCCAGTCCTGTGGTCAATCGTCACCCGCTGGTCATTGCCTTGCCGCATCTGGGCGCGTCCACCGAGGAAGCCGAGGAGAATTGCGCGGTGATGGTCGCCGACCAGGTGCGCGACTATCTCGAGCACGGCAATGTGCAAAATGCCGTGAATTTCCCCAACGTGGCGATGCCGCGCGAATCCGGTTTCCGCATTGCCATCGCCAATGCCAACGTGCCCAATATGGTCGGCCAGATCTCGACGGCGATGGCCCAGGCGGGATTGAACATCCACACCATGATGAACAAGTCCAAGGGCGACATGGCCTATACCCTGGTGGATGTGGATAGTTCGGTTCCTGCGGCGACGATAGCCTCCATCGCCAAGATAGCGGGCGTTCTGGCAGTTCGCTATCTGCCTCTGGAGGTCTAGCCCATGGTCAAGGACTCCGGTGAGAAGGGGGCGAACGGAGCGAATGATGAGCGCGAGGAACTGGGCCGCTTGCGTGTGGGCATCGACGGCGTAGATGACGAGATACTGCGCCTCATCAACCAGAGAGCAGAAATCGCCCACCGCATCGGTGAGATCAAGCATGGCAATATCTACCGTCCCGAGCGCGAGGCGCAGGTATTGCAAAGGATTGCCGAAGCCAACCCGGGTCCCTTGCCGGCACAGGCGACGCAGCGCATTTTCAGGGAAATCATGTCGGCCTGCCTGGCGCTGGAGCAGCCGCTGTCCATCGCCTATCTCGGGCCAGAGGGTACCTTCTCGGAAAGTGCGGCGCACAAGCATTTCGGCTCGGCACCGACATTCACCCCTTATGCCGCGATCGACGATGCCTTCCGTGCCGTCGAGGCCGGCAATGCCAACTATGCCGTCGTGCCTGTCGAGAATTCGACCGATGGCGCCATCGGCCGCACCCTCGACCTCCTGCTCAGTTCGCCCCTGAAGATCTGCGGCGAGATCAATCTGCGCATCCACCAGAACCTTCTGTCCAAGGCCAACTCCCTGGCAAACGTCAAGCGCCTCTATTCTCACGCCCAGTCGCTGGCCCAATGCCATGAGTGGCTGAACAAGAACCTCGCGCAGTTGCCGCGCGTGCCGGTTGCGAGCAATGCCGAAGCCGCGCGTCTGGCCTCGGAAGATTTGGAATCCTGCGCCATCGCCGGCGAGGCGGCGGCCAGCCGCTATGGCCTCAACGTGCTCTCGGCGAACATCGAGGACGACCCCAACAACACCACGCGCTTTCTCGTGCTGGCGGCGCACGATGCCGGCCCTTCCGGCCGCGACAAGACTTCCTTCATCTGCTCGGCGCAGAACAAGCCCGGCGCGGTGCATGCACTCCTGGCACCGCTGGCCGCCCATGGCGTCTCCATGAGCAAGTTCGAGTCGCGTCCGGCACGCGGCTTCGGCGGCGGCCGCTGGGAATACATTTTCTTCGTCGACATCGAAGGCCATCAACAGCAGCCTTCCGTCGGCCGCGCCCTGGAGGAACTGGTACAGTATGCCGGCTTCATCAAAATCCTCGGCTCCTATCCGGCTGTCGGGCAATGAGGAGAACGTCGTGACCATCGCAGAACTCTCGCCAGCTTATATCCGCGCCATTTCCCCCTATCTTCCGGGCAAGCCGATCACCGAGTTGGCCCGCGAGATGGGCATTTCGGTCGACAGCATCGTCAAGCTCGCCTCCAACGAGAACCCGCTGGGCATGAGCCCAAAGGCGAGGGCGGCCGTGCTGGCGGCGGTCTCGGGTCTCGAGCGTTATCCCGACAACCATGACCTGACAAGGCTGCTGGCAGAGCGCCTTGGTTTGGCCATGGAGCAAGTCGTTCTCGGCAATGGCTCCAACGACGTGCTTGATCTCGCCGCCAGGGTGTTTCTGGCGCCGGGTCGCTCCGCAGTATTTTCCCGTCATGCCTTCGCCGTCTATCCCCTGGCGACGATGTCGGCAGGCGGCGAATGCATCGAAGTGGCAGCCAAGGATTACGGCCACGATCTCGATGCCATGAGGGCCGCCGTGCGTCCGGACACGCGCCTTCTCTGGATCGCCAATCCGAACAACCCCACCGGCACCTTCCTGCCCCATGAAGAGGTGAAGGCCTTTCTTGCAGCCCTGCCTGCCGATGTCGTGGTGGTGCTGGACGAGGCCTACAATGACTATCTGCCGCCGGCACTGCGCGCCGACACGCTTTCCTGGCTTTTGCTGTTCCCGAATCTGATCATCACCCGCACCTTCTCCAAGGTCTATGGTCTGGCCGGGCTGCGCGTCGGCTATGCGCTGGCCTCGGGCGAGATCGCGGATCTCATGAACCGGGTGCGCCAGCCCTTCAATGTGAACAACCTCGGGCTTGCCGCCGCCATCGCCGCCTTCGACGATCATGTGTTCATCGCCGACAGCTTCGAACTCAATCGCCGCGGCATGGAGCAGATCGTGGCCGGGGTAAAACGATTGGGCCTCGATCACCTTCCCGCTCACGGCAACTTCGTCACCGTCCATGTTCCCGATGCCGCCGGGGTGAACCAGCGCCTGCTAAAGGCGGGCGTGATCGTGCGCCCGCTCAAGGGCTACGGCATGCCCGAGCATCTGCGCGTGACCATAGGCCTGGAGAGCGAGAACGAGCGCTTCCTGGAGGCCCTGGCAAAGGCGCTGTGACCCTGTGAGCGAAGCGAGAAAAATCGTCATTTGCGGCGTCGGCCTGATAGGCGGTTCCTTCGCGCTCGCGCAAAAGGCTGCGGGCGTATTGGCCAATCAAGCCCTCGAGGTGGTCGGCATGGGCAGGAGCCCTGCCACCCTTGATGAGGCACTCAGAAGGAAAGTCATCGATCGCGTAGCGGCAAACTGGCAGGACGCCTTATCCGGCGCCGACCTGGTGTTCCTGGCCATGCCCGTGGGACAGATGGAAGCCGTCATGCTTGATTTGCTTCCCCATCTCGATCCCCGGACGCTCATCACCGATGGCGGCAGCACCAAGCAGGATGTGATTGCCGCCGCCTATCGCGCGCTGGGGAACAAGGCCGGCCAGTTCGTTCCCGGCCATCCGATAGCCGGCGCCGAGAAAAGCGGCGTCGCCGCCGCAAGCGGCAAGCTCTATCAGGGCAAGCGCGTCGTGCTCACGCCTCTTCCCGAGAATGCTCCCGATGCCGTGGCCAGGGTGCGTGCAACCTGGGAGGCCTGCGGCGCGCTGGTGAGCGAATTGTCTGCTGCCGCCCATGATCGCACCTTCGCCGCGGTGAGCCATCTGCCGCATCTGCTCGCCTTCACCCTGGTGGGTGAGTTTGCCCGGCGCGCCGATTCGGAGCAACTGTTCGGCTTCGCCGCCGGCGGCTTCCGCGACTTCACCCGCATCGCCAGCAGTCATCCGGAAATGTGGCGTGACATCTGCGTGGCCAATCGTGCCGCGCTGATCGTGGAAGTCGATGCCTATCTCGCCGAGCTGCTGCGCGTTCGGGTCATGCTCGCCGCCGCCGATGGCGCCGCCCTCGCGACGATGTTTTCTGACGCCCGCGCGGCGCGAAACGCCTGGCTCGAATCCATAGAGCCGCCGGGCGAATGAAGGACTCCCTGCTGTTGTCCCCGGCCCGTTGGGCTGCGGGAACGGTCCGTCTGCCGGGGTCGAAAAGCATTTCCAATCGCTGCCTGCTCCTTGCCGCTCTTGCTTCAGGCGAGACGGAGATCCGCGATCTGCTCGACTCGGATGACACAGAGGTGATGCTGGCGGCATTGAAAGCGCTCGGCGTTTCCATCGAAGCCTGCGGCGACCAGGCCATTCGCGTCACCGGTGTGGCGGGTTCTTTTCCAGTCAAGCAGGCAGAACTGTATCTGGGCAACGCCGGCACCGCCTTCCGCTCGCTAACCGCAGCGCTGGCGGTTTCAGGCGGGCATTACCAACTCTCCGGCGTGCCGCGCATGCACGAGCGGCCGATAGGCGATCTCGTCGATTCCCTGAGAACGCTCGGCGCAGACATCCGCTATCTTGGCGGCGAGGGATTTCCGCCGCTCGACATTCATCCCGGGTCCGTGCGCTCGGGCAGTGTCGCAGTGCGCGGCGATGTCTCATCGCAGTTTTTGACGGCGCTCTTGATGGCGCTGCCGCTGACGGGACAGGCAGTTGAGATCGAGGTCGTCGGCGAACTCATCTCCAAGCCCTATATCGAGATCACTCTGAACCTGATGGCGCGCTTCGGCGTCACCGTGACGCGCTCCGGCTGGCAGAAGTTCGCCATCGCCGCCGCGCAGCGCTATCGCAGCCCCGGTGTGCTCTACGTCGAGGGCGATGCCTCCTCCGCCTCCTATTTCCTGGCTGCCGCGGCGATCGCCGGCGGCCCGGTGCGCGTCCTGGGTGTGGGCGCGAAAAGCATACAGGGCGATGTGCGTTTCGCAGAGGCTCTGGAAAAAATGGGTGTTGAAATCGAGACGGGCGAAAATTTCATCAGCGCACGATCGCCGCGGACAGGAAAGCTCAAGGCATTCGACGCCGATTTCAACCATATCCCCGATGCGGCGATGACCCTGGCCGTGGTCGCATTGTTCGCAGACGGGCCGTGCACGTTGAGAAACATCGCCAGCTGGCGCGTCAAGGAGACCGACCGCATCGCTGCGATGGCGACCGAACTCGCCAAGCTCGGCGCCACGGTCGCGGCGGGGGAGGATTACCTGCGCGTGAGTGCGCCCGTGAGCCTGAACCCGAATGTCGCTATCGACACCTACGACGATCACCGCATGGCGATGTGCTTTTCCCTGATCGCTCTGGGCGGCGTGCCTGTAGTCATCAACAATCCCGGCTGCGTGGCGAAGACCTATCCCGGCTACTTTGCTGACTTCGCCCGTATCGCTTCGCCCGTGATTGCCATCGACGGTCCCTCCGCTTCCGGCAAGGGCACGGTCGCGGCGCTCGTGGCAGAGCGGCTGGGCTTTCACTATCTCGACAGCGGCTCGCTCTATCGCCTGACCGCACTGGCCGCCACCCGGGCCGGCATTGCCTGGGAAGACGAAGCGCAAGTGGCTGGGATTGCCGCGAAGCTGCCGGCAGAGTTTAGCGGAGCAAAAATTCTGTTGGCAGGAGATGATGTGACTCTCGCCATCCGGAGCGAGGAATGTTCGAAGGGCGCCTCCATTGTGGCGGCCCTGCCTGCCGTGCGCGCAGCGCTCCTGGATCGCCAGCGCCGCTATCGCCAGGCGCCGGGACTGGTGGCCGAGGGCCGCGACATGGGCTCAGTGGTTTTTCCCGATGCCGTGCTCAAGGTGTTCCTGACGGCTTCCGCAAAAGCGCGTGCCGAACGCAGGCATAAGCAGTTGATCGAGAAAGGGATGTCTGCTAATATCTCATCCCTTTTGCGGGAATTGCAGGAGCGGGATGCGCGCGATGCCGCGCGCAGCGTTGCTCCCCTGCAGAAATGCGCGGACGCCCTGCTGCTCGATACGACGGAACTATCCGTGGATCAGGCGGTGACGGCAGTCCTGGAGCAGGTCGATTTGCTCAGCGATGCAACAAACGCCCGGCCTTGAAAGGCTGAGCGGGAAATACCGGTGTCGCCGCACGCGCAAGCCGTCGGCGACTTTATTAATCAACTGCCGCTTTTAGATTCGCGGCGATTAGGTTCAAACTATGACTGCCACCTCTAGCATCGAAACCACTCCCACCCCCGACATTGGAAGCTTCGCCGCCCTCTTCGCCGAGTCCCTCGAGCGCCAGGAAATGCGCGCAGGCGAGGTCATCACCGCCGAAGTCATCCGCGTTGACCACAATTATGTCGTCGTCAATGCCGGCTTAAAGTCCGAGAGCTTCATCGCCCTCGAGGAATTCAAGAACGAACGCGGCGAAATCGAAGCCAAGCCGGGCGACTATGTCATGGTCGCCATCGAGATGCTCGAAGACGGCTACGGCGAGACCCGCCTGTCGCGCGAGAAGGCCAAGCGCATCGCCGCCTGGAACGATCTCGACAAGGCCATGGTCGACGGCACCCTGGTCAAGGGCCTGATCACCGGCAAGGTCAAGGGCGGCCTCACGGTCATGCTAAACGGCATCCGCGCCTTCCTGCCCGGCTCGCTGGTCGATATCCGTCCGGTCAAGGACACCACGCCCTTCGAAGGCAAGGAATTCGAATTCAAGGTCATCAAGCTCGACCGTAAGCGCAACAACGTCGTGCTGTCGCGCCGCGCCGTGCTGGAATCCAACCTCGGCGAAGAGCGCCAGGCACTGCTCTCCAACCTCAAGGAAGGCAGCATCGTCAAGGGCATCGTCAAGAACATCACCGACTACGGCGCCTTCGTCGATCTCGGCGGCATCGACGGCCTGCTGCACATCACCGATCTGGCCTGGCGCCGCGTGCGCCATCCCTCTGAAGTGCTCAACGTGGGCGACGAGGTGGAAGCCAAGATCCTCAAGTTCGACCAGGAAAAGAACCGCGTGTCTCTCGGCATGAAGCAGCTCGGCGAAGATCCGTGGGTGGGCCTGTCGCGCCGCTACCCGACGACCACGCGCCTGTTCGGCAAGGTCACCAACCTCACCGACTACGGCGCGTTCGTCGAAGTCGAGCAGGGTATCGAAGGCTTGGTGCACGTCTCGGAAATGGACTGGACCAACAAGAACATCCATCCGTCCAAGGTCGTCCAGCTCGGCGACGAAGTCGAGATCATGATTCTCGAAATCGACGAGGAGCGCCGCCGCATCTCCTTGGGCATGAAGCAGTGCATACCCAATCCCTGGGATGAGTTCGCCATGAACCACAAGAAGGGCGACAAGGTCAGCGGCCAGATCAAGTCGATCACCGACTTCGGCGTGTTCATCGGCCTGCCCGGCGGCATCGACGGTCTGGT
>CAIYYX010000245.1 GCA_903930535.1 uncultured Sterolibacterium sp. | reverse complement strand
GTGCTCTCCAACTCCATCCGCGCCGCCACGGTGGGTTTGACCAAATCCCTGGCGCTGGAACTCGGTAAAGATGGCATCCGCTTCAATTCCATTCTGCCGGCCTGGACGGAGACCACTGTGTTGCGACAACTTGTCTTCGAACTGCGTCTCGATGGAATTGGCGACTTCGTTGATGCCCTTGCTGATCAGGCCGACGGCCTTGGCGGTGTCCCCGGAGAGCTTGCGCACTTCGTCTGCGACCACGGCAAAGCCGCGTCCCATCTCGCCGGCCCTTGCGGCTTCGATCGCGGCATTCAGGGCCAGCAGATTGGTCTGCCCGGAGATATCCTTGATCAAATCGACCAGGGTGCCCAGGGACCGCGCCTCCTTGACCACGAAGGAGATGCGCTCCTTGTCGGCTTGCGCCGCACTGCCACGCTCGCGGATATAGGCCTCCATGGTGTCTATCAATTTCTTGTTTCTGCCGATGCGCTCATCCGAGGCGGAGAGAAGCTTGTTCGACTCCGATGTGCTGGATAGGACGAAGGCGTTCAGTCGCGAAAAGATTTCGTCCATGCCCTGCAGGCGGCTGGCGATGTCGAAGGCAGACTTCTCCGTTTCCATCACCACGCCGTTCAATTGCCCGCGCACCACATCATTGAAGCCTTTGACGGCGCGCAGTTCCTGCGCCACCTGCTCGGCGGCGGTGACAAACAGATAGGACTTTTGCAGAGTGGCTTCCTGTGCCTTGCCCAAGCCGAAAAGCCAGTCGCGGTAAAAGGCGACCGACAGCGTCCGCTGAATAAGAAAAGAGACCCAAACAATCATCAAGGCTCCCGCAGCGTCACCCCAGGCGGGCGACAACCCTATGGCCGGCAACAAGGTGCCGTGAAACCAGTCATGACCGCCATAGACGGCAGCCGCAGCGCTCAGTCCAACTACGCACGAGACGATGAGGGCGCGGCGCAGAAGCAGCAGGAATTCCATTACCGGATCACGAGCTTGATGGTGCCCAGCAATTCGTCGGCGGTCGCCGGCTTCACCAGCCAGCCCGATGCCCCGGCAGCCTTTGCCTCAAGCCGCTTCGATTGCTGCGATTCGGTGGTGAGGAAAAGGATGGGCATGAACTTGTAGTTCGGCAGCGTCCTGACCTCCTTGATGAACTCGATGCCGTTCATCCCCGGCATGTTGAGATCGGTGATCAAGAGATTCGCCTTCACCCCGGCCTTGAACTTGGCCAGGCCCTCTGCGGCATTGTTGGCCTTCTCCACCGCGTAGCCAGCCTTGCTGAGGATGTTTGATATGGACAACAGTATCGTCGCAGAATCGTCCACCAACATGATTGTTTGCATTGTTTCATTCCCTTCAAGAAGAACGGCAACTGAGAGAGATAGTCTCAAAGTGAAGCCGTTTTGTTTATCCGTGAATCACGCGACAAACTGCGGAACCTACGTAGGCGCTGATGACCCCTTTTCGCCCTGCCCAGCCTCCTGTCTGCAGAAGAAGGCGGCATAATAGAGCATGACTGGGGGGGTGGATGAACCATCGCCGCAAATATCTCGCTGTTCTTGGCGCTGGCCGCAGCGCCATTGCCTCGTGATCAAGCGCAAGACCACGAACGCGCGGGCATCCGGCGCAGCAAGCAATTGCTGCTGCAGGCCGACAAGGTCATAGAGTAAGCGGGCGAGTTGTGCTACTTTGCCGGTGTTGTCTTAATCAACCGATGGAGGAAACAAGCGGACAATTCAAAACCTGATGCGCGCTTTGCTGCTGGCGGGCCTGCTGCTCAGCCCGGAGAGGCTTCTCGCACAAGGCACGACGGGCGCGACGAAAATCCATTGGTACGACCAGCCTGCCTTCAGGATAGAAACCCCCAAGGGCGGCGTGATCCTGATCGAGCCCTGGCTCACCGTACCCAGCAACCCGGACAAGAACTCCATCGCCGAACTGGGCAGGGTGGACTACATTCTCGTGACGCACGGCCATCAGGATCATATCGGCAACGCCGTGGAAATCGCCAAGAAGACCGGGGCGATTCACGCCGGAAATCCGGTGGGTTATGTGATCCAGATCGAGGGCGGGCCGACCATTTATCACACCGGCGACACGGACGTCTATGAGGACATGAAGCTGATTCCCGAATTCTTCAAGATCGATCTGATGCTCGCCTGCATAGGCGGACACTTCACCATGGATCCGGTGCGCGCTGGCCAAGCGCCATCTCGACGACAGGCTGATCGTCATGAAGCCGGGAGAAGACCGCCGCTTCTGATCGCATCAGGCGACCGTATTCCGCCAGGCATGGAGCGCGCCATTGACTTTGTCGGGGCGCTCCAGCGGCGACATGTGGCCGCAATGATCGACCAGCACGAGGCTGGCTCCCGGGATCAGGCGCGCCATCTCCTCGTGCCTGGCAGGCGGGCTCCAGGCGTCCTCGCGTCCGCATAGAATCAGCGTCGGGCAGCGTATCAGGGGCAGCAGCGGCCCGGCCTCGGGTCTGGCCAGAAGCGCGTGCGCCTGGGCCGCGAAAATCTCCGGGGTCTTCCGCTCTATCATGTCGAGGATCGCTTCTATCATTGGGCTATCATCGCGGCGGTCGGGATGGACCATGCCGGAGAGCCACTTTTCTCCCATGGCGCGCATGCCGCGCGCACGCGCCAGAGCCAGGAGCGCCATGCGCCCTTCCCTTTCGCGAACACCGGCCTCGCCAGGATCGCGCGCCTGGTAGCCGGTATCGAGCAGCGCCAGTCCCTTGATGCGCTCAGCAGCAAGGCGGAACATTTCCAGTGCGACGCGCCCGCCCATGGAATGGGCGACGAGCAGGAATTCGTCGGGCGCATCTGCCAGCACCGCCGCGGCCATGGCCGGCAGGGAATCGAGGTTGCCGTAATCGGCGACCGTGCATTCATATGGGCCCGCGAATGCCGCAAGCTGCGCGCGCCAGACGGTCTGGTCGCACATGAGGCCGGGCAGGAAGATCATGGCGGCTTTGTTTGTCATCGTCCTCTGATAATATTCGTTTACATCTGTCCATCACAGAGCCAGGAATATATGAGGATTTCCCCGCGTCTCCCCTTCGCAGTCTCGCTCTTTGCGGGCATCGGACTCGTCATTGCCGCAGTGGCCATGGCGCAACTGATGCGGCTGGCCGCCTGCCCGCTGTGCATCCTGCAGCGCATGCTCGATCTGGCAATCGCCGCGGCTGCAATTCTTGGCCTGCTGACGATCAGGATTCGCGCACTCAACGCCTTGGCTGCCTTGCTGATGGCCTGTTTTGCCGCCACGGGCGTTTTCGTCGCCGGCTACCAGACTTATCTGCAGCGTTTCGCCAGGGACACCCAGTGCAGCGGCGCCATGGCCTGGTGGGAGGTGTTGGTTGACTGGGCGGGGGAAAAGTCGCCGCTGCTCTTTCAGGCCAGCGGTCTTTGCTCCGAGCCCGGCTGGAAATTCATCGGTCTGTCCATCGCCGAATGGTCGCTGCTGGCCTTCTGTTTCCTGACCCTTGTCGGCCTGTTCGCCCTGCTGCGCCGCCGCTAAGCAGGCCACTAAAACAAAAAGGCCAGGAAATCTCCTGGCCTTTTTGCTTGATGCTTTAAATCCCTACTCTGCGGCAGCTTCGACCTGTTCCGGCTGGTCAAGGAGTTGCACCAGGCACATCGGCGCGTTGTCGCCGATCCTGAAACCCATCTTGAGGATGCGCAGGTAGCCGCCATTGCGCGCGGCGTAGCGCGGGCCGATTTCGGCAAACAGCTTGACCACGATCTCCCTGTCGCGCAGGCGGTCGAATGCCAGGCGACGATTGGCCAGGCTGGGCTTCTTGCCCAGAGTGATCATCGGCTCCACCACCCGGCGCAGTTCCTTGGCCTTGGGCAGCGTGGTCTTGATCGTCTCGTGGCGCAGCAGCGAGTTGGTCATGTTGCGCAGCATCGCCAAGCGATGCGACGATGTGCGGTTTAGCTTTCGCAGTCCATTACCGTGACGCATTTCAAACCTCTTTCAGTGTTCTTCCTGAGAATGTCTCAGGAGAGTTTTTCGAGTCCAGCCGGCGGCCAACCTTCAAGCTTCATGCCCAGGGTCAGGCCGCGCGAAGCGAGGACTTCCTTGATTTCGTTGAGCGACTTGCGGCCGAGATTGGGCGTCTTGAGGAGTTCCGTCTCGGTGCGCTGGATCAGGTCGCCGATGTAGTAGATGTTCTCGGCCTTGAGGCAGTTGGCCGAGCGCACGGTCAGTTCGAGATCGTCAACCGGGCGCAGCAGGATGGGATCAACCATGGTCTGCTTCGGCGTCTCGATCGACATCGGCGTGCCTTCGAGGTCGGCGAATACCGAGAGCTGGTCCATCAGGATGCGCGCGGCGTAGCGGATGGCCTCTTCAGGATCAATGGCGCCGTTGGTCTCGATGTCGATGATCAGCTTGTCGAGGTCGGTGCGCTGCTCGACGCGGGCGGACTCCACCGCATAGCTGACCCGGCGAACCGGGCTGTACGAGGCGTCGAGCATGATGTGGCCGATGCCCTTGGTTTCCTTTTCGGCAGGCCGCTGGTTTGCCGGCACATAGCCGCGTCCCATCTCGACCTTGATCTGCATGTCGAGCTTGCCGCCCGGAGCGATATGCGCGATGACATGGTCGGGATTGATGATCTCGACATCATGGCTGATTTCGATATCGCCTGCCGTGACCACGCCCTCACCCTTCTTGGTCAGGGTCAACAAGGCCTCGGGACGGTTGTGCAGCTTCAGCACCACGCCCTTGAGATTGAGCAGGATGTCGACGACGTCCTCGCGCACGCCTTCGAGCGTCGAGTACTCGTGCAGCACGCTCTCGATGGCGGCCTCGGTCGGCGCGAAGCCGGGCATCGAGGACAACAGGATACGGCGAAGAGCATTGCCCAGGGTATGACCGTAGCCGCGTTCGAACGGCTCCATGACGATGCGGGCATGGACCGGCGAGAGCGTTTGCACGTCAATAATGCGCGGTTTCAGAAGTGCGCTGCTTTGCATCTGCATTCCTTCAAAATGGAAGCACCCGGCGCGCAGGTTTTACAGACCCGCGCCGGACGCCTGTTAGCGCGAGTAAAGTTCGACCACTAGACCTTCGTTAATCGTCGCCGGCAGCTCGCTGCGCTGCGGATAAGCCTTGAACACGCCCTTGCCGGCCTTGGCATCAACCTCTATCCATTCCGGAAAACCGCGCGCTTCGGCGGCTTCGATCGCCGCCTTGGTGCGCAACTGGGCACGGGCAGTGTCGGTCATCTGCACGACATCGCCCGGGCGTACGCTGTACGAGGGGATATTGACGCGCTTGCCGTTTACCAGGACGCCATTGTGACGTACCAGTTGGCGCGACTCCGAGCGCGAACCGCCGAATCCCATGCGGTAGGCAACGGTGTCCAGACGCCCTTCGAGCAACTGCAGCAGGTTCTCGCCTGTTTGTCCCTTGCGGCCTTCGGCAGAGGCAAAGATCCTGCGGAACTGCCGCTCAAGAATGCCGTAGATGCGGCGGATTTTCTGCTTTTCGCGCAACTGGGTGCCGAAGCCGGACAGACGCTGGCCGGATTTCTGGCCATGTTGGCCGGGTGCATAGGCACGGCGGTCGACAGAGCACTTGTCCGTGAAGCATTTCTCTGCTTTCAGGAAAAGTTTCTCGCCTTCACGCCGGCACTGGCGGCACTTTGGGTCAAGATTGCGGGCCACGTTCTACTCCTTAAATTCAGTCAATAACGCCACGTCAAATCGGGCGCTTAGATGCGGCGGCGCTTGGGCGGCCGGCAACCATTGTGGGGAATCGGCGTGATATCGGTGATGCTGGTGATTTTCATGCCGAGTGCATTGAGGGCGCGCACAGCAGATTCGCGGCCGGGGCCGGGGCCCTTGATGCGCACCTCGAGGTTCTTCACGCCGCACTCCAGTGCGCCTTTGCCGGCGGCCTCGGCGGCCACCTGCGCGGCGAAGGGCGTGCTCTTGCGCGAGCCCTTGAAGCCGGCTCCGCCCGATGTCGCCCAAGCCAGGGCATTGCCTTGGCGGTCGGTGATGGTGATGATGGTGTTGTTGAACGAGGCGTGCACGTGGGCGATGCCCTCAGCCACATTCTTCTTGACCTTCTTGCGTACTTTGGTTGCTGTCTTAGCCATTATTCATTCCCTTACTTCTTAGAGCCGGCGATGGCCTTGCGCGGACCCTTGCGGGTACGGGCGTTGGTGCGGGTGCGCTGACCGCGGACCGGCAGGCCACGGCGATGGCGCATGCCGCGGTAGCAGCCCAGGTCCATCAGCCGCTTGATGTTCATGGTCACCTCGCGGCGAAGATCGCCCTCGATGGTGAATTTGCCGACCGCTTCGCGCAGTCGCTCCATTTCGGCGTCTGTCAGGTCCTTGACCTTGGCGGTGCGCTTGACACCGGCGGCATCGCAAATTTTTTGCGCGCGCGGGCGCCCGACACCGAAGATCGCGGTTAATGCGATTTCGGCATGCTGATGGTTCGGAATGTTTACCCCAGCGATGCGGGCCATATGATCACCTTAACTCCCCCCATTGAAATGGGGAACAGAATATTATAAAGAATAAACCCGCTCGAATCAACCCTGGCGCTGCTTGTGACGGGGATCGGTGCAGATGACCCTCACCACGCGCTTGCGGCGGATGACTTTACAGTGACGGCAAATACATTTGACCGAAGCCAGTACTTTCATGATGCTTCTCCGAAATAATTTCTAGTTACTTGGCGCGGAAGACGATACGGCCCTTGGAAAGGTCGTAGGGCGTCAATTGCACCGTCACCTTGTCGCCCGGGAGGATGCGGATGTAGTGCATGCGCATCTTTCCCGATATATGCCCGAGGACGATGTGGCCGTTCTCGAGTTTGACCCTAAACGTTGCATTGGGGAGGTTCTCCGTCACCTCACCCTGCATTTCAATCATGTCTTCCTTTGCCATGGATCGCTTACCTGGAAGGGAAGCCAGCTCCTTTGAAATTGGCCTTCTTCAAAAGGCCTTCATACTGATGCGACATGATGTAAGCCTGCACCTGGGACATGAAGTCCATGGTGACGACGACGATGATCAGAAGCGAGGTGCCGCCGAAGTAGAAGGGAACATTCCATTTCAGGATCAGGAACTCCGGTAGCAGACACACCAGCGTCACGTAGATCGCACCGGCGAGCGTCAGGCGCATCAGGATTTTGTCGATGTAGCGCGATGTCTGGTCGCCGGGACGTATGCCGGGGACGAAGGCGCCGCTCTTCTTCAGGTTGTCGGCGGTCTCTTTCGAGTTGAAGACCAGCGCCGTATAGAAGAAACAGAAGAACACGATCGCCGTGGCGTAGAGCAGCACGTAAATCGGCTGACCAGGGGAGAGCGTCGCGGCGATATCCTTCAGCCAGCCCATGCCTTTGGAAGCACCGAACCATCCCGCCACCGTCGCCGGGAAGAGAATGATGGAGGAAGCGAATATCGGCGGAATAACGCCCGACATATTGAGTTTGAGCGGCAGGTGCGAACTCTGTCCGCCATAGACCTTGTTGCCGACCTGGCGCTTGGCGTAGTTGACCAGGATCTTGCGCTGGCCGCGTTCGACGAACACCACCAGAGCCGTCACCAGCACCACCAGCGCTATCACGAACAGCGCCGACACCGGATGCATGGCGCCGGTGCGAACCAGTTCGAAAAGCCCGCCCAACGCGCTGGGCAGACCGGCGGCAATACCGGCGAAAATAATCATGGAAATGCCGTTGCCCAGGCCCCGCTCCGTCACCTGCTCGCCCAGCCACATCAGGAACATGGTGCCGGTGAGCAGCGTCGTCACCGCGGTGAGGCGGAACAGCATGCCCGGGTCGAGCACCAGCCCGGGTTGGGATTCGAGCGCGATGGAAATGCCCAGCCCCTGGAACAGTGCCAGGCCAACCGTGCCGTAGCGCGTGTATTGGGTGATCTTGCGACGGCCTGCCTCGCCTTCCTTCTTCAGCGCTTCGAGTTGCGGGCTGGCAATGGTCATCAATTGCATGATGATGGAGGAGGAAATGTAGGGCATGATGCCCAGCGCGAAGATGGTGAATCTTGACAGCGCGCCGCCCGAGAAAAGATTGAAGACACCGAGGATGCCGCCCTGCTGCGAGGAGAAAAGCTCGGCCAGGCGCACCGGATCGATTCCGGGAACGGGTATGTGAGCGCCAATCCGATAGACGAACAGCGCGCCCAGGAGAAACCACAAGCGGTGAAAAAGATCACCGTACTTGCCGGTCTTGCCCAGAGTGGTCGCTGCAGGATTGGCCATGCTTGTTACTTCTTGGCTTTCAGCTTGCCGACTTCAGCGACGACGACGACTTCGGCGACGCTGCCGCCGACGGCTTCGATCGCGGCACGGGCGCCCTTGGTGGCGCCAACGCCCGTCAGGGAGATCTTGCGGCTGAGTTTGCCGGAAAGAATGACCTTGGCGGACAGCGCATCACTGCGCACGATGCCGGCCTGCTTCAGGGACAGCAGGTCGATATCGGTCAAGGGCAGTTTCTCGAGTTCGGACAGACGAACCTCGACATTGCGGTAATGCGTCAGCGAAACGAAGCCGCGCTTCGGCAGACGACGCTGCAGCGGCATCTGGCCGCCTTCGAAGCCGACCTTGTGGAAGCCGCCGGCCCGGGATTTCTGGCCCTTGTGGCCACGTCCGGCCGTCTTGCCCAGGCCGCTGCCGATGCCGCGCCCGACGCGCCTCTTGGAGTGCGTGGAGCCTTCGGCGGGTTTCAGGTTATTCAGTCGCATCGTTTTATCCTTCGCACTTCACAAGGTACGCGACCTTGGTAATCATGCCACGCACAGCCGGCGTATCTTCGAGCATGGCACTGGAATTTACCCGGCGCAGGCCGAGGCCGCGCACCGTGGCGCGATGATCCTGCTTGGTGCCGATGACGCTTTTCACCAGCGTCACCTTGAGTTTCTTCTCAGCCATCTTGCTTACTCCGAAATTTCCTGCACGCTCTTGCCGCGCTTGGCGGCGATTTCCGACGGCGTGCTCATGGCGAGCAAGCCGTTCAGGGTGGCGCGCACGACGTTATAAGGGTTGGATGAGCCGATGATCTTGGCCACCACATCGGTGACGCCGGCGACTTCGAACACTGCACGCATCGGGCCGCCGGCGATGATGCCGGTACCTGCTGCGGCCGGCTGCATCAGCACCCTGGAGGCGCCATGCTTGCCGATCACGGCGTGCTGCAAAGTGCCGTCCTTGAGGCTGGCGCGGTTCATCTTGCGGCGCGCCTCTTCCATGGCCTTTTGCACAGCCACCGGCACTTCGCGGGACTTGCCCTTGCCCATGCCGACGCTGCCATCGCCGTCGCCGACGACGGTCAGTGCGGCAAAGCCGAGAATCCGGCCGCCCTTGACCACCTTGGTGACGCGATTGATCGCGACCATTTTTTCGCGGATGCCATCATCGCGCTGCTCGGTCGAGGTCTGCTGCTTTCTTGTCTGCGGTTTAGCCATTCTCTGCCTCGCTTAAAACTTCAGTCCGCCAGCGCGCGCCGCTTCCGCCAGCGCCTTGACACGACCGTGGTAGTGGAAACCCGAGCGGTCGAACGTCACCTGCTCGATACCCTTGGCCTTTGCCCGCTCGGCAATGAGCTTGCCTACGAGTTCGGCAGCCTTGACGTTGCCGCCGTTGGGTACCTGACCGCGAATCTCGCCTTCCGCCGTGGAGGCGGCGGCGAGCACCTGTGTGCCGCAGCTCGAGAAAACCTGCGCATAAATATGGCAGTTGGTGCGGTGCACGCAAAGGCGTACCGCCTTGAGTTCGGCAATCTTGACCCGGGTTTTGCGGGCCCTGCGCAAACGCGCCTGCTTCTTGTCCATGATTTAACGCCCTTACTTCTTCTTGGTTTCCTTGAGGGCCACCTTCTCGTCTGCGTAGCGAACACCCTTGCCCTTATAGGGCTCCGGCGAACGATAAGCGCGGACTTCGGCAGCCACCTGGCCCACCTGCTGTTTGTCTATCCCCTTGATGAGGACCTCGGTCTGGGTCGGGGTCTCGACCTTTATCCCGGCCGGCATTTGATGCACGACCGGATGCGAGAAACCGAGCGACAGGTTGAGTTTGTCGCCTTGCGCCTGCGCACGGTAGCCGACGCCGATCAGGGTGAGTTTCTTCTCGAAGCCCTTGGTGACGCCTGCAACCATGTTGTTGAGCAGTGCCCGCATGGTGCCGGACATGGCGCCGCCGTTGGGCGCACCGGCAACCGCCTTGCACTGCAGCTTGTCGCCGTCCTGCTCGACGGAAACTGCCGGCAGCATGAACTGCTTGAGCGTTCCGAGCGGGCCCTTGATGCTTATTTCAGTCTGGCCGAGCGTCGCTTCGACGCCCTTGGGCAGGACTACGGGATATTTTGCGACTCGTGACATATTCGTCTCCTTACGCCACGATGCACAGGACTTCGCCGCCGAGATTGCTGGCGCGGGCCCTGCGATCTGTCATCACGCCCTTGGGCGTCGAAACGATGGCGACACCCAGGCCGTTCATCACGCGCGGCAGGTCTCCGCAGCCTTTGTATACTCGCAGGCCGGGGCGGCTGACGCGCTCGATACGCTCGATCACGGGTTCGCCGGCGTAGTACTTGAGGGCGATGTCAAGCTCGGGCTTGCCGGAGTTCTCGCGCACGGCGAAGTTCTCGATATAACCCTCGTCCTTGAGCACTGCGGCGATAGCCAACTTGAGCTTCGACGAAGGCATCAGTACGGCACCCTTCTGCGCCATTTGCGCATTGCGGATACGGGTCAACATATCGGCAATCGGATCAGTCATGCTCATAGCGATCTCCTTACCAGCTGGCCTTGGTCATGCCCGGCACTTCGCCGCGCATGGCCACTTCACGCAGCTTGTTGCGGCACAGGCCGAACTTGCGGTACACACCGCGGGGACGTCCAGTCAGAGCGCAGCGGTTGCGCTGGCGCGTCGGATTGGCGTTGCGCGGCAGTTGCTGCAGCTTAAGACGGGCCGCCATGCGATCTTCTTCAGAAAGCTTGGCATTGTTGATGATGGCAAAGAGTTCGCTGCGCTTGGCGGCATATTTGGCCACCAGCTTTGCGCGCTTGGCTTCGCGATTGATAAGTGCAAGTTTCGCCATGACTCCCTCAGTTCTTGAAAGGGAATTTGAAAGCCG
Organism: uncultured Sterolibacterium sp.; assembly: GCA_903930535.1. Taxonomy (GTDB): domain Bacteria; phylum Pseudomonadota; class Gammaproteobacteria; order Burkholderiales; family Rhodocyclaceae; genus CAIYYX01. The sequence goes on along the minus strand of CAIYYX010000245.1, from coordinate 8,853 downwards.
CTAGCAGCGCCTTCGCTTCCGCGTCGTTTTTTGCCGTCGTCGTGATGCTGATATTCATCCCGCGCAATACGTCGATCTTGTCGTACTCGACTTCGGGAAAAATGATCTGCTCTTTAACGCCAATGTTGTAGTTGCCACGTCCGTCAAAACTCTTGCCCGACACGCCGCGGAAGTCGCGAATACGCGGTATGGCAATTGAAATGAAGCGGTCGAGAAACTCATACATGCGATTGCCGCGCAAGGTCACCATGCAACCGATCGGGTAACCCTCGCGGATCTTGAAGCCGGCAATGGCCTTCCGGGCCACGGTGACGACGGGCTTCTGGCCGGCGATTTTGGTCATATCGCCAACCGCGTGCTCCATCACCTTCTTGTCGCCGACCGCCTCGCCCACGCCCATGTTGAGCGTGATCTTGGAGATGCGAGGCACTTCCATGACCGACTTGTAGCCAAACTTCTGCTGCAATTCCGGCATCACGGTTTCTTTATAAAATTCCTGCATGCGCGCCATGATTTGTCCTTACGCGTCCACAACTTCGCCGTTGGCCTTGAACACCCGCACCTTGCGGCCGTCGTCCAGGGTCTTTATACCAACGCGATCCGCCTTCTGGGTGGAGGGGTTGTACAACGCCACATTGGATATCTGAATCGGCATCTCTTTCTCGACAATGCCGCCCTGCTCACCCTTCATGGGGTTGGGCTTGACATGCTTCTTGACGCGATTCACGCCCTCGACGACGACGCGATCATCATCGACGCGGCGCAGCACCGTGCCTCGCTTGCCCTTGTCCTTGCCCGTGATGACGATCACGCCATCACCCTTGCGCATCTTGTTCATGACCTATCCTCAGATTAACGTCTAGGCGCCATCACAGCACTTCGGGCGCCAGCGAAACGATCTTCATGAATCGCTCATTGCGCAACTCACGTGTCACCGGTCCGAAGATGCGCGTGCCGATCGGCTCGAGCTTGTTGTTGAGCAGCACTGCGGCATTGCCGTCGAACTTGACCAGCGAACCGTCAGAACGGCGCACGCCCTTGGCGGTACGCACAACCACGGCGCTATAGACCTCGCCCTTCTTGACGCGACCGCGCGGCGCTGCATCCCTGATGCTGACCTTGATGACGTCGCCGATGCCGGCATAACGCCTCTTGGAGCCGCCCAACACCTTGATGCACATGACGGAGCGCGCACCGGTATTGTCGGCAACATTCAGTACTGTCTGCATTTGAATCATTTCATCTCTCCAACTTAATCCGCGCCTAGCCTGGCTATCGCGATCAGTTTTGGAACCCGTACGGGTAGGCCATCGGCGCACCAGCAACTGGGCGCCGGGGTGAAGCAAAGCACGCTACTATGAGGCCTCTGACAGTCCCTGTCAATGGTCTCTTGAAATCTTTTTACAATTAAATCGCCATCAAACCGAACTGGCCTTGACCAGCACGCTTTTCACGCGCCACGCCTTGGTCTTGGAGATAGGCGCGCATTCCTCGATCATCACCATGTCGCCGGTTTTTGCTTCTTCGTTGTCGACATGGGCGTGGTACTTCTGGGTGCGGGTCAGTATCTTGCCGATGACCGCATGCTTGACGCGACGCTCGACCAGCACGGTCACTGTCTTCTGCATCTTGTCGCTGACGACGCGCCCGGTCAGGGTGCGATGCACTTTCTCTGTCGTCTGGTTCATTTGGCGTCGCCTCTTTCGCGCAGAATGGTCTTGACGCGCGCAATATCCTTGCGCACCTTGCCGATCTGGCTGTTGTTGGTGAGTTGCTGCGTCGCCACCTGCATGCGCATCGAGAACTGCGCCTTGCGCAAATCAAGCAGTTCCTGGTTCAACGCCGCGGTGTCCTTCGCTCTAAATTCAGTCGCTTTCATGATTACCCCAATTGACGCGTCACGAACGTCGTCTCGATGGGCAGCTTGGCGGCCGCCAGGCGAAACGCCTCGCGCGCCAGCGTCTCATCTACGCCGTCCATTTCGTACAATACTTTGCCCGGCCTGATCTCGGCGACCCAATACTCCGGGTTGCCCTTGCCGTTGCCCATGCGCACTTCTGCCGGCTTCTTGGAAACCGGCTTGTCCGGGAAGATGCGAATCCAGATGCGGCCGCCACGCTTGATATGACGGGTCATGGCACGGCGCGCCGCCTCGATCTGGCGCGCGGTCAGTCGGCCGCGGCCGACTGCCTTGAGGCCGTATTCGCCGAAACTGACCTTGGCGCCGCGAGTCGCCACACCGGTGTTGCGACCCTTCTGCTGTTTGCGATATTTGGTACGTGCAGGTTGCAGCATGGCTTACTCCTTACCTTCCTTGGCCGGCGCATCCTTGGCCGGAGCCGCAGCCTTGCGCACGCGCTTGACCGGTGCCTTGGCCGCGGGTTCATCTTTAGCTGCGGCAGGTGCGCCGGCAGCGGCATCAACCTTGGCCGCGGGCTTGCGCTCAGTGCGCTTGACAGCCGGCTTGGCATCGCCGGCCTCGGCGGTGCGGGGGGCCGGAGCCTTGCGGGCGCGGCGGGCTTCTTCAGCGCCTGCATCGGGAGCCACCGCAGGAACATCCTGCTTGGCAACCATGTCGCCCTTGAATACCCAGACCTTGATGCCGATCTTGCCGTAAGTCGTAGCGGCTTCGGATGTACCGTAGTCGATGTCTGCGCGCAGGGTGTGCAAGGGCACGCGTCCCTCGCGGTACCATTCGCGACGGGCGATCTCGGCGCCATTGAGACGGCCGGAGCTCATGATCTTGATACCCTGGGCACCGAGGCGCATGGCGTTCTGCATGGCGCGTTTCATGGCGCGGCGGAACATGATGCGTTTTTCCAGTTGCTGCGCGATCGAATCGGCGATCAACTGGGCATCGGTCTCGGGCTTTCTGATTTCCTCGATATTGACATGCACCTGGCCGCCGAGGATCTTCTGCAAGTCGGACTTGAGGTGTTCGATATCCTCGCCCTTCTTGCCGATGACCACACCCGGGCGGGCGCTATACACGGTAATCCGCGCGTTCTTGGCCGGCCGCTCGATGACCACGCGTCCGACTGAGGCGTGCGCAAGTTTCTTCTTCAGATACTCGCGGACCTTCAGGTCCTCGAGCAGCATGCCGGAGAAGTTCTTACTGTTGGCGAACCAGCGCGAAGTCCAGTTGCGTGTGACCGCAAGGCGGAAACCGGTCGGATGAATCTTCTGTCCCATAGTTTCTCCTTAATCGCCGACCGTAACGTAAATGTGACAGGTCGGCTTGAGGATGCGGTTACCGCGTCCCTTCGCACGTGCCGTAAAGCGCTTCAAAACTGCGCCTTTTTCGACATGAATGATTTTCACCTTGAGGGCGTCAATGTCGGCGCCGTCATTGTGCTCGGCATTGGCGATGGCCGATTCGAGCACCTTCTTGATGATTCCCGCACCCTTCTTAGGATTGAAGGTGAGGATATTGAGCGCCTGGTCGACCGGCTTGCCGCGCACCAGGTCGGCAACGAGCCGGCCCTTTTGTGCCGACAGGCGGACGCCGCGCAAAATCGCATTGGTTTCCATGGTCATCCTTACTTCTTCACCGCGGCCTTCTTGCCGGCGGTGTGGCCCTTGAAGGTTCGTGTCAAGGCGAATTCGCCGAGCTTGTGGCCGACCATGTTCTCCGAGACATACACCGGGATGTGCTGCTTGCCGTTATGAACGGCAATGGTCAGGCCGACAAAATCCGGCAGGATGGTCGAACGGCGCGACCAGGTCTTGATCGGGCGCTTGTCGCTGGTTCCGCGCACGGCGTCGACTTTTTTGAGCAAATGGGCATCGATGAACGGGCCCTTTTTAAGCGAACGTGTCATGTTTTACCTCTTATTCCTGGGCCGACGCGCAACAATCATGCTGCTCGTACGCTTGTTGCGACGGGTGCGATAGCCCTTGGTCTTGGTGCCCCACGGGCTGACCGGGTGCATACCGGCAGCGGTCTTGCCCTCGCCGCCGCCGTGCGGGTGATCAACCGGATTCATGGCGACGCCGCGCACCGTCGGGCGGATGCCGCGCCAGCGATTTGCGCCGGCCTTGCCGATGGAACGCAGGCTGTTTTCTTCGTTGCCCACTTCGCCTATGGTGGCGCGGCACTCGACATGGACGCGGCGGATTTCACCGGAGCGCAGCCGCAACTGGGCGTAAGTGCCTTCACGCGCCATCAACTGCACCGAAGTACCCGCAGCACGGGCGATCTGGGCGCCCTTGCCGGGAATCATTTCGATGCAATGTATCGTCGTGCCGACGGGGATGTTGCGAATCGGCAGGGTGTTGCCCGGCTTGATCGGCGCTTCCGCGCCGCTGATCACCTGCGTGCCGACCGCCACGCCCTTGGGCGCGATGATGTAGCGGCGTTCGCCGTCTGCATAGCAAAGCAGGGCCAGGTTGGCGGTACGGTTCGGGTCGTATTCGAGACGCTCGACCTTGGCAGGTATGCCATCCTTGTTGCGGACGAAATCGACGACGCGGTAATGCTGCTTGTGGCCGCCACCCTGGTGACGAACGGTGATATGACCGTGGTTGTTGCGCCCGCCGTTGCTGCTCTTTTTCTCGAGCAACGGTGCATAGGGGCGGCCCTTGTGCAGGTCGGGATTGACGACCTTGACCAGCGAGCGGCGACCCGGGGATGTCGGCTTGACTTTGACGAGTGCCATTTAAGCGGCCCCCCCTTCAGCGAAATTGATTTCCTGGCCGGGCTGAAGGCAGACGAAGGCCTTCTTGACATTGCTGCGGCGACCCATGAAGCGGCCGAAGCGCTTTGCCTTGCCCTTAAGAACCGAGATCTGCACCGACTTGACCTGGACCTTGAACAGCAATTCGACGGCGGCTTTCACTTCCGGCTTGGTCGCATCCGACGCCACGATGAACACGACCTGCTCATTCTTGTCGGCGACATAAGTGGCCTTCTCGGAAATCTGCGGCGCGCGCAGAACCTGCAGCAGGCGTTCTTGATTGAAGTTGCTCATCCCAGCATCTCCTCCATCTTGGCCACTGCACTCTTGGTCAGCAGCACTTTGGGGAAACGGATCAGCGACAGCGGATCGGTTTCGGACACTTCCAGCACCAGCACATTGGGCAGATTGCGCGAGGCGAGGTAGAGATTCTCTTCCAGTTCGGCGGTGACGACGAGCACGGAGTCCAGCCCCATGCCCTTGAGTTTCCCGGCCAGAGCCTTGGTCTTGGGCGTTTCGAAGTTGAAATCCTCGATCACCGCGAGACGATCTTCGCGCGCCAGTTGCGACAGAATCGCTGCGAGACCGGCACGGTACATCTTGCGGTTCACTTTCTGGCTGAAGTTCTCTTCCGGCGAGTTCGGGAATATCCGGCCGCCTCCACGCCAAAGCGGGCTGGAGGTCATGCCGGCACGGGCACGGCCGGTGCCCTTTTGGCGCCAGGGCTTCTTGGTGCTGTGCTTGACCTGCTCGCGATCCTTCTGCGCGCGGTTGCCGGCGCGGGCGTTGGCCTGGTAGGCGACGACCACTTGATGCACCAGCGCTTCGTTGTAGTCGCGCCCGAACAGCGCGTCTGACGCGCTGTGGGTGGACGCCGACTGGCCTTGTTCATTGATCAGTTTGAGTTCCATCGTATCTCGTTCCTCAGTTGCCAGCCGGGACAGCCGGGGCGACCTTGGCTGCCGGACGGACGACCACGTCGCCACCCTTGGAGCCCGGTACCGCGCCTTTGACGAGCAGCAGCTGACGTGCCTCATCGACGCGGATCACTTCCAGACTCTGCTGGGTAATGCTGACGTCGCCAAGATGGCCGGCCATGCGCTTGCCGGGGAAAACCCGACCGGGATCCTGCGCCATGCCGATCGAGCCCGCGGAATTATGCGAGCGCGAGTTGCCGTGCGAGGCGCGGTTCGAGGAAAAATGATAACGCTTGATCGCGCCGGTGAAACCCTTGCCGATCGAAGTGCCGCTGACATCGACCTTCTGGCCGACGGCAAATATCGTGACGCTGACGACATCGCCCGGCTTGAAGCTTGCGAGTTGCTCGTCAGTGACGCGGAATTCCTTGAGTACGGTGCCGGCCTCGACGCCGGCCTTGGCGAGATGCCCGGCCTCCGCCTTGTTCACGCGGCTGGCGCGGCGCTTGCCGAAGGTGACCTGGACCGCGGCATAACCGTCGATTCCGGGAGTTTTTATTTGGGTCACGCGGTTGTTCGACACATCGAGCACGGTCACCGGGATGGTCGAACCATCCTCGGCAAAAATGCGCGTCATGCCAACCTTGCGCCCAACAAGGCCTAATGTCATTTCTTCTTTCCTCCGAAAGAGGCGCCGACTGCTATTGGTCGGCAAATCACTAAAAGTGGGGAAGACGGATTCCGTCTTCCAAACCCACTCGCTACGTACTGCTTATTTCAACTTGATTTCCACATCGACACCCGCGGGGAGATCCAGCTTCATCAATGCATCGACCGTCTTGTCGGTCGGATCTATGATGTCCATCAAACGCAGATGGGTGCGGATCTCGAACTGGTCACGCGAGGTCTTGTTCACGTGCGGGGAACGCAGCACATCGAAGCGCTCAATGCGGGTCGGCAGGGGCACGGGGCCGCGAACGACTGCGCCGGTGCGCTTTGCCGTCTCCACGATCTCCAGGGCCGACTGATCGATCAGCCGATAGTCGAAGGCCTTGAGGCGGATACGAATCTTTTGCTGGTTCGCCATGGTATTCCTTTAAAGAGCGATGCGCTAAATACTGAGGAGCGCGGGAAAGAGCGGAATTGTAACGCGCTTTCGCTGCCGGTGCAATACTGTTTATGAAATGGCTATTCGATAACCTTGGCGACAACACCGGCGCCGACGGTGCGACCGCCCTCGCGAATGGCGAAGCGCAGGCCTTCTTCCATGGCGATCGGGGCAATCAGCTTCACCGTGATCGACACATTGTCGCCAGGCATCACCATCTCGGTACCCGCCGGCAACTCCACAGAACCCGTCACGTCCGTCGTCCGGAAATAAAACTGCGGCCGGTAGCCGTTGAAGAACGGCGTGTGACGCCCGCCTTCATCCTTCGACAGAACATAGATCTCGGCCGAAAAGTGCGTGTGCGGCGTGATCGATCCCGGCTTCGCCAGCACCTGTCCGCGCTCCACTTCCTCGCGCTTCGTGCCGCGCAGCAGCACACCCACGTTGTCCCCGGCCTGACCCTGGTCGAGAAGCTTCCTGAACATCTCCACACCCGTACAGATCGTCTTCAAGGTCGGCCTGATGCCGACAATCTCGATTTCCTCACCAACCTTCACCACGCCGCGCTCGACCCGCCCGGTCACCACCGTGCCCCGACCCGAGATCGAGAACACGTCCTCGATCGGCATCAGGAACGGTCCGTCAATCGCCCGCTTCGGCTGCGGTATGTAGGTGTCCAGCGCTTCAGCCAGCTTCATGATCGCCAACTCGCCCAGTTCGCCCTTGTCGCCTTCCAGCGCCTTCAGGGCCGAACCCTTGATGATTGGAATATCGTCGCCAGGAAATTCGTACTTCGAAAGCAATTCCCGAACTTCCATCTCCACCAGTTCCAGCAGTTCCTCGTCGTCCACCATGTCGCACTTGTTCATGAACACGATGATGTAGGGAACGCCCACCTGCCGCGCCAGCAAGATGTGCTCGCGCGTCTGCGGCATCGGGCCGACGGCCGCCGACACCACCAGAATCGCGCCGTCCATCTGCGCCGCACCGGTGATCATGTTCTTGATGTAGTCAGCATGGCCCGGGCAATCCACGTGCGCATAGTGGCGGTTCGCCGTCTCGTATTCCACGTGCGCCGTATTGATCGTGATGCCCCGCGCCTTCTCTTCCGGCGCCGCATCAATCTGGTCGTAGGCCTTCGCCTCGCCACCATACTTCGCCGCCAGAACCGACGTGATCGCCGCCGTCAGTGTCGTCTTGCCATGGTCTACGTGCCCAATCGTCCCCACGTTCACGTGCGGCTTGTTGCGCTCAAATTTGCCTTTTGCCATGATCGTTTCCTTGACTATTTCTTGTTGATGATGGCCTCGGCGACACTCTTGGGCGCCTCGGTATAGTGTTTGAATTCCATCGAGTAGGTGGCGCGACCCTGGGACAGGGAACGCAGCGTCGTCGAGTAGCCGAACATCTCGGCCAGCGGCACTTCGGCCTTGACCAGTTTGATGCCGCCGACCTGGTCTTCCATGCCCTGGACCATGCCGCGACGGCTGGACAAGTCGCCCATGACGTTGCCCATGAAGTCTTCCGGCGTCTCCACCTCGACCGCCATCATGGGTTCCAAGAGAACCGGGCTGGCCTTCCTCATGGCATCCTTGAAGGCCATGGAAGCGGCCATCTTGAAGGCGTTTTCGTTCGAGTCTACGTCGTGGTAGGAACCGTCAAACAGCGTGACCTTGACGTCTACCACCGGGAAGCCGGCGAGAACGCCGTTGGGCAGGGTCTCGAGCAGGCCTTTTTCCACCGCCGGGATGTACTCGCGCGGCACCGTGCCGCCCTTGATGGCATCGACGAACTCGAAGCCCTTGCCGGTCTCGTTCGGCTCCATCTTGATCCAGACGTGGCCGTACTGGCCGCGACCGCCGGACTGCTTGATGAACTTGCCTTCCTGCTCGACCGTTTTCCTGATCGCCTCGCGATAGGCCACCTGCGGCGCGCCGACATTCGCTTCGACGCCAAACTCGCGTTTCATGCGGTCGACAAGAATCTCGAGGTGCAACTCGCCCATGCCTGAGATGATGGTCTGGCCGGATTCCTCGTCGGTGCGCACGCGGAAGGAGGGATCCTCCTGGGCCAGGCGGTTCAAGGCGATGCCCATTTTTTCCTGGTCGACCTTGGTCTTGGGCTCGACGGCGACGTGGATCACCGGCTCGGG
>CAIYYX010000244.1 GCA_903930535.1 uncultured Sterolibacterium sp. | reverse complement strand
CCGCTGCAATGGGATTCGTCAAATGAAATCCTTAAAAATTTCCGATTCAGTTCCTTCTAAGATCAAAAGCACCTCGATTATCAAACTAGACGATCACACTGTTCCGTTCTACAAGATCATTAAGTCAGATTTAACTCGGTCGCTGAGGGGCGATGCTTTGCGCACCGGTGTTGCCTTGCCCACAGAGAAGGAATTAGCGCTACGCTACGGTGTAAGTGTGGGTACCGTGCGACGAGCGCTGATGGAGTTGGTAGCGGAAAAAATTTTGGTACGACAGCAAGGAAGAGGTACTTTTCTTGCGCCTTTTGATATAAGTCGGATGTTGAATTCCTTCTGGCATATTGTGCGGCGCAAGGATGGACATCCCGAGGTGCCACAAGTATGTACATTGCACTTCAAACTAACAACAGCCGATGATGAAGTTGCAGCCAGATTGGATATTCCAGCTGGATCTGAGGTCTATTCAATCCGCAACCTTATGCTGATGGCTGGAAGGCCTGTACTGGTTGATAACTTACAGATACCATGCCATCTTTTTCCTGGACTCACAGAGGCGCAGTTCTGGGCTCGCGAAGCTACTATCTACGATCTGTACCGAGACCGATTTGGCGTCAATGTTGTAAAGACAGTTGACCGATTGCATGCCGTCGCGGCAGATCATGAAGTGGCAAAGTTGTTGAACAGACAGGCTGGCTCACCTGTGCTAGAGATCGTGCGAGTCGCGCACACCTTCGAGGACAAACCGGTGGAGTACCGGCGTTCACTACTTGCGTCGGAAGAATACGAATTTGTTGACTTGACCGGTGGTGATGCCAACGGTTGATCGTATCGGCGAACCTGATCAATCTTCATTAAAAAATTCAAAATTTATGACCATACGAAAACTTTTAATAGCAAATCGCGGTGAAATTGCCGTTAGGATCATTCGTGCCTGCCGTGAACTCGGTATCGAGACTGTCCAAGCATATTCGACTGCTGACCGTGATTCTTTGCCTGTTCGGATGGCTGACAGCTCGGTTTGCATCGGGGGTCCATCACCTGCTGAGAGCTATTTGAATGGGAATGCACTGGTATCAGCTGCGCTGATGGCCAATGCGGACGCAGTTCATCCCGGCTACGGTTTTCTGTCAGAGAATGCTAAATTTGCCGAAGATTGCGAGAAAGCCCTGCTTACCTACGTCGGTCCAAGTCCTAACTCGATTCGACTTATGGGCGATAAGGCGGCAGCGCGTAAATTGGCTATGGAGGCGGGCGTGCCGGTCGCTCAGGGATCGCAGGATCCGGTACAGTCGATAGAGGAAGCTGCGCAGATCGCTATAAGCATCGGATACCCCGTATTGGTTAAAGCCTCTGCCGGTGGCGGTGGTCGTGGCATGCGCGTAATGCAGGATGAAGGTCAACTGAGGGAGGGGTTAGAGCGAGCATCCTCTGAGGCGGTTGCGGCATTTGGAAGTGGGGCAGTTTATATCGAGCGCTATATTTCACCCGTTCGCCACGTCGAGGTCCAAGTAATTGGTGATGGCTACGATGTGATTCACCTCGGTGAGCGTGACTGCACAATCCAGCGGCGTCACCAGAAGTTATTGGAGGAAAGCCCCTCGCCTATCGTCTCAAAGGACCTGCGTGATCGCATGACCAGTGCTGCCTGCCAGTTGGCACGTGCCGTCAACTATCGGAGCGCTGGCACAGTTGAATTCATAGTAGATGCGACGCGAGAAGAGTTCTTTTTTATCGAGATGAATACGCGTATCCAAGTGGAGCATCCCGTTACCGAAGCCGTCACTGGCATCGACCTTGTCAAGCTACAACTGCGGATCGCATCGGGTGAGCGGCTGCCGATAAAGCAATCCGATGTTCAATTCAGGGGTCATTCAATCGAGTGCAGGATTAATGCAGAGGATCCGGAAAAAGGCTTCATGCCCCGTCCCGGCAAGCTAAACGAATTCACTGCACCAGGCGGCCCTGGTGTTCGAATGGATACGCACGCGTATGCCGGCTATGAGCTGCCCGCTTATTACGACTCGCTAATCGCAAAGCTTGTTGTATGGGACGAAACGAGGGAGGCTGCTGTAGCCAGAATGCAGAGGGCCCTTCACGAAATGCATATTTCCGGGGTAAAGACAACCAAGGAATTTCATCTGAGATTGTTGGCTGATAAGGACTTCAGTGCTGCTCGAATCGATACACAGTTTGTAAAAGAAAAAATGTACGCGCAACATCCGATGCGCCACATGCTTTGAGAATAGGGAAAACGGAAATGGCTTTTGATCAAATGCTTAATGAATTGAGTAGCTTTAAGGAGAAAGCGCTCGGAATGGGTGGGCCGGACAAACTCGCAAAGAGAAAGGCAGACAACCACCTCAACGCACGTGAGCGCTTGGTAGCACTTCTTGATGAGGGCAGCTTTGTAGAGAGTGGATTATTCTCCACCTCCCACCGTGCAGAAGTAAGGGAACGCTCGCCAGCTGACGGCAAGATAACAGGCTTTGGTAAGGTCGATGGCCGGAGAGTTGCTGTGATTTCGAACGACTTCACTGTTCTTGGTGCTTCGAGCTCAATGGTCAACGGGAAAAAAATTCGCCATATAAAGGACGTTGCTGCGAAGGCTGGGATGCCGCTGATTCTCTTGGGTGAATCTACTGGAGCCAGAATGCCAGACCGAATGGGGGCCGAAGGCCGCGCAATGCTGGGACAGGATCCTTACGAATATCGCCGTCTGCGAGAATCTCCATGGGTTAGCGCCTTGCTCGGGGCCTGTTATGGCTCGTCCACCTGGTATGCCGCGCTGTCGGATTTTGTCGTAATGCGCAAGGGCGCAACCATGGCTGTGGCAAGCGGGAGAGTAACCTCAGTGGCTATTCGCCAATCTATAGATTCTGAAGAGTTGGGTGGTTGGAAGATGCACGCCGAGGTTTCGGGCTTAGTGGATGCCGTAGTTGATTCTGACGAAGAGGCAATTGCATTGACAAAGAAGTGGCTGAGCTATATGCCAAGCCATCATAATGAGAGCCCGCCGGTCCATGCAGTGCCAGCAGGCTCTGAGGGGCGCGGTGACCACATTCTGGAACTGATGCCAGAGGACAAGGCCAAGGTCTACGATGTGCGTAAGATAGTTGAGACCATTGTCGACTTGGATAGCATGATGGAACTCAAGCCTCGCTTCGGACGTTCGATGTGTACTGCATTTGCACGGATCGACGGTCGATCCGTCGGCGTAATCGCCAATAACCCGTTGTTCAAGGGTGGCGCCATCGATGTTGATGCCTGCAACAAGGTGTTGGGCTTTTTAGTTCTTTGCGACTCGTTCAACATTCCATTGGTGTTCATGGTAGACCAACCTGGTTTCCTGATTGGAGTGGACGGCGAGCGAAAAGCTGCCCCAGGGCGGATCATGAACTGGATGAGCGCCCTATCATTGGTGACAGTTCCAAAGATCTGTCTGATCATGCGAAAGAGTTATGGGCAAGCCTATCTCAACATGGGAGGTGGGCGCAATTCAGATGAGGTAGTCTGCTGGCCAACTGCAGATCTTGGTTTTATGGCGCCACAGGTCGGAGTAAACATACTCTTTGGCGTGAAGGAGGATGAGGATCCCGAGCGCTTTCGTAAGTTGGTCGATGAACTATCGAAGGACACGTCCGCATGGCGTCTTGCATCGCTTTACGAAACTCAAGATGTGATAGATCCGCGCGAGACGCGCGGGTGTTTGTCCCGACTGCTTGAAATACATCGCACTCGACTAGGTAGTGGGGTCGGCAAGCACCTGCTGGCCAACTGGCCAACAACTTTCTAAGCTGGGCATCCGGTCATAGCTCTCTGGTGAGCGACAAATTTATAACGAAAGAAAAAAATGGCGAAGACAAATATTCATTCTGAAATCAACGGCTCAGTCTGGAAGATTATGATTAAGGTGGGAGAGACGGTTAAGGAGGACGACACGCTGGCCAT
>CAIYYX010000243.1 GCA_903930535.1 uncultured Sterolibacterium sp. | reverse complement strand
TCCGAGCCGTAGAAGGCGATCGGCCTGATATAGCAGGAGTCGAGCTTGTTGGCGCGCACCACTTCCTTGTGCGCCTCCATCAGCGTCGCCTTGTCATAGGGGATTTCCATGCGGTAGATATGTGCGGAATTGAACAGGCGATCGGTGTGTTCCTTCAAACGGAAGATCGCCGTGCCCTTGACCGTGTGATAGGCGCGTATGCCTTCGAAAACCGCCAGGCCGTAATGCAGGGAATGAGTCAGCACATGCGTGGTGGCATCGCGCCAGGGCACGAGCTTGCCGTCGTGCCAGATGAAGCCGTCGCGGTCGGCCATGGACATAGTTTGAGTCTCCAACTTCGGTCGCAAAAACGCAATTCTAGCCGATTTGCCGGCGGCGGCTAAGCGGAAGCTGCAGGAGGAGTAAAATAGCCAGTATGGATATGCCATGGAAGCCCAATGTCACCGTCGCGGCGTTGATCGAGCGCGAGGGGCGTTTCCTGCTGGTTGAGGAGGAAACGGGTGAGGGCATCAGGATCAACCAGCCTGCCGGCCACCTCGACCAGGGCGAGTCCCTGATCGCAGCCTGCGCCCGCGAGACCCTGGAGGAGACCGCCTGGCACTTCAAGCCGGCGTCTCTGGTCGGCATCTATCAATGGACCCGCCCCGCTGGCGATATCACCTATTTGCGCTTTGCTTTTTGCGGTGCGTTGGGCGCGCATGAGGAGGATCGACTTCTCGACACAGGTATCCTGCGGGCGCTATGGCTGACTCCCGCCGAGATCGAGGTCGCGCGGGAGCGCCACCGCAGCCCCCTGGTCATGCAGTGCGTCGCCGACTATCTTGCCGGCCGGCGCTTTCCGCTCGATCTGATCCACTCATGAGAGCCTTGGCGCTCGCCCTGCTTCTTGCCGCCACTTCGGCCTGCGCCGACGAAGCGGTATGGGTCTGCTTCAATTACGGCTGTGCGACCGAGCAAGAGGTGAATTTCTCGGAGGCACAGCTCTCCTGGATACACGAGATGCTTGAAGCGGCCACCACGGCAGAGCGCGAACGCCGCTGGCTGGCGCTCGCCGTCGGCCAGCTCTATGCGTGGGCGGGAAAACAGTCGCCGATCTGGCGCGACCGCGGCGGCAACTATGCCGACGACGGTATGCCGGGTACGATGGACTGCATCGACCACTCGACGACGACGACGCGATTGCTGCGCGTGCTGGAGCGGCGCGGCTGGTTGAGGTATCACCGCGTGCTGGAACCGGTGTGGCGCAGGAAAATGTTGATCCTGCAACACGAGTCGGCTCTGATCGAGGAGTTGCCTGGCGAAGAGGCGCAGTCATTCAACGTGGGCGAAGCCGAGGGATCAAAAATGCAGCCGCAGCGCTTCGTTGTCGACAGCTGGTTCGTGGATAATGGCCGGCCGGCGGTATTGCTGCCGCTGACGGAATGGCTGAAGTGGGGAGGACCGAGTGTCTGAAGCAGTAACCGGAAAAACCGTTGTCGTCGGCATGTCAGGCGGCGTCGACTCGTCGGTCGCCGCCTTGTTGCTGAAGCAGCAGGGCTGGAAGGTCATCGGCCTGTTCATGAAGAACTGGGAGGATGACGATGACGCGGAATACTGCTCGACGCGTCAGGACCTGATTGACGTCGCAGCGGTATGCGACGTCATCGGCATCGAACTCGAAGTGGTGAATTTCTCTGCGGAGTACAAGGATCGCGTGTTTTCAGAATTCCTGCGCGAATACCAGGCTGGCCGAACGCCCAACCCCGATGTGCTGTGCAATGCCGAAATCAAGTTCAAGGCCTTCTTAGACCATGCCCTGAATCTCGGCGCCGATAAAATCGCCACCGGCCACTATGCCCAGGTGCGCGAGTTTCAAGGCGCACAGCAACTGCTCAAGGCGGAGGATGGCAACAAGGACCAGAGCTATTTTCTCTACCGTCTGAACCAGGCCCAGCTTGCCAGGACGCTGTTCCCCGTCGGCCACCTCTACAAGCGCGAGGTGAGAAGGATTGCCCAGGCTGCGGCTCTGCCCAATTTCGCCAAGAAGGATTCCACCGGCATCTGCTTTATCGGCGAGAGACCGTTCCGCGAATTTCTCTCGCGCTATCTGCCGGCAGAACCCGGAGAGATACTCACCCTCGAAGGCCACAAACGCGTCGGTCATCACGATGGGTTGATGCACCACACTCTGGGCCAGAGGAAGGGTCTCAGGATAGGCGGCGTCAAGGGCAATTCGGACGAAGCCGGCGATCACGAGGCCTGGTATGTCGCCGCCAAGGACATGGAAAAGAACCTGCTCTACGTGGTGCAGGGCCACGATCATCCGGCCCTCTTCTCCGGCAGCCTGACGGCCTGCGACTTGTCATGGGTCGGTAATGACCCGCATACCCACTGGGTGTATACGGCCAAGACACGTTACCGCCAGCCCGATGCGCCATGCGAAGTGGAAAGCGTCGATGCCAAGTGCTGCGAAATCATTTTCGCCCAGCCGCAATGGGCGGTGACGCCGGGGCAGTCGGCGGTGCTGTACGAGAGCAGGGTCTGCCTGGGCGGCGGCGTGATCCGTTGATATCCCGAGGTAGGCACTAATGCCCTCTCGGGCATAAGTCCCCTGGGCTGTCCTACGGACAACTATAGGAGCCCGCAGGGCGGAACTACCCGAAGAGGTAGCGGGGACTAATCGTGGGGCGCGGTCTCGATGAAAGACGGCCGCTGCATCAGTTTGTCGAAGAGGGCGGCGAGGTTGGGATGGTCGCTGCGCCAGTCGATCTCGGGATTGCGGAAAGCCAGATAGCCCAAGGCGTTGCCGACCGCGATGTCGGCCAGGGAGAAGGCGTTGCCGTGGCACCATGCCTGCCCGCCCAGGTCGTCGGACATGGCCTTCAGAGCGGCGGAAATCTTGCCGCGCTGGCGTTGGATTGTGGCGGCGTTGACCTCTGCGGCAGGGCGGCGTGCCTCATGCAGAATGGCTACGGTGGCGTCCACCAGGCCGTCGCCCAGGGCTTCCCAGCGTTTGACGGTGATGCGCTCGCGACCCGAGGCGGGGATCAGACGGTTGTTTGGCGTGACGGTGTCGAGGTATTCGGTGATGACGCGAGAATCGAAGAGCGTGCTCTCATCGTCCAGAACCAGCACAGGAATCTTGCCCAGCGGATTGTATTGCGAGACGATATTGTTCTCGGCATTGGGTGCCCCCTGCACGAAGTCGTAGTCCACCTTTTTTTCTGAAAGCACGACCCGGGTCTTGCGCACATAAGGGCTTGTCAGGGTTCCAATCAGCTTCATCAGTCGGGTCGGTGCAAAGGTTAAAACGCAATTATATCACCAAGCTTAGGGGCGACTTACAAGCAGACCGGCATGTTAAAATTCATGCGCCACCTCCTCTAGCAGACTTCCCGCCAATGAAGCTTTCCCCCCTGACCGCCTTGTCGCCACTCGACGGCCGCTATGCCGACAAGCTCGAATCGCTGCGCACCTACTTCTCGGAATTCGGCCTGATCAGGAACCGGGTGAAGGTGGAAATCGAGTGGTTGAAGGCGCTCGCCGCCGCACCCGCATTGGCGGAAATCGGACCTTTTTCAAAGGCCACGGTGGCGGAACTGGACAGCGTCGTAGCAAACTTCGGCGTCGCCGATGCCGCTGCGATCAAGAGCATCGAGGCTGTCACCAACCACGACGTCAAGGCGATGGAGTACTGGCTCAAGGAGCGCCTGGCCGCCAATGCCGAGGCGATGGCCGCCACCGAGTTCATCCACTTCGGCTGCACCTCGGAGGACATCAACAACGTCTCCCATGCCCTGATGCTGGAGGAGGCTCGCCAGAAAGTGCTGTTGCCGCAACAGGAACGCCTTGTCGGGCGCTTTCGCGAGCTTGCGCACGCCCTGGCCGAGTTGCCCATGCTCGCTCGCACCCACGGCCAGCCGGCCACACCGACCACGCTGGGCAAGGAGATGGCCAATATCTGTGCCCGCCTCGAGCGTGCCAGGAAGTCTATTTCTGCAGTGTCTTTGACCGCCAAGTTTAACGGCGCGGTGGGCAACTACAACGCCTGCCTCGCCGCCTATCCGGCATTCGATTGGGAGGGCTTCAACCGCCGTTTCATCGAATCCTTCGGCCTCGAGTTCAATCCCTACACCATACAGATCGAACCGCATGACGCCATGGCAGAACTCTTCGACGCCATCGCCCGTTTCAACACCATGCTGCTCGACGCCGATCGCGACCTCTGGCAGTACATCTCGCTGGGCTATTTCAAGCAGAAGACCCGCGCGGGCGAGATCGGCTCCTCGACCATGCCGCACAAGGTCAATCCGATCGACTTCGAAAACTCCGAGGGAAACCTCGGTCTGGCCAACGCCCTGCTCCGCCATCTCGCCGAGAAACTGCCGGTATCGCGCATGCAGCGCGACCTGACCGATTCCACGGTGTTGCGCAATATGGGGGTTGCCATAGGCTATGCCGTCCTCGCCTACGATTCCAGTCTGCGCGGCATGGCCAAACTGGAAGCCGATGCGGGAAAGCTCCAGGCCGACCTCGCGGCCTGCTGGGAAGTTCTCGCCGAGCCGGTACAGACGGTGATGCGCCGCTACGGCGTTGCCAACCCCTACGAGCAACTGAAGGAACTCACGCGCGGCAAGGGCGTCACCGAGGAGGGCCTGCATGCTTTTGTCAAAGGTCTGGCCATTCCCGCAGATGAGAAGGCGCGGCTGCTGGAAATGAAGCCCTGGACTTACCTGGGCCTGGCCGCCGAACTGGCGAAAAGAATTTAGACCTTTGCCAGCCAAGCATGTAGGTCGGGCTTTAGCCCGACGTGTTTATCGGGCTAAAATCCGAACTACCGAGAAGAACCGATGACATTCGCAGAAAATCTCAAGCCGCTGCCCAAGGTCTCCCATCTCGCCGCCTTGCAACTTTTCGCAGGCGACGAATGGGTCGCGACGATAGAGAACAAGCCGGGTCAGGCGGGCTCCCTGGCCGTCTATAATCATCTCGCGCAACTCTTTGGCGCCATCACGCCGGAGGCGGCTAAAAAGGGCCTGGAACTCTACGCAGAGATCGCCATTGACGCGCGCGCCAACCCGGGCAAGCATGGCAATATAGACCGCCTGCTGAAACTGCTGGAAGAACCCCGTACTTTGCGCGTCAAGCAGATATTTGCAACCGTGACGGAATAATTCATAGCTCTGGCTTGTTTGCATTACGGGTAGAGTGCCCATTAATGTCGTCAAAGAGGAGAATCCATGAAAGTCGAACATATTGTTGTCGCCCTCACCGCAATCGTCTTGTCTTCCACCGTTATTGCCCAGGTCAAGCCGGAAGTATTGGTCAAACAGCGCCAGGCTGCGATGACCCTGCAGGGCAAGTACTTCGGTCCCATGGGTGCCATGGCTCGGCCCGAAAACCCTGCCCCCTTCAACGCCGCCGTGGTCGCGCGCAATGCCGGTTTCCTGGATGCGCTCGCCCGTATGCCTTGGGACGGATTCGACGCGAGCACCAAGGATGTGAAAAGCGCAACCCTGCCGGCGGCATACTCGGACGCGGCCAAGTTCAAGCAGGCCGGGGAAAACCTTCAGGCCGCTGTGGGCAAACTCGTCGCAGCCAGCAAGGGCAGCGATGAAGCGGCCACCAAGGCGGCCATTGGCGGCGTCGGCAAGACCTGCGGCGGTTGTCACGACGATTTCCGTCAGAAACCGTAACAGCGACAGCGAAAGCCCCGTGCTGCGGGGCTTTCTTTAAACGATGAAAGTCAGCAAGCCCCTCTTCGCCGGCGCGCTCGCGCTGCTCTTCGCTTTCGCAGGCTCTGCCGGCGCGCAGGGGGACGCCAAACAGGGCGAATACCTCGTCAAGGCCGGCGGTTGCGTCGGCTGCCATACCGAGAACAAGGATGGGGCCGTGCCGTTCGCCGGCGGACGCGCGCTGCCGACGCCCTTCGGCACATTCTATGGGCCGAATATCACGCCTCACCCGCAGGCCGGCATCGGCCGCTGGAGCGAGGCCGATTTCGTGCGCGCGATGCGCCACGGCATAAGGCCCGACGGCGCCCATTACTTTCCCGCCTTCCCCTACCCGTCATTCACCAAAATTTCCGACAAGGATCTGAGCGATATATGGGCCTTCCTGCGCGCGCTGCCGCCGCACGCCCGCGCAAGCCAGGAACACGACCTGGGGTTTTTCTTCGGCTGGCGCCCTCTGCTCACCGGCTGGAAGTGGCTGTTCTTCACGCCGGGGGAGTTCGTCGCTGATTCCCAGGCCGCGCCCGCGGTCAATCGTGGCGCTTATCTCACTCAGGCGTTGGGCCATTGTGGCGAATGCCACACGCCGCGCAACTTCCTCGGCGGGCCGATTGCCAGTCGCTACCTCGCCGGCGGCAAGGGACCCGAGGGCAAGACCATTCCCAACCTGACGCCGACGCGGCTGAAGAAACAGACTGATGGCGAAGTGAAAGACTTCCTGACCTTGGGGCTCACCGCTGACGGCGACGTCCCCGCCGAAGCGATGGGAGAAGTCATCCGCAACACGACCAGCAAACTCCTGCCGGAAGACATCAAAGCGCTGATCGCTTACCTGCGCACGCTGCCGCCCGTCGAGTAGATACTGTCATTGCGAGGCCGGCAGGGCCGCGGCAATCCCTAGGGAAACGCTGATTAAGTACAACTTCGTCATTGCGAGGCCGAAGGCCGCGGCAATCTAAGATTGCTTCGCTGTGCTCGCAATGACGCTCCACTCCCGGTCATTGCGAGGCCGAAGGCCGTGGCAATCCCTAGACGACAGCCTCTTCCTGATCCTTCTTCGGCGCCACGATGAATTGCGCGCGCGAGACGCCCAGCCACATCACCAGAGGGCTGGCGACGAGTACCGAGGAATAGATGCCGAAAAGAATGCCTATGGTCAGCGCCAGGGCGAAGTAATGCAGGGCCGGGCCGCCGAAGATCAGCATCGAGGTGACCATCATCTGGGTGCAGCCATGGGTGATGATGGTGCGCGAAATAGTGCTGGTGATGGCGTGGTTCAGCACCTGCGGCGTGGTCATGCCGCGTTTCTTCCTGAAGGTTTCGCGCACCCGGTCGAACACCACCACGGACTCGTTCACCGAATAGCCGAGGACGGCCAGCACCGCGGCCAGGACCGGCAGGGAGAACTCCCACTGGAAGAAGGCGAAGAAGCCCAGGATGATCACGACGTCATGGAGATTGGCGATGATGGCCGAGATGGCGAAGCGCCACTCGAAGCGGATCGCCAGATAGATGACGATGCCTATCACCACCAGGAGCAGGGCCATCGCACCGTCCGAAGCCAGTTCCTTGCCGACCTGGGGGCCGACGAACTCGACGCGTTTCATTTGCGGCGCGTTGCCGGCTGCCGCCGCCTGCAGCGAGATCATGACGCGGTCGGCCACCTTCGAACTGTCGCCGTCGCGGGCCAAGGGAACGCGGATCAGGAGTTCACGTGAGCTGCCGAAGTTCTGCACCTGTGGATCGGCGAAGCCGTCGGCAATCATGCGGTTGCGGATTTTCTCGACCTCGGGGGCCTCGGCGTAGGAGACTTCCATCAGCGTGCCGCCGGTGAACTCGATGGAAAGATGCAGACCCTTGGTCACCAGAAACACCACGGCGAGAAGAAAGGTAATCAATGAAATGATGTTGAATACCAGCGCATGGCGCATGAAGGGAATGTCTTGCCTGATGCGGAAAAATTCCATGGCCGTTCCTTATTTTGTCTGGGGCTTCCAAACCTGGCCGATCGACAGCTTGTCGACGCGGCGGCGGGAGCCGTAGATCAGATTGATGAAGCCCCGGGATATCACCACGGAACTGAAGATCGAGGTCAGGATGCCCAGCACATGGACCACGGCGAAGCCGCGTATCGGTCCGGAGCCGAAGATCAGGAGGGCGACGCCGGCGATCAGCGTGGTGACGTTGGAGTCGAGAATGGTTGCCCAGGCGCGCTCGTAGCCGGCCCGTATCGCAGCCTGCGGCGTTTCTCCGTTCCTGAGTTCCTCGCGCACGCGCTCGTTGATCAGTACATTGGCGTCGATCGCCATGCCTAGGTGAGCGCGATGGCGGCGATGCCGGGCAAGGTCAGGGTCGCCTGCAAGAGCGAGAGCAGGGCGAACAGCAGCAGCACGTTGGAGGCTAGCGCCACCACCGAGACCAGGCCGAAGAGCAGGTAGTAGAGGCTCATGAAGACGGCGATCGCGGCGAAACCCCAGATCGTCGAGTGGAAGCCCTTCTCGATGTTCTCTGCGCCAAGGCTGGGGCCGATGGTGCGCTCCTCGATGATGTCCATGGGCGCGGCCAGGCTGCCTGCACGCAGCAGCAGGGCGGTGTCGCTGGCTTCGGTGGTGCTCATGCGGCCGGAGATCTGGACGCGGCCGCCGCCGATTTCCGAGCGGATCACCGGGGCCGTGACGACTTCGCCCTTGCCTTTCTCTATCAGCAGAATGGCCATGCGTTTGCCGACGTTGTCGCGCGTGACGTCCTTGAAGATGCGCGCGCCTGCCGAGTCCAGCGTCAGGTTTACTGTGGGCTCGTGGGTCTGGTTGTCGAAGCCGGCCTGAGCGTCGACCAGTCGGTCGCCGGTCAGTACCACCTGCTTCCTCACCAGGAGCGGCCGGCCGCCGCGTTCGTTATACACGTCCGTCCCCACCGGCGGCTGGCCGTGCAAAGCCTGAGCCATCACCGCCGCGTTGGCGCTGTTCTCGTCGTCCACCATGCGCACTTCCAGCGATGCGGTGCGCCCGAGGATGTCCTTGGCCTTGGCGGTATCCTGCACGCCGGGGAGTTCCACGACGATGCGGTCGGCACCCTGCTGCTGGATCACCGGCTCGGAGACGCCGAGTTCGTTGATGCGGTTGTGCAGCGTGGTGATGTTCTGCTTCAGGGCGAAATCCTGGATGCGCTTCTCGGCCGCGGGCTTGAGAACCCCTGTCAGGGTGAAGGTGGCGCCATCCTGGCCGGCGGTAATGGTGAGATCGGGTTGGTTGTCGTTCAACAGGTCGCGCGCCTTGTCGCGCGTTTGCTCATCGCGGAACTTGATGACGACATTGTTGCCCTCGCGGTTGATGCCGGTATGGCGCAGGTCCTTGTCGCGCAACAGGGTGCGCAGATCGGCCGCGGTGCCGTCGAGCCGCTTGGTCAGCGCGCCCTTCATGTCGACTTGCAGCAGGAAATGCACGCCGCCGCGCAGATCCAGGCCGAGATACATCGGCAGCGCGTGCAGATTGGTCAGCCATTGCGGCGAGCTCGAGAGCAGATTCAGCGCGACGCTGTAGGAGGCGTCCGAGGCGACGGGATTGAGCGTCTTCTCCAGAGCGTCCTTGGCCTTCAACTGGGTGTCGCCGTCCTTCAGGCGCACACGGATGCTGTTGGCGTCCGAGAACAGGCCGTCGTGGGTGACGCCCATGGCCTTTAGCGTGTCTTCGACGCGGACCAGTAACTGGGGATCGATCTTGATCGTCGCCTTGACGCTGGAGACTTGCACCGCCGGCGCTTCGCCGAAGAAGTTCGGCAGGGTGTAGAGCAGGCCCAGCACGAGAATGACGGCGATGAGGGCGTTCTTCCAGAGGGGATAACGGTTCATAGGGCGATGAGGTGCGATGTGATGGGGAGGAGCAGGGCTCCTCCGCCAGGATTAGGGCAGGGTCTTCAGCGTGCCCTTGGGCAGGATGTTGGCAATGGACGGCTTGAGCATGACGACTTCGACGTTTTCGGCGATCTCAATGGTGACATAGTTGTCGCCGACCTTGGTGATGCGTCCGGCGATGCCGCTCTGACTGATGACCTCGTCGCCCTTGCTAAGCGCCGCAACCATCGCCTTTTGTTCCTTGGCGCGTTTCATCTGCGGACGGATCATCATGAACCAGAGGACGACGAACATCAGGATGATGGGCAAGAGTCCGGTCAGCGTGCTCATCGGATCGTTGGCAGCGGCGGCTTGCGCATAGGCATTTGAAATCAGCACATTAGACTCCCGTCAATTAAAGCGGCACATTATATCAGCCACCGGCGCGCAACCGATGGAATTCGGCCAAATGGGAATCGAGGCGATCTGCCGCGATCGCCTCGCGCAATTCGCGCATCAGCGTCTGATAGTAGAAGAGGTTGTGGAAGGTGTTGAGGCGCGCGCCAAGAATCTCGCGGGCGCGATGCAGGTGGTGCAGATAGGCGCGGGAAAAGTTCCGGCAGGTGTGGCACTCGCAGGTTTCATCCAGTGGCTTGAGGTCGTTCCTGTATTGCGCGTTCTTGATCTTGACGTCGCCGTGACGGGTGAATAACCAGCCGTTCCTGGCATTGCGGGTCGGCATGACGCAGTCGAACATGTCCATGCCATGTCTCACCGCGAATACCAGGTCCTCGGGCGTGCCCACTCCCATCAGATAGCGCGGCTTGTCCTGCGGCAGCCTGGGCGCGACATGGGCGAGGATGCGCGCCATGTCCTCCTTGGGTTCGCCGACGGAGAGACCGCCGATGGCATAGCCGTCGAAGCCTAACTCCAGCAGGGCCGCCAGGGAGTCATCGCGCAGCCGCTCATACATGCCGCCCTGGACGATGCCGAAGAGCGCATTGTGATTCTGCAGGCGGTCGTGTTCATTGCGGGAGCGTTTTGCCCAGCGCAGCGACAAGCGCATCGACTCATCGGCCTCCTGTTCGCTTGCCGGATAGGGCGTGCACTCGTCGAAGATCATCGCGATGTCAGAGTCGAGCACATGCTGGATGCGCATGGATTCCTCTGGCGTCAGAAAAAGCTTGTCGCCATTGATGGGCGAAGAAAACTTCACGCCCTCCTCGGTGATTTTCCTTAGCGCATCCAGGGAGAACACCTGGAAGCCGCCCGAGTCGGTGAGTATCGGCCCGTCCCAGCCCATGAAATGGTGCAGCCCGCCGTGTGCTGCGATGACTTCGAGGCCGGGCCGCAGCCAGAGGTGGAAGGTATTGCCGAGCAGAATCTGCGCACCGACCTCATGTATTTCGTGCGGCAGCATCGCCTTGACCGTGCCGTAGGTGCCCACCGGCATGAAGGCCGGCGTGTCCACGACGCCGTGGGCCAGCGTCAGGCGGCCGCGGCGGGCCACGCCCGAGCTGTGAAGATGCTCAAACTTCATGAGCCTGCACCTGCTTCGCTGGTACAAGAGCCCTGGGTGGCCCCTGGGGCAACTACGGGCTCTAGCCTGTTGATGAACATCGCATCCCCGTAGCTGAAGAAGCGGTAGCCATGGGCGATGGCGTGGGCGTAGGCGCTGCGGATGTTCCCCGGGCCGGCGAAGGCCGACACCAGCATCAACAGCGTCGACTCGGGCAGGTGGAAATTGGTGATGAGCGCATCGACCACGCGGAAATTGAAGCCGGGCAGGATGAAGAGATCAGTCTCGCCTGCGCAGGCTTGCAACTCACCTTGCAACGCAGCGGACTCCAGCGTTCTCAAGGTCGTCGTTCCGACCGCCACGACGCGGCTGCCGCGTGACTTGGCCGCAGCGATGGCATCCACGGTCTCCTGCGGCAGCCAGTAGCGTTCCCTGTGCATGCGATGCGCCGAGAGATTCTGGATGCGCACAGGCTGAAAAGTGCCGGCGCCGACATGGAGCGTCACTGTGGCCAGCGCACAGCCGCGCGCGGACAGGGCTGCTAACAGGGCCACGTCGAAATGCAGGCCGGCAGTGGGCGCCGCGACCGAACCCTGTTCCTTGGCGAATACAGTCTGGTAGCGGGATTCGTCGGCATCCTGTGCCGCGCGATCGATATAGGGCGGCAGCGGCAGGCGGCCGTGGTGCTCCAGAAGTTGCATGATCGGAGTTTCATCATTCACACGTAGCCGATAGAACTCGCCTTCGCGCGCCATCACCTGTACCTCGAAAACATCTTCCAGACGGATGGTCGAACCGGGTCTGGGCGGCTTGCTGGCGCGCACCTGGGCCAGCATTTCTTGTCCTCCGGGGAGCCGCTCGACCAGCACCTCGACCCGCCCGCCGCTGTCCTTGATGCCGAATAGCCGCGCGTGCAGCACGCGCGTGTCGTTCATCACCAGAAGGTCGCCCGGCGCCAGAAGTTCAGTCAAATCGGTGAAGCCTCGATCAGCTAGCTGGCCGCCATTGACGGCCAGCAGACGGCTCGCGCTGCGATCCGGCAGAGGCGCCTGGGCGATCAGCTCGGGCGGCAGGGCGTAGTTGAAATTGGCTAGGGTGAGAGACATCGGTTGAAGCGGCTCGGTAATTCGCGGATAATGCGCGTTCGCAAGCTCAAGTGAGTGCGGCCGCCATTCTACGCGAACCGGCAAACTTGAGCCTCCTGGCCGGGATGGCGGAATCGGTAGACGCAGCGGACTCAAAATCCGCCGCCGCAAGGTGTGGGGGTTCGAGTCCCCCTCCCGGCACCAGAAAGTAATCCAAGGTAGTCCGAAGAAGACCGGAACGGCGCGAAGCGGGAATGGTGTCCCGAGTCCCTTGTAGATCCCGACACGCATA
>CAIYYX010000242.1 GCA_903930535.1 uncultured Sterolibacterium sp. | reverse complement strand
GTGATGATCCAGAAGCGCACGACCACTTGCGTTTCCTTCCAGCCGGAGAGTTCGTAGTGATGATGGAGGGGTGCCATGCGGAAAATGCGCTTGCCGCCAGACCACTTGAAATAGAGCACCTGCACCATCACCGAAAGCGTTTCCGCGACGAACACGCCGCCCATGATGAACAGCACGATCTCCTGGCGCACGATCACCGCCACCGTGCCCAGGGCGGCGCCGAGCGCCAGCGCGCCGACATCACCCATGAACACTTCGGCCGGGTAGGCATTGAACCAGAGGAAGCCCAAGCCCGCCCCCGCCAGCGCACCACAGAAAACCACGAGTTCGCCCGCTCCGGGGATATAGGGCAGGAGCAGGTACTTCGAATAGCCGGCATGACCGGCGACATAAGCGAAAATGCCCAGCGCGGAGCCAACCATCACCGTCGGCAGGATAGCCAGGCCATCGAGTCCGTCGGTGAGATTCACCGCATTGCTACTGCCGACGATGACACAAAAGGTGAGCGCGATGAAGCCGAATACGCCCAGAGGATAGGACACGCTTTTGAAGAAGGGCACGATGAGGTCGGCCTTGGGCGGCAGGTTGATATTGAAGCCGCTTTGCACCCAGGCCCAGAAGAGATCTATGAAGCGGGCATTGTCGGGCGCCGAAACCGAGAAGGCGAGATAAACGGCGGCGACCAGGCCTATCATCGATTGCCAGAAAAACTTTGTCCTGGCAGGAAGCCCTTTGGGATTTTTCTGCACCACTTTGCGCCAGTCGTCGATCCAGCCGATCACGCCGAAGCCCAAGGTCACCACCAGCACGATCCAGATGAAGCGATTGGAAAGATCGCTCCACAGAAGAGTGGTCACCGCCATCGAGATGAGGATCAGCGCACCGCCCATGGTCGGCGTGCCCGCCTTGACCAGATGAGTCTGCGGGCCGTCGTCGCGCACAGACTGACCTATTTTCTTGGCGGTGAGCCAGCGGATTACCATCGGTCCGAACAGGAAGGAAATGAGCAGCGCGGTCAATGTCGCCAGCACTGCGCGCAGCGTGATATAGCCGAAGACATTGAAGGCGCGGATGTCTTTTCCCAACCATAGGGCAAGTTCTAGCAGCACTGGAATTCCCCTTTCATTTCTCCGCGATGGCCTCTGCCACGCGTTCCATTTTCATGAAACGCGAACCCTTGACCAGAATCGTCGTCTCGCGGTCGAGCAGCGGCCGCAAGGCCTCGAGCAGCGAACCCACGCTCTTGAAATGAGCGCCGCCGCCGCCGAAGTTTCTTGCCGCCGTGGCGGCATGCTCGCCCAGAGCCAGCAGCCTATCCAGCCCCATACTCTTGGCGTAGCCGCCGATCTCGTCATGGATCTGCGCCGCCGCCTCGCCCACCTCGCCCATGTCGCCGAGAACCAGGATCTTCTTGCCCGGCAAGGCGGCAAGAACGTCGATGGCGGCGCACACGGAGTCTGGATTAGCGTTGTAGCTGTCATCGATCAGGGATGCGCCATTCTGTGCAGGCAGGCATTGCAGCCTGCCCTTGACCCCGGAGTAATTTTCCAGCGCCGCCACTACCGCATCGAGATCAGTCCCGACGGCGAGGCATGCCGCAGTCGCCGCAAGAGCGTTCATGGCGTTGTGCCGCCCCGGCACCTTCAGTTGGACGGCTCTTTCCCCTTGTAACGTCATGAGTTCAAGGACGCCGCCGAAGGCTTGGGCGGTATATCTGCCGCTGACGTCAGAAGAAGCCTCCAGGCCGAAGCCGACCACAGGATGATTGCCTGCCAGTTGCCGCCACAGTGCGGCATGGGCGTCATCGGCATTGATGACTGCAATTCCACCATCGCGCAATCCCGCGAAAATTTCCCCCTTGGCGCTGGCCACTTCGCCCAGGCCGCCGAGGCCGGCCAGATGGGCGCGCTGGGCATTGTTCACCACGGCCACGGTGGGCTTCGCAATGTCGGTCAGATAGGAAATCTCGCCGGAATGATTCATGCCCATCTCGATGACAGCGACGCGATGGACAAGACGCAGGCGCAGCAGCATCAATGGCATGCCGATATCGTTGTTGAGATTTCCGGAAGTCGCCAGCACGGCAAGTTCCGGATCGTAGCCATCCCGTCTCGCCTGTTCCCTGAGTATGGCGGCGCACATTTCCTTGACCGTGGTCTTGCCGTTGCTTCCCGTAATGGCGATCAGGGGTACAGCGAAACGCCCGCGCCAGTTGCGGGCAAGCTCGCCCAATGCAAGGCGGGTGTCGGCGGTGACCACAAGCGGCAGCGTATTGGCCAGGTCCTCATGCTGCTTCACCCAGGAAGCATCGACCAGGGCCGCCGCTGCACCTCGCGCGAGCGCAGCCACGACATAATCATGGCCATCGAAGCGCTCCCCGCGCAGCGCGACAAACAACTCGCCTGCAGCTATGCTCCGGCTATCGGTGGATATCCCGACGAAAACGCCTTCACCGCTTCCGCCATTGACCACTTGACCGCCGGTGGCCTGCGCCGCTTCCATGAACGCCATCATGCGGCAGCCCTCCAGGCGGAGAGCGCAGACCGCGCCTGCTCCAGGTCGGAGAAGGGCAGACGCCGGCCGGCGATTTCCTGATAGTGCTCATGCCCCTTGCCTGCGACCAACACGACATCGTTTGCCGCGGCGTCCATGACCACTCTGCGGATCGCAGTGGCCCGGTCCGGCTCGACCGACGCCTTGCCGCGAGTGCCGCGCAAAATGTCCTCGATGATGGCCTGCGGATCCTCGCCGCGCGGATTGTCGTTGGTGAGCAGGACTCGGTCAGCCAATAGTTCGGCCACTCTCCCCATCAAGGGACGCTTGCCTGAATCACGCTCGCCGCCACAGCCAAAGAGACAAATAATTTTGCCGCCGCGCGCCGTTGCGATCTCTGCCAGGGTGGCGAGCGCCTGCTCCAGGGCATCGGGAGAGTGGGCGTAATCGATGACCACCAGCGGTTCACCCTGCCCTGCAGCCGCAGCCTGCATCCTGCCTGGGGGCGGCGTCAGGACGGGGAGCACACTTGCCGCCCGCTCGAGATCAATGCCCGAGGCCAGCAGGACGCCCAGCACCGCGAGCAGATTGGCGGCGTTGAAGCGGCCGAGCAAAGGAACCTCAATTCGCGCCTCGATGCGCGCCTGGCCTTCCAGCGTGCGAATGTTGAAGGCAAGACCTTTGCCGCTGACGACGAGATCTTCGGCAGCGACAATCTCGTCTGCCTGCCCCGCCAGACTGGCAGCATCACGCAGCGTGTAGCCTATGCAGCGCACGCCGTCAGCCAGTTCGGCACAAAGCCTGGCGCCAAAAGGATCGTCGAGATTGATGACGGCAATGCCGGCCATGGCAAAGAGTTGTTTCTTTGCGGTGCCGTAGGCTTCCATGTTGCCGTGGTACTCGAGATGGTCGCGGGTGAGATTGGTGAATGCCGCGACATCGAAGGCCACCTCGGCGACCCGCCCCTGGGCCAGGCCGATGGAGGAGACCTCCATGGCGCAGGCCATGGCATCTGCGGCGACGAAACCCGCCAGCTCTCGTTGCAGGGTGACGGCATCGGGCGTGGTGTTGGGGCTGTCCTGCAGTTTTCCGGGAAAGCCGTTGCCCAGGGTACCGATCACGGCGCAGGGTTTGCCGAGCAGGGTGAAAGCCTGGGCGATCCACTGGCTCACCGAAGTCTTGCCATTGGTACCGGTGACGCCCACCATCCACAGCTTTCCGGAAGGATCGCCATAAACGAGACGGGCGATTTCGCCCGAGAGCGCTTGCAGGCGAGAAATGCCCAGGTTGGGCACGGTGATCTGCGGGACACGCGCAATGCCTTCACTCTCCCACAACACAGCGACAGCGCCCCTCGCCACCGCCTCCTGGATCGAGGCACGGCCATCGTGTTTCAGTCCGGTCATGGCCAGAAAGACTTCTCCCGGAAGGAGGCTGCGCGAGTCGGCGGACAAACCCGTCGCGCTGACACCTTGCCTCTTGAGTTCGCCGAGGATTCCTTCTGCGGCGCTCATATCCCCTCCCGGATCACTGGTGCATCCTGGTTCGCTACCTGCAATCCATTGAGCGGCGCATCGAAGGGCACGCCAAGAGCGCGCAGGCTGGCCGCCATTACCTTGGCGAATAGCGGCGCTGCCACGTCGCCGCCATAGTAGCTGCCGACCGAGGGTTCATCGACCATCACCGCGATCAACAGACGCGGGTCCGAGGCAGGAGCGAAGCCGACGAAGGAGGCGACATATTTGTTCACATAGGCGCCGAACTCGAGCTTGTGCGAGGTACCAGTCTTGCCGGCGACCCGATAGCCGTCTATTCGCGCCTTGGGTGCGGTGCCGCCGGGCTGGACCACCATTTCCAGCATCGCTCTCACCTCGTGCGCGGTTTGCTCGGAGAACACCGGCTTGCCGGAGGGCGGCAAGGAATCGAGTTTCGTCAGCGACAGCGGCACCAGATCGCCGTCGCGGGCAAAAACGAGATAGGCATGAGCCAGCTGCATCAGCGTCACCGAGATGCCGTGGCCATAGGCCATGGTGGCCTGCTCGATGGGATGCCAGTTCTTGAACGGCCGCAACCTGCCATTGACTTCGCCCGGAAAACCGAGCTTGAGGGCGCTGCCAAAGCCGAGACTGTCGAACATGGACCACATTTGCTCGGGCTGGAAGGTCAGGGCTATTTTCGCCGCGCCGATATTGGACGATTTCTGGATCACCTGTGCCACCGTCAACATGCCGCTCATATGGGCATCATGGATGGTCGCGCTGCCTATGGTGAGCCGGCCGGGCGCAGTCTGGATCAGGGTATCGAAGCGGAACTTGCCCTTGTCCAATGCTAAGCCGATCGTAAATGGCTTCATCGTCGACCCGGGCTCGAAGGTGTCTGTCAGCACGCGGTTTCTGAGTTGCGCTCCGGCCAGCTTGACGCGGTTATTCGGGTTATAGGTGGGCAGATTGACCAGTGCCAGCACTTCGCCGCTCTTTGCGTCCAACACCACCATGCTGCCGGCCTTGGCCTTGTACTCGGCAATCACCTGACGCAGATGGGTGTAGGCCAGATACTGGATCTTGGAATCGAGCGCCAGCAATACATCCTTGCCCTCCTGCGGAGCGCGTATGGACTCGACATCCTCGACCACCTGGCCGCGCCTGTCCTTGATGACGCGGCGGCTGCCGGGCTTGCCGGCGAGGGTGGACTCGAAGGCCAACTCCACGCCTTCCTGGCCGACGTCTTCCGCCCCGGTGAATCCCAGGACATGGGCGGTCACTTCCGCGGAAGGGTAATAGCGGCGGTATTCTCGCTGCTCGTGGATACCCGGCAGGTTGAGTGCGGCCACCTTGTCGGCCACGTCAGGGGAAATCTGCCGTTTGACGAAGACGAAATCGCGCTCGCCGGAAAGCTTGCGATTCAACTCGCGCACATCCATCTCGAGAAGCCCGGCCAGCGCACGCGCCTGCGCCGGCTGCAGCTTGGCATCCTCGGGGATGGCCCAGATGGACTTCACCGGCGTCGACACCGCCTGGGCATCGCCATGACGATCCAGGATGCGGCCGCGCGTCGCCGACAGTTCGATCACCCGGGAATAGCGCGAGGCGCCCTTCTCCTGCAGGAAGCCGCTGTTGAAGCCTTGCAGATAGAGCGCCCAACCCGCCAGCGCGGCGAATCCGGACAGCAAGCCGAGCAGCAGCAGGCGCGCGCGCCAGGCAGGCAGACGTTGCGAGAGGAGTGGACTGTTCGCGAACTTCATTTCCCGGCTTCGATGGAAACGATTTGACCCGCGGCCGGCGATTTCATTTTCAGCTTGTCGCGGGCGATTTTCTCGACCCGGGCATGTCCGGCCCAGGTGCTTTGCTCCAGTTGCAATTGTCCCCACTCCACTTCGAGGCCGCGCATCCGCGTCTGCTCGCGCTCAAGCTCCGTGAACAGGTTTCGCGCGCGATGGTTGGAAGACACCGTGGCGAGCGCCGAGACGAGTGCCAGCAATAACAGGATCAGGCTGACCCGCGCCATCATGCCCTCTCCGCCACGCGCATCACCGCACTCCTGGCACGCGGGTTGGCAGCAATCTCGGCAGTGCTGGCGCGGTGCGCCCGACCGACCAGACGCAGCATGGGTTGAGGCCGTTCTGCATCGCGTACCGGCAGCCGTGCCGGCAGGCGCGGCGGCTGCGACTCTCCGCGCAGGAAGCGCTTGACGATGCGGTCTTCGAGCGAGTGAAAACTAATCACCACCAGCCGGCCTCCCGGGACAAGCCGCGCCGCGCATACCGGCAGCGCTAGCGACAACTCCTCAAGTTCCTGATTGATGTGAATCCGTAAAGCCTGAAAGCTGCGCGTCGCCGGATGTTTGCCCGGCTCGCGTGTGCGGACGGCCTTTTCCACGAGCGTGGCAAATTGTCGCGTGGTTGAAATACGGTGTTCGCGCCTAAAAGCAACAACCGCCTCTGCAATCGCATGAGCAAACCGTTCTTCGCCATAATCTCTAACCACCCTTTCTATTTCGGCTTGTTCAGCCTGCTCCAGCCATTCCGCGGCAGTTTCACCCCGGCTCGTATCCATCCTCATGTCCAGCGGCGCGTCGTAACGGAAACTAAAACCGCGCTCCGCTTCGTCCAACTGCGGCGACGACATGCCCAGATCCAGCAACACCCCATCCAACTCATGAATGCCCAACCCATCCAAAACCGTGCCGATGTGGGCGAAGGAGGCATGGATCAGGACAAAACGCCCATCGACAATCGTCTGCCCCGCCTCAATCGCCGCCGGATCGCGATCCAGCGCCAGCAACCTGCCCTGCGGCCCAAGACGCGCCAGTATTTCCCGGCTATGACCGCCGCGGCCGAAGGTGGCATCGACATAAACCCCTCCGGGTTTCACTGCCAGTGCCAGAACCGCCTCCTGCAGCAGTACGCTCAGATGCACCCCGGGGACACCCCCGCTCACAACGTCAGATTCTCCAGGCCGGGCGGCAACAGCTTGTCGCCGAGGGCGAAAATCGCCTCCTGCTGCTCGCGCCAGCCCGCTTCGCTCCAGATTTCGAAATGACTGCCCTGCCCGACCAGCCAAACCTGCTTCTCCAGCGCCGCGTATTGCCGAAGTTCCGGCGGCACCAGCAGGCGGCCGGCGGCATCCATCTCGGAATCGACGGCGAAGCCGACCAACAGGCGGCGCAGCATGGCGGACTGGGTTTCGAGGCTGGGGGCGGCAAGAATCTTGGCGCGTATGGGTTCCCACGCCGGGGCGGGATAAAGCAGCAGACAGCGATGCGGATGCGCGGTCAGAACCAGACCCGTCTGGGTCAGCAAGGCATCGCGATGCCGGGCCGGGATCGCCATGCGTCCCTTGGCATCGAGATTTAGCGCTGCCGCCCCCTGGAACATGCACTCCCCTTTATTGTGGTCATTTCCCACATTTCCCCACTTCTTCCCACTGTAGAGGATTTTATAGGCAGGGTCAAGGACAAATCAGGTTTTTTCTTGTCCAGACAAGCACTTATCTGCAATTGCAGTGCAATAAAAATATCCCTGTAAAAACAATAGAGATAGCACAACAACCGAAAGTAATTTATGAGGTTTATTGCGATGGGAGAACTGCAGACCTGCAAAAGGCAGTTGGAAGTCCGCCGATAAGCCGGGTTCTGTCGTGGGCAGCCATTCCTCTGGGCCCGCCGTTACCGACGGGCTCTAGCAGCCTACCCGGAAGCAGCGCGAGCCACGCTATCGCTTCCCTATTTGGCCTTGCCCCGGATGGGGTTTGCCGTGCCGTCCGTGTTACCACGTCCGCGGTGAGCTCTTACCTCGGCACCGCTTGCGCGACACCGACGCGCCTTGCGGCGCGCCACCATTTCACCCTTGCCTGATCCCGGAGCTTCAGGTGCCTTCCGACTTCCTTGCGGAAGTCTTCAGAGACCCTACTCTCCTAAAGGGACTTTGCCTCCTTGCGGCGGCGAAGTCCCAGGCCATCGGCGGTATCTTTCTGTTGCACTTTCCGTCGCCTTGGGCCAAAGCGTTAGCCTCGGCTTATAGCGCCCGGCCGTTAGCCGGCATCCTGCTCTGCGGGGCCCGGACTTTCCTCCAGGCGCTTGCGCGCCCAGCGGCTGCCTAGCGGACTTCCGGGGGAGATTGTAACTGAAATGGGTGGTCCGAAATCTAGCTTCGGCGGCGGCCTAGTACCCGCAGTTGTCGCCGGGGAGTCAGTACCCGGCGACAACCCAGGGCGCTTGTGCCTGCAGAGCAGGCCTGGCGGACTTCCGGGGGGGGATTGTAATCGAGAGGGGCCCCGCAAACCCGCAATTCGGCTTCTTTGTCGGGCTAAAGCCCGACCTACAGCTGCACCAGCCGCAGCGGCCGGAATTGTCGCGTGTCGTCGTAGTAGGCTGGAAACTCGTTGTCGGGAGTGACTCCCGGTATACCGAGCAGCGGCAAGGGCTGAAAGTCGCGGGGACGCGCAGAGAACTCGCCCGAGAAGCGTTGCGCCATGCGCACATCGACGTCATGGAGTTGCTCCACTCTGGGCAGCGACAACCAGTCGTGCTCGACGTGAAAAAACATCGCCTTGCCGCACAGGCCGATGTAGGGCGTGCGCAGCAAATCATAGCTGGCATGGCCAAAGACGAACACGCGCAAGCTCTTCAGGGTCTCTGCGCGGCGCGTCCAAAACACATCCTTCCAGCGGTGGCCGCGTATGTCTTCCCAGAGAGTCAGACTCGACGACACCACGGCCACGCCGCATTCGTCGAATTGCGTCAGGGCATCCCGCATCAATCCCCTGCCTGTCGTCCCGGCGACAGCAGACGCCAGCGCGCGATGGTGGTGGGCATTGAGGGCCGCCTTGGTCCTTGGATAGGCCAACCAGACCAGGGCATTGAAAAAGTCGTGCCAGTTGCCTGGACGCGTTGCCACCTGGCCCAGCCAGTAGATGCGCTCTTCGTAGGACAGGCCGCTGCCGCCGGGAACGACGAAGCGCAATGGGGCACCACTGCCGCTCGTGACCCCAAGGGCGAGGCCATTGAGAACATCCAGGCCAAGCGGCTCGCCATCGCCTGACAGGGCTGATAGCCAGTGCGCCAGAGGCTCATAGAGAATTTGTCCGGCGAAGGACGGCACGCTCACCTTGCCGCGGGAGCAGCGATGGCGGGGGTTCCCTGAACTTCGGGAGCGGCGGCGGGTGGCCTCGGCGCGGCGACAAACTGCAGCCGCTGATCCTTGATCACGAAGGCGCCGAGCAGATCGCCAGGCTCCACCGGCGGCGTCTTGAACTGCTGCAACTGACACTTGCCGGATTCGGTGACATACCAGTTGTTGCCTTGTTTGAGGATGTACCCCCCCTCCAGGGCGCGGAACACTTCCAACTTGAAACCCGCGTCTGCTGCCGGCTTCAGCGGGTTACGGCGCATGCAATCAGGCTTGTGCGTGGTCACCAGTTCGAGCTCCCGATCCTCGCTCCAGGCGTAGGTCTGGTTGCGCACCAGCGTCAGGCTAAGATCGGCGCCATCGATCAGGTAAGAAGCGGTATCGCTGCTGCCGCAACCGGTGAGCAGTGCTGCTAACAAAGCGGCGGTTATCAGTTTCATGTCATTAGCCTCCAAGAAATCACCTCGCCGGCACGCAAGGGCACCAGCGGATCTTCAGCAACAAAAGGTTGGAGAGCCGGCATCTCCCAGTCATCCGCAACCAGAGTGAGGGTGCCAAGGTTGCGCGGCAGTCGGTAAAAATCGGCACCGAAGAAACTGGCGAAGCCTTCCAGCCGGTCAAGCCGGCCTGCCTCCGAGAAAGCCTCGGCGTAGAGTTCTATACCGGCGCCCGCCGTGTAGCAGCCGGCGCAGCCGCAGTCAGCCTCCTTGGTGCTCCTGGCATGCGGTGCAGAGTCTGTGCCAAGAAAAAACTTGGCATTGCCGGATGTCGCCGCGGCCAGCAAGGCCTGGCGATGCCGCTCGCGTTTCAATACGGGCAGGCAGTAATAGTGCGGGCGTATGCCGCCATTGAAAAGCCTATTTCTATTGTAGAGCAGGTGATGCGCGGTGATCGTCGCCGCAACATTGGCACCGGCAGCTTGCACGAACTCAACCGCCTCCTGCGTCGTGATGTGTTCGAAGACCAGACGCAGATTCGGAAAGTCCTTCTGCAGCGGCAGGGCCACGCGCTCGATGAACACCGCCTCGCGGTCGAATATATCCACGGCCGGGTCTGTCACCTCGCCATGCATCAGGAGCGGCAGGCCCAGCTGTTCCATACGCGCCAAGGTCGCGCGGCATTTGCCAAGATCGCTGACGCCGGCAGCAGAGTTCGTCGTTGCCCCGGCGGGATAGAGTTTCACCGCGTGCACGAAGCCGCTTGTCCGGGCCCGGCTGATCTCTTCCGGCGTCGTATCGTCGGTGAGATACAAGGTCATCAGCGGCTCGAATGTCATTCCCTCCGGCAAGGCCGCGACGATGCGCGCGCGGTAGGCGGCTGCCAACCCCACCGTCGTTACCGGCGGCTTCAGGTTGGGCATGATGATCGCACGGGCAAAGCGGCGCGCCGTGTCGGGCAGTACCGCCGCCAGCGCCGGCCCGTCGCGCAAATGCAGGTGCCAGTCGTCGGGGCGGGTGATTGTAATGGTTTGCATGTTGACGCAATTATAGCGCTTCGTTTTTCAGCGCCAGCGCCCGCTCATAGAGCGAGTTCCTGGGCTCGCCGCTGATCTCGGCAGCAAGCCTGACCGCCTGCTTCAAGGGCAGTTCAGCCAGCAGCAGTTTCAGGGTGCGAATGGCCTCATGCGGCAGATCTGCGGCCGGCGGCGGTGCCGAGACGAGCAGCACGAATTCGCCACGACAGCGGTTGGGGTCGGCGGCGAGCCAGGCCGGCCCCTCTCTTAGCGGCATGCGCGCGATCTCTTCGAACAGCTTGGTCAGTTCTCGCGCGACCACGAGTTCACGCTCCGGTTCGAGAAGCAGGGCAAGATCGCTCAAGGTCTCGGCGATGCGGTGCGGCGCCTCGTAGAACACCAGTGCCGCGGCAATCGGCTGCAATGCCTCTATCGCCTGCCGCCGTGCCGCAAGCTTTGCCGGCAGAAATCCATAGAACAGAAAATGCGCGTCTGCCAGGCCTGAAGCCGAGAGCGCGGCAATCGCCGCGTTGGCGCCGGGCAGCGGGATCACCGCATGACCGGCGGCTCGCACTGCGGCCACCGCCCTCGCCCCGGGATCTGAGACGCCGGGCGTACCGGCATCCGAGACCAGCGCCACGCGCTTGCCGTCCGCCAGAAGTGCCAGCAACTTTTCCGCCGCCGCCGCCTCGTTGTGCTCATGCAGGGCGAACAGCGGCGCACGGATGTCGTAGTGGTCCAGCAGCCGACGGGTGTGGCGCGTGTCCTCGCAGGCAATGGCATCGGCGGCACGGAGAACGTCGAGGGCGCGCAGTGTGATGTCGCCCAGATTCCCGAGCGGCGTCGCCACGACATATAATGCCGATGTCCTAAGTGTCTGCGCTTCCATCACATGCCTCGTTCCGAGATGCTTCACAAGCTCCTGCCGCGCATTGTCAGGCCCGCCGTCCCGCCATGCAAGTAGCACCAGGAAAAGGCGCGGCGGCCGAGGCAATTGCCGAAACCTATCTGACGCGGCGCGGTTTAACCGTGCTCGAACGCAATTGGCGGGTACGCGGCGGCGAGATCGATCTCATATGCCAGGATGGCCGGACCCTGATATTCGTCGAGGTCAGGCTGCGCACTGGCCATGATTATGGCGGCGCCGCCGAGAGCATCACCCTTGCCAAGCGGCACCGCCTCATTCTTGCCGCACGGCATTATCTCGCGGGGAAGCCGGAAGTGCCCTGCCGTTTCGATGCCGTGCTGATGGACGGCCTCGATGAAGCCCATCTCGAATGGATCAGGAATGCGTTTGCCTAGCCTGCTTTTGATCTTGGCGTTTATCACAACGGGCTTGCCCGCCCGCGCCCAGACGATACGCATTCTGGTGCAGAGCTCGCCTCTGGCGGGCTTCCAATATCATGACGGCGCCTCGCTCTGGGACGAACTCAAGGTCGGCGACAAACTCGATCTCACTCGCGAGCCTGACAATTCCTTCGATGCCAAGGCCGTGCGGGTCTCCTGGCGCGGGCAGCAATTGGGCTATCTGCCGCGCGCCGAAAACCGCGCCGTTGCCGCAGAGATGGACGGCGGCGGACGGGTCATGGCGAAAATCGCACGCCTGCGCAATCACAAGAATCCCTGGCAGCGCATTCTGCTCGAAGTGTATGTCATTCTTTGACGAGGTGTCACAAACCGCCTGCCACGCCCAAGCCTGAACCGCCTCTGTTAGAATCGCGGCAAGCAAACGCCTGCAATAAATCATGAATCTCGTCGCCCGCGTCACCCAGCATTTCCAGGAAAGTGCCCAGATCAAACTCGCCGCCGTGGAAAGCATGGCCGCTCCGATCGCGCAGGCCATCGAACTGATGGTGGATAGCCTGCTCGCCAACGGCAAGATCATGGCCTGCGGCAACGGCGGCTCCGCGGCGGACGCACAGCACTTCGCCGCCGAACTGGTCAACCGCTTCGAGATGGAGCGCCCGCCGCTGGCCGCGCTCGCCCTCACCACAGACAGTTCGACGATGACCTCGATCGCCAACGATTACCGCTTCGAGGATGTCTTCGCCAAACAGGTGCGCGCACTCGGCATGCCAAGAGATGTGCTGCTGGCGATTTCGACCTCGGGCAACTCGCAAAATGTGATCGAGGCAATCCATGCCGCCCATGAGCGGGAAATACGTGTGATCATTCTGACCGGCAAGGATGGCGGCAAGATGGCCGGCATGCTGAATGAGGATGATGTGAATATCTGCGTCCCGGCCGAGCGCACAGCGCGCATCCAGGAGGTCCATCTGCTGACGTTGCATTGCCTGTGCGACGGAATCGACACCCAATTACTCGGAGAGCCCACATGAAACTGCAGCGAATCGCTACCTGGACACTTTTGGCCGCATTGATTCCCGCCCTGACCGGCTGCTTCGGCGCGGTCGGCGTCGGCGTCGGCGCGGGAGCCCTGGTGGCCGCAGACCGCCGTCCGGCAGAAACCTATCTCACCGATGAGGCCATCGAGGTCCGCATCTCCAATCGCATCAAGGAGCAATTCGGCAAGAGCGCAAACGTCGTCGTGGTCAGCTACAGTCGCAGCGTGGTGCTCATCGGCCAGGTTCCGGATGTCGCCACCAAGTCCGCAGCGGAGAAGATCGCCAGCGGCGTGCCGAACGTCAAGGCCATCAGCAACGAGTTGCAAATCGCAGGCATCACATCGCTGACCAGCGGCAGCAACGACGCCTTCATCACCACCAAGGTCAAGGCGCGCTTCCTCGACGCCAACAAGTTCGCAGCCAACCACGTCAAGGTCATCACCGAGGCCGGAACCGTTTATCTGCTGGGCATCGTCACCAAACGCGAGGCGGATGACGCGGCGGAAATCGCCCGCACCACCGGCGGCGTGCAAAAGGTGGTGCGCGTCTTCGAAATCATCAGCGACGAACAGGCGAAAAAATTGGCCAACACTCCGCCCGCTGACGCCGGCGAGAAGAAGTAGCGCCAGCCCAGGTGAGTTTTCCTCCCCCGGGATTCGAGGCCAAGCTTTGTCTTCCAGAAGAGCTCGGCGTTCGTGCTGCCGCTCTGCCACGCCCTGTGGTGTTCACCAACGGCTGTTTCGACATCCTGCATCGTGGCCATGTCACTTATCTTTCGCAGGCAAGAAGCCTGGGCGGCAGTCTCATCGTCGCCGTCAACTCGGATGACTCCGTGCGCCGCCTGGGCAAGGGCGCTGACCGCCCGGTGAATCGCCTGGAAGACCGCATGGCGCTCATCGCCGCTCTCGAATGTGTTTCCCTGGTCACCTGGTTCGGCGAGAACACGCCGTTGGCAACCATCCTTGCTTGCCGCCCAGATGTACTGGTGAAGGGTGGGGACTGGGCGCCAGAACTGATCGTCGGCGCCAAAGAGGTGCTGGCAGAAGGCGGACGCGTGGTGTCGATTCCCTTCCTCCACACGCACTCGACCACGACGCTGCTGGAAAAAATCCGCCAGCTGTAGGTTGAATCAGGTGGTTCTGCGCAGTATGGTTTCGCGCACCAGGCCGACATGGCCCTTCAGCGTGTAGAACATGTCGGAGAAGGCCAGCGGTGTGGACATGCGACTGACATCCTGCTCGATGGCCTCGAGCCGCTTCAGCCATTCGTCGCGGGAGTATTTCAAGGGCTCCTGTTCCACTTCCGTCTCCAGGAACTTCAATTCTCCATAGCGCCGGAAGATGCGCGAGCGCACCCGCCAATTGTAGAGTCCCGGCGCGAACTTGACGATGGGAATCAAGAGGGCCAGGATTGGCACCAGCATCACCACCATGCGGTCAATCAGCGTCGCCGCCCAGAAAGGCAGGTAGCGCTGCAGGAAGGGTTTGCCCGACTTGTAATAGCGCTCTGCTTCCTTGGAAAGCTGGAAATCCACCTGCGTCGCATTGGGAAACTGGCCCGGTTTCTGAAAAATGCCCGGGCCGCCATTGACCTCGGTCGCCGCCTGGAGCAGCAGGTCAATCAGCGCAGGATGCGTATCCTCGCGCACCAGCAGCGTGGCCATGGTGGACACCATGGTGATGTCCTTAGATGGAATGTTGCGCGTCAGATCCACCGCACCCGCAGGCAGGGTCAGCTTCTCCAGTGATGGGAAGAGCCGCGTGTAAGCCTCGGCGTGACGCAGGCTCATCAGTTTGACGCCCTCGGTGTAGAGGAGAGACCAAACCGCAGCCGACTGTGTCGCGCCGACGATGAACACCGCATCCACCTGGTCCTTGTGCAACGCTTCCACCGCGGCCAGTCCGGTCTGATCAAAAAAACGCGTCGGTGCGCCGCTGATGCCATTGGCCTCGAGCAACTCCATGGCCAGCTTGTGCGTACCGCTCGCGACGGGGCCGATGGCGATGCGCCGGCCCTTCAGTTGCCCGATACGGTCCAGTTCCCCGTCCTGCGCCAGACCGGCGCGGTAGAAAATCCAAAGCGGCTCATAGAAGAAACTGCCCAGGGAGAGCAGCGTGTCGTCATCAGAGGCGCGTCCGGTGCCGCCCTGGAAAAAGCCGGCATCGATTTCGACCTTCTCATCGCGCAGGCGCTGCAGGTTTTCCACGGCACCAGCCGAAGGCTTCTCCACCAGGGTGACGTCATATCGCGCCAGGACATCCTTGTAGCGCGCGGCAAAGCGCTGGTAGGCGCCGCCTTCGCCGCCGGTACTGAGGATGAGTTGGTGGGGCGGTGCCGGCCGGATGAATTGCGCCGCCCCCCAGAATCCCAGGGCGAGCAGGAGCAGCGCGGGCAGCGCGACCAGAAAGAGGTCGCGCAGGGAGATCTGACTCAGACGCTTCTTAAGCCTGCCCATTACTGATATCAGAACGGAATGTCGTCCTCTAGGTCGTTGAAGCTGCTGCCCGATGAGGGCTGCGCAGGCTTGGCCGCCGCGCCAGCCGCCGGGGCGGCAGACGATTCGCGGGCAGGGGCATCGCCGCTGCCCTGGCGGCTGCCCAGCATCTGCATGGTGTCGGCAATGATCTCGGTGGTGTACTTGTCCTGACCTTCCTTGTCGGTCCACTTGCGCGTCTTCAGGGACCCCTCGATATAGACTTGGGAACCCTTCTTCAGATACTGACCGGCGATCTCGGCCAGTTTGCGGTAGAAGACGATGCGATGCCATTCGGTCGCCTCCTTTTTCTCGCCACTGGTCTTGTCCTTCCAGGTATCGGTAGTGGCGATGGTGCAGTTGGTCACCGCCTCGCCATTGGGCATGTAACGGGTTTCCGGGTCTTTCCCCAGATTGCCCACCAGTATCACCTTATTTACGGATGCCATTTGCCTCTCCTTATCAAATCAAGCTTGCAGCAACCTGTCCGCGCCGGCCTCGTCCCACTCGCCCATGCGCACTTTCAAATAGGCCACGCTCTCGCCGGCCATCACCACGGCTTCGCTCACGCCATCGATATTCGCCAGGGCGGCGGAGAGCCTTCTGGCGCGCTCCTCGTTCATGGTGCCGGAAACGTGAATCATACGGGTTCTGACACGCGGTGGCGGCGTCATCGACAAGGCCAGGAGCAGCCAGGCAATACCTAAGCCGGTGGCGAATACGAATACCGCGGAACGGTTCACGTGCTGGGCCAGGAAGCCTCCCAGTGCGCCGCCCAGGAACAGGCCGAGGAACTGGAAGCTGTTATAGACACCTATGGCGGTACCCTTGCTGCCGGCGGGGGCGATCTTGGAGATCAGCGAGGGGAGGGTTGCTTCCAGAAGGTTGAAGGCCAGGAAGAACATGAACAGGGTGATCACCACGCCGGTCAGATTGCCGATGAACACCGCCATGAGCAAGGTGGACACGCTCAACAGAGCCACCGCGCTGCAAAAAATGAGTTTCATCTTGCCGTACTTCTCGGCGACGATGATGGCCGGGACCACCGCCAGGAATGACACTGCCATGACCGGCAGATAAATCTTCCAGTGCAAATCGCTGGAGAGGCCGCCCACTTCCAGCAGCACCAGGGGAATGACCACGAACAGTCCGCGCATGGCGGCATGCAGGGTGAAAATGCCGAAATTGAGCCGCTGCAGTTCGGTGTTCTTCAATACCGCGGAAATCTGCGCCGGAACCGTTTCGGCATCTGCGTGGATACTGCTGACGATGGGATCGGGAACGACGAAGCGGGTGACGGCCATGGCGAACAGGGCCAGAACGCCGGTGAGGGTGAAAATGCCCGGCACGCCGATCACGTGGCCCAGGGTGGGGCCAGCCACCATGGAGACGGCGAAGGTGGCGCCTATGCTCATGCCTATGATCGCCATGCCCTTGGCGCGGTGCTCTTCGCGCGTCAAGTCGGCGGTGAGCGCAATCACGGCTGCAGCGATTGCGCCTGTGCCCTGGACCAGGCGGCCGAGGATGATGACATAGATGTCCTGGCCGCCGGCGGCGATGAAACTGCCCAGGGCGAACAGGGCCAGGCCCATATAGATCACCGGCTTTCTGCCGATGCGGTCGGACAGCAGGCCGAAGGGGATTTGCAGGCAGGCCTGTGCCAGGCCGTCAATGCCAAGGGCAACGCCAATCAGGAAGGGGGTGGCGCCGCCGGGCAGCTCGCGGGCATAGAGTGCCAGCACCGGCAGGATGGAAAACATGCCGAACATGCGCAGGGCAAAAATGAGGGCAAGGGAAACCGTTGCCCGGATTTCCAGGACGGTCATCTTGTCTGCAGTGTGCATGGAATGAGTCGGAAGGCCAAAAGAAGGTATATTACTTGGTTAGCCCGAACCCTTGCCAAAAAAAGACTCATGGACACCATCAGGATCCGCGGCGCACGCACGCACAACCTCAAGAACATCAGCCTCGATCTGCCGAGGAACAGGCTGACGGTGATTACCGGGCTCTCGGGTTCGGGCAAGTCCTCCCTGGCCTTCGACACCCTCTACGCCGAAGGCCAGCGCCGCTATGTCGAATCGCTCTCGGCCTATGCACGGCAATTCCTGCAACTCATGGAAAAGCCGGACGTAGACCTGATCGAGGGTTTGAGCCCGGCCATCGCCATCGAACAGAAGGCCACCAGCCATAACCCGCGCTCGACGGTGGGCACCGTCACCGAAATCCACGACTACCTGCGCCTGCTCTATGCCCGCGCCGGCACGCCGCACTGCCCGGACCACGACCTGCCGCTGGAGGCGCAGAGCGTCTCGCAAATGGTCGATCAC
This sequence comes from uncultured Sterolibacterium sp., assembly GCA_903930535.1. GTDB lineage: Bacteria > Pseudomonadota > Gammaproteobacteria > Burkholderiales > Rhodocyclaceae > CAIYYX01. The sequence goes on along the minus strand of CAIYYX010000242.1, from coordinate 12,792 downwards.
GTGCTCTCCTTGCCCGAGGACACCCGGTTGATGATTCTTGCGCCGGTGGTGGCCAACCGCAAGGGCGAACAGCACGATCTCTTCGCCGAACTGCGCGCCCAGGGCTTTGTGCGCCTGCGGGTGGACGGCAAGGTGCATGAGATCGATGCCCTGCCGCAGCTGGCAAAAAACAGCAAGCATACGATTGACGTCGTGGTCGACCGCCTGAAGGTCCGCCCCGATGCCCGCCAGCGCCTGGCCGAATCTTTCGAGACGGCGCTGACCCACGCCGAGGGCCGCGCCGTCGCGCTGGAGATGGAGTCGGGAAAGGAATACCTGTTCTCGGCCAAGTTCGCCTGCCCGATGTGCTCCTATGCCCTGCAGGAACTCGAGCCGCGCCTGTTCTCCTTCAACAACCCCATGGGCGCCTGCCCCAAGTGCGACGGCCTGGGCAGCATCCAGTTCTTCGACCCGGCGCGGGTGGTCGCCTACCCTCACCTGTCATTGGCCGCCGGCTGCATCCGCGGCTGGGACAAGCGCAACCAGTTCTATTTTCAGATGCTGGAGAGCCTGGCCAAGCATTACGGTTTCAATACCGGAGCGCCCTTCGAGGAACTGGCCGAGGATGTCCGCGAGGTCGTGCTCTTCGGCTCGGGACGGGAAAAAATCCCCTTCCGCTATCTCTCGGAAGCCGGCCGCGCCACCCTGCGCGAACATGTCTTCGAGGGCATCATCCCCAGCCTGGAGCGGCGCTACAAGGAAACAGATTCGCAGATGGTGCGGGACGAACTGTCGAAGTATCACAATCAGAAGGCCTGCCCGGATTGCGAGGGCACGAGATTGCGCCGCGAGGCGCGCCACGTGTTCATCGGCGGACGCGCCCTGCCGCAGGTGAGCGGTCTGGCTTTGGGTGCCTGCCGGCAGTTTTTCGCGGACACCAAGCTCACAGGACAGAAGGCGCAGGTAGCGGAGAAAATCATCAAGGAGATAGGCAGCCGCCTGTCCTTCCTGATCAACGTCGGTCTTGACTACCTCTCGCTCGACCGTTCGGCGGAGAGCCTCTCCGGCGGTGAATCGCAACGCATCCGCCTGGCCAGCCAGATCGGCTCGGGGCTGACCGGCGTCATGTATGTTCTCGACGAACCCTCCATTGGTCTGCATCAGCGCGACAACTCGCGCCTGCTGGAAACGCTCGCCCATCTGCGCGATATCGGCAACACGGTGATCGTGGTCGAGCACGATCAGGAGGCCATCGAGTCGGCCGACTACGTGGTCGACATGGGCCCGGGTGCCGGCGAGCATGGCGGCCATGTCGTCGCCGAAGGCACGCCGGCACAGGTCAGAGCAAATCCGGAATCCTTGACCGGCGACTACCTGTCGGGCAGGAAGTGCATAACGATCCCGCAGGTCCGCACCCCCTTCGATCGCAGCCGCTGCCTCACGATCACCGGCGCCTGCGGCAACAACCTGAAGGATGTGACGCTGGAACTGCCGGTGGCGCTGTTTACCTGTGTCACCGGCGTCTCGGGTTCGGGCAAGAGCACGCTGATCAACGACACCCTCTACGCCGTTGCCGCCAGGCATCTCTATGGCAGCTCCCTGGAACCGGCACCCTATGGTGAGGTCCTCGGCCTGGAATTCTTCGACAAGGTGATCAGCGTAGACCAGAGCCCGATCGGTCGCACGCCGCGCTCCAACCCGGCGACCTACACGGGCTTGCTGACGCCGATCCGCGAGTTGTTCGCCGGCGTGGCGCAGGCCAGAGAGCGCGGCTATGGCCCGGGGCGCTTCTCCTTCAACGTCAAGGGCGGGCGCTGCGAAGCCTGCCAGGGCGACGGCATGATCAAGGTGGAAATGCATTTTCTGCCCGACATCTTCGTTCCCTGCGACATCTGCCACGGCAAGCGCTATAACCGGGAGACACTGGAGATCCGCTACAAGGGCAAGAGCATCCACGAGATCCTCGGCATGACGGTGGAAATCGCGCGCGAATTCTTCGATCCGGTGCCGGTGGTAGCGAGAAAACTCCAGACCCTGGTTGATGTTGGGCTTTCCTATATCACCCTGGGCCAGAGCGCCACCACGCTCTCTGGCGGCGAAGCACAGCGCGTGAAACTGGCGCTGGAACTCTCCAAGCGCGACACAGGCCGCACCCTCTACATTCTCGACGAGCCGACCACGGGCCTGCACTTCGCCGACATCGAGATGCTGCTGACAGTGTTGCACCGCCTGCGCGACCATGGCAATACCATCGTGGTGATCGAGCACAATCTCGATGTCATCAAGACCGCCGACTGGGTCATCGACCTTGGGCCTACGGGCGGCGACGGTGGCGGCCTGATCATCGCCAGCGGCACACCGGAAGAAGTCGCTAGCGTAGCGAAAAGCCACACCGGGTTTTATCTGGCCAAGGTCCTCGGGAAAACCTGATCAGGATCAATTTTATTGACCGGCGCACCCGTCATAATTTGGCGCATCCTCACTGCCGGAAGAAAACCCCATGAGCGTCACACATCTCCATCTCTCTGCCGATGCCCTTTATCCCTTCGACGCCCGCGGCATCGCCAAACGCTTCCGCCACGCCGCGATTTTCGGTGCCTTGGACGCGCTGCGCGCCGGCGAGACAATGCGCTTCGTCAATGACCACGATCCGTTGCCTCTGCTCGACCAGCTTTCCCAGCGTTATGGCGAGGGCGTCGAGATCAGTTATCGCGCTCGCGACCCCGGGCAAATCGTGATCGACTTCATCAAGAAGTAAGCATGCTGCCCCTACTCGCCATCAACGCCATCGCGATGATGACGGGTTCACTGGGGTTGTGGTTGTTCGCCGCGAGTTCGCCGCAATTGACCGCCCATGTCGCCTTTGCGTTGGGCATCATGCCGCTGATCCTGGCCGCAGTCATATACTTCGTCCCGGTACTCACACGCGGGAGCGGCGCTCCCCGGTGGTTCGTTATCCTGCCCATCGCTGCCTGGGCAGGCGGCCTGTTCATCAATGCCGCATTTGCCCTCGCTCTTCCCGCGGCAAGTCATGTCGCGGTTCACCTCGCCGCACTTTTGGCATCAGTCGCCGCGCTTACGCTGTTGGTCTGGATAGCGCGTCGTGCCGGGAGAACCCTAGGCAAACCGCATCCGGGCCTCCACTGGTATCTCGCCGCCCTGTTCTTTCTCTCTGCAGGCCTCCTGATCGTGCCCGCGATGTCGCTGTGGCCGGAGCATCGCGCTGCGCTGCGGCTTATCCATCTCCACGCCAATCTTCTCGGCTTCGTCGGGCTCACCGCCATCGGCACGCTGCAAGTGCTGTTGCCGACCGCGGTCGGCCACGCGGATAAGGCTGCGGTTTCGCGGCTGACACAGGACCTCAAATTTGCCGTGACCGGCGCTGCCCTGATTGCGACGGGCGCGGCCTGGAGCGCGCCACTGGCCATCATCGGTGCGATTCTTTTCCTGATTCCGCTGGTGCGCATGGGATCACGCTGGGCCGCCGTGTTCTTCGACCAGATCGGCCGCCTCCACGGCGCAGCGGCTTCGCTGTCACTGGCCTGCTTCGGGCTGGTTGGCATGATTTTCGCCGGCTTCGGCCACGCAAGCGCTTACCTGGAAGGTCGCGCCGCGGTGACGGGATTTATCCTCAGTGTCCTCCTGCCGCTGGTCACCGGTGCGGCGACACAACTCCTTCCCGTTTGGCTGCGCCCCGGCCGGCAGGAGGTCTGGCACGACCGGCTGCGCGAAACCCTGGGACGATGGTCCGGCTTGCGCGCACTGCTCCTGGTGGCCGGAGGACTCGCCGTCGCCTTTGGCCGCAATGAGGGATTGTGGCTGGCGGCAGCCGGCATATTGATGTTCGCCGCTGCCTTGCTGACCTCGGCACGGTTGTGGCGCCATTCCTGAACCGGGACCCCACAGGCGATCAGAGCGGGTCCCTTGCGCCCCGCGCTGATTGTGAGAGAAGCGAAACAATCCGAGCGGCAGGGGCTGGGGCTGAGCAGCTTCTCAGTGGTTGGTCGTCTGTCGATTCAGTCACAGCTTGCGCAATTCACTATGCAGTCGCTGACATTTGCGCATCATAAAATCGGATCGTATTGCGCCCTTGCTCTTTGGCCTTGTACATGGCCGTATCTGCCCACTTGAGGATGTCGTCCTGGCTCGCTTCATTATTGATGAATAACGTCACGCCAATGCTCGCCGTACATTGGTGTTCGATGCAGGTCTTCGTGCCTTCCTTGTCCAGGATGGTCAGCAGATAGGTTTCCGACAACTTGTTGCGAATTTTTTCCGCAATGATCCCCGTCTGTGCCGTGGACTCAGCTTTATCCACGTCCAGTTCGCTGAGCATCACCACAAACTCATCACCGCCGAAGCGCGCCACAGTGTCCGTCTCGCGCACACAGGTCTTCAAACGGTCTGCCGCCTCGATAAGCAGCAAATCGCCAACCACATGTCCGTGCCGGTCATTAAGCGGCTTGAAGTTGTCCAGATCAAGGAACATCAGCGCACCGTAGCAACCACTTCGCTTACTGGCAGCCATTGTCTGCCTCAGTCTGTCGTCGAGCAGGCGGCGGTTGGGTAGCTTGGTGAGAGGGTCATAGAAGGCCAATTGATGAATCTGTCCTTCCATTTTCTTGCGCTCGGTGATGTCCCTGATGATGGAAACGTTCCAGACGACGTCTCCTTGCCGGAACGCCGCAGCCGAAGTTTCGACTTCGACTCGTGTTGAATCGTGGCGCAGCATCGCGGTTTCTGTAAGGGGTGCTTGCCCAAGTGTCGATATGACTTTGGCTACCCGCTCGCGAAGATCCTCGCGAAACTCCGGTACAAATAACTCGTAAATTGTCTTGCCGATTAGATCCGTCTTACTGCCGTAGCCTAGCATTCTTACCAGAGCGTCGTTGACATAGTGGATCGTGCCCTTGTTGTGGATCCAGATGCCATCGGGCGAAACGGCCAAGAGGCTACGGTTACGTTCCTCGCTTTCGCGCAGCTGCGATTCGCGTTGGTGCGCTTCGACCCACATCTTGGCCAGGGAGCCCATGAGCAACGCAAACAGCAAGGCCATCGCACAGGGAATCACAAGTCCAAACGGGTTGCTCCACCCACCCGTGGGGGCAACGCTCAGCGTCCAACTCGCATTGGGAACCTCCAGTGCATGCAACACGGGGTCAATCAGGGGAGTGGGCGAGGACGAGGACGCGGCAATGATCTGTTTCTTTCCGGTGTCAGGGTTGATACGGAAGAGTTCGTAGCTCATTCCCTGTGTTACCAAGTCAGTCAGGTGAGTGGATTCGAGCACGTCGGGAAAGCGGATCAGGACCGCGCTAAAGCCCCAGAAGGTTGGTTTCTGGTCCGCTCCATCAAGAAATACCGGCAAGCGCCCGGCAGCCCCCAAGCCACCTTGAACCAGATTGAACGGCCCCGCGAGGGTGAGTTTTCCGGTTTCGCGCGCAAGAAATGCTTCTTTCGTCCGCGCCGGGTCCTTCAGCAGATCGTGTCCGATGGACTTTTCGTTTTCGGCAAGCGGAACCACCTGTCGAACCACGCCTGCCGGCGCCAGAAACAGTCCAGACAAGCCTGGGTAGAGTGGCAGCATCGCCCCTGCCACGGCGTCGAAGTTATCGATCTTGCCGTTGCCCTGCCGGACCATGGCAGCCAAGGCAAAGCTGGCGGACAAGGCGCGTTCAATGTTGGATTGGATGGTATGGGAGTAGTTGGCTGTCAGAATGGCGACGCGCGCACGCTCCAGCAGAATCAGTCGCGTTTCCATCTCCCAGATCAACCCTGCTGCGCCAATGACACTGCCCAGGAATACGCAGGCGGCGACAAACAACGGACTACGCTGGAACTCGCGGCTGGAACGACGCTCAGAAGGCAACTTGTTTGTTTCCATATAAAGAAAATCGCTCTCAGGCTGAAATCCTTAGACGATGTCGCAGTCTATCAAGAATAGACCGGCTGGCAAGCGCTGTAACCCAGGATCTTTCCGTCGCGTCGCCGGTCCCGGGCGCACCGTCACGTCTATATCCAATTGTGCAGGATTTCTCTGGCCGGCGGTGTACTTGAACCCGCCGTTCAATGACCTGATTTGATGGCGTCTCGTGCGCATGAGACGCTGGGCCGAAACAGCACGCTCCGTGCAGACGAAAAAGACCCCGGCTTGCCGGGGTCTTTGACTTCTTGAAGCAAAAAAAACCCCGGCAAGCCGGGGTTTTTTCATCCGTCGTCTAATTAGACGATCTGGATGTTCGATGCTTGCAGACCCTTGGGGCCCGTCGTCACATCGTATGAAACCTTTTGGTTTTCTTGGAGGCTCTTGAAGCCGCTCGAATTAATCGCCGAGAAATGCGCGAAAAGATCGCCGCTGCCATCTTCGGGAGTGATGAAGCCGAAGCCCTTTGCATCATTGAACCACTTTACTGTACCAATTGCCATGATCGTTTCCTATTACCAGATTAGTGTGCGGGCCAATATTTGAAATTAGCCCGGCCGCTCGAGCATCAAGAACGAAATAGCAGTGGATACCGCAGATTTGGAACCTGAAACTTACCGACCGTGCATTAGATCCTACATCCTGCCAGATAGCAAGTTTTATTCATGATTTTGTTATATTTCTTTAGCGATCGCCATACTCACGGCGTGAGCTGGTGCCCGAGCGTGCGCCTTTAAAGCCATCCTTGCGCGGTGCATCCGGTCTGGAAAATCCCTCGCGCTTGGGCGCGCCGGGCTTGCCAAAGCGGCTTTCCGTGCGATGAACGGTCGAAGTCCGGGCGCCGCCCGGCTTCCAGTTGGACTTGGGCTTGCTGGTGGCGGCAGTCTTCTTCGGCTCATAGCCGGCGATGATGTCCACCGGAATCTGCTGCTTGGTGAAGCGCTCGATGTTTCTCACGTTCATGTTCTCTGCGTGATTCACCAGCGATATCGCCAGACCGTTTCTGCCGGCGCGGCCGGTGCGGCCGATGCGGTGCACGTAATCCTCGGGCGACTTCGGCAGATCGTAATTGAACACATGCGAGATCGCCGGCACGTCGATGCCGCGGGCGGCGACGTCGGTGGCGACCAGGATGCGCACCTGCCCTGCGCGCATAGCTGTGAGGGTCCTGTTGCGCGCCGACTGGTGCATGTCGCCATGGAGCGGTGCCGCCGAAAAACCGGCGATGTTCAGGCGGTCGGCGATGCTGTCGGCGTCGCGCTTGGTCGCGGTAAACACCACGGCCTGTTCGATGTTGACGTCGCGCAGGAGGTAATCCAGCAGGCGGTTCTTGTGCGACAGGTCGTCCACGAAATGCATGCGCTGTTCGATGTTCTGATGCTTGGCGGAGGTTCCGGCGAGTTTGATCACCAGTGCGTCCCGGGTGATTTTTTGCGCCATCTTGCCGACCATGCCGTCCAGGGTCGCCGAGAACAGCATGGTCTGGCGGGCTGTCGGCGTGGCCGCGATGATTTTTTCGATGTCTTCGATGAAGCCCATGTCGAGCATGCGGTCAGCTTCGTCGAGAACCAGGAGTTGCAGTTGCGAGAAGTCGATCTTGCCCGAGTCCAAATGGTCTATCAGGCGACCGGGTGTGGCCACCAGAATCTCGGGATTCCTCGAGAGCAACTGCATCTGCTTCGGATAGGGCATGCCGCCCAGGATGGCGACGACTTTCAGGTGCTTGACCTGGGCGCCGTATTTTTCGGTCGCGCTGGTGACTTGCAGGGCGAGTTCGCGCGTCGGCGTCAACACCAGCATTTTCGGTTGCGCCGCCTGAAAACGCGGGCGCTCATTGCGTGCACGGGCGGATTGGGCCGCCTGGTTCGGGGTGGGGCCGCTCTTGGTCGGCAGGGCCGATGAGAACATCTGGATCGCCGGCAGCATGAAGGCTGCGGTTTTACCGGAGCCCGTCTGCGACGAAACCATCAGGTCGCGACCTTCCAGGGCGGCCGGAATGGTTTGCGCCTGAACAGGGGTCGGTTCGGTGTAGCCCGCATCGGCGAGCGCTTTCTGAATGGCCGTGTTGAGGCCGAGTGCTGCAAAAGTCATGATTTTCTTTCGTATGAGTCAGCGCGTGCAGAATCATTCTGCAGAGCGCAAAAAATGCAACGCCAACCAACGAAATAGCTAAGAAAACGAGATTTCGGCACAAAGCTTTTGTGCCGGATCGGTGTGCGATGAATCGACACCAGGAGGCAGGAGGCTTTACTGTTTGCGGTTCGCGATGCTACGGGGTGTTGCCGGGTTTTGCCTTTGCGGTCGCATGTTGCGACGCACAAACCGAATTGTACAGGCTTAATTGAGGCGCTGTCCAACTAATTTGTGAAATCCCCTCGTCAAGAGACCTTGAGTGCGACCGCACCCGCGCACACAGCCACTATGGATGCGGCCCTGATACGGGAAATGGGCTCCTTCAGGAAACAGCTTGCCATGATCGCCGCAAAAACCACCGAAGTCTCCCGCAAGGCCGCGACCAGCGCTATAGGCGCTCGCGTCATTGCCCAAAGCGCCAGTCCGTAAGACGCCAGGGTGCAGGCACCTCCGAGCAGACCCATGCGCCAACCGCCACGGATACGCTGGGCCAGCGCCCTGCCCTGCCCTGCCGCGGCTACGGCCAGCAACAGGGGCGCGGTCAACAGGAACATCCAGGCGGTGTAACTGAATGCATGGCCGGAAAGTCTCGCCCCTTGGCCGTCTACAAGAGTGTAGACGACGATGACGCCGGCGTTGCTCAGAGCGAACAGGGCGGGAGCGGCGCGAAATGTCCCGGAGCGCCAGGCGTCGCCAGCCAGGACGAGTACACCAGAGGAAATGAGCAAAACGCCAGCCCATCCGCCCGGCGAAGGCATTTCATGGATTAGCAGCACGCCGGCAACAGCGGTCAGGGCGGGCGCCGCACCGCGCATCAGCGGATAGACAAAACTCAGTTCCCCGTGTCGGTAGGACACCGCGACCAGGACGAAATAGCCGACATGGATCAGCACGGATGCCGCCAGATACGGCCAGCTTGCCATGGCGGGAGCGGGAGCGAGCGGCAACAGGAGCGCGGCCCACACGCCGGCGCCGAGAACAATCAGTACGGTGTCCTGGAGTTTATCGGCAGAAGCACGAACGAGCGCATTCCAGCCGGCATGAAGTGCCGCGCCAAACAACACGATCATCATGACGTCGAGCGACACGGGTCAATGCCCTCCCCTCAGGTGGGATTGAGCACGGGATTGAGTAAATTGGGCGGCCTGCCTCCTGTCAATGCAATGATCAGATTGTCGGCCGCCAGCATCGCCATCTTCATGCGCGTGGCGGACGTTGCCGAGCCGATATGGGGCGTCAGCACGGCGTTGTCGAGCGCGAAAAAGCGCGGGTCCAGCGCCGGTTCATTCTCGAACACATCGAGTCCCGCTCCGGCGATACGCTTCTCCTGCAGCGCCGCTATCAACGCCGAGTCGTCGACGATGCCGCCGCGCGCGAGGTTGATCAAATGCGCGGTCGGCTTCATCTGCGCCAGTTCGGCCGCGCCGATGGCGTGGTGCGCTGCGGGCGAATAGGGAAGCATCAGCACCAGGAAATCCGCCTCCCGGAGCAGCGTCGCCTTGTCCACCCAGTTGGCCCGGCACTCCGCCTCGCGCTCAACAGGCAGGCGCGAACGGTTGTGATAGATCACGCGCATCTCGAAGCCGGCGGCGCGGCGGGCGACCGTCTGGCCGATTCGTCCCATGCCGAGTATCCCCAAGGTCGCGTGGTGCACATCCTGGCCCAGCCAACCCTTGAGTTTCCAGCCGTCCCACTGCCCGGCGCGCACCCACTGATCGGCAGCGACGATGCGCCGGGCGCTGGCGAGCATCAGGCCCCAGGCGATGTCGGCGGTGGTGTCGTCGAGCACACCCGGCGTGTTGGTGGCCATCACGCCGGCGCGGCTGCAGGCCTCGAGATCGAAGTTGTTGTAGCCGACGGCGCAGTTGCACACCGCCTTCAGCTGCGGACAGGCCGCCAGAAGCGCCGCATCGACGCGATCGGGCGGCATCACCAGCGCGCCGTCCTTGTCGGCAAGGCGGACCAGCAATTGGTCGCGGGGGAGAGGTGCATCAACGGCACGATAGTCGACCTCGAAGTGCTGGCCAAGACGCGCCAGCACCTCCGGATACACCTCGCGCGAGATCAGGATGCTCGGTCGCGTCATGATGCCAACGCCCCGTTCACACGTTCGATTTCCATTGCTTTCACCTTTCCATCATGCATTGAGCGTCGCCATCAGCCAGTTGGCGGTGCGCAGCAGGCGCGCGTCATCGCCGCGCTTGCCCACGAGTTGCACGCCTATCGGCAGCCCGTTCTCTCCGCGCAGGAGCGGCAGGCTCACCGCCGGCATGCCGCAATAGGTCCATAGGGTGCAGAACATCGGGTTCCCCGTCGACGCGAGGCCGAGCGGTGCAGTGCCGGACACCGCCGGAGTCAGGATGGCGTCAAAGCGATCGAACAATCCGTTAAGCGCGGCGTTCACCAGAGGGATCCCGGCCAGGGCCTTCTGATAATCGACCGCCAGGATTCTGCCGCCACGTTCGATCTGCTCCCGCAGTGAAGCGCTGAGCCTGTCCTTGCCGTGCTGGTATTCGCGCTCAAAGCTCGCCGCGATATCCGCTTCCATGAGAGTGCGATGCCATTCCAGGGTATTGGCCAGGGCGGGCGGCAACTCGAACTCCTCGGCCCGATTTGCCAGAACTTCGAGCAGTTCGGCGAAGCCTGCCTGGGTGTCGGCATCCGTCTCATGCCACATCGGCGTCTTGACGAAGGCCAGACTCGGGGTGATCGGCGGCTCCTCCATCATCACCCTCTGCAGGGGCGGCTTCGCCCGCAAACGCGTGTCCGAGTCCTGCTCGTCGAATGAAACCAGCTGCTCCCCGAGCAGGGCGATATCCTGAAGAGTGCGCGCGAACAGACCGACATGGTCGAGCACCGGCGACTGCCTGAGCACGCCCTGCCGGGATATCCAGCCGTGGCTAGGCTTGAAGCCAAAAATGCCGCAGTAGGCGGCAGGCCGGATCAGCGATCCGTTGGTCTGCGTGCCCAAAGCCAGCGGCACCATGCCGGAGGCCACCGCGGCCGCCGAACCGCTCGACGAACCGCCGGGGGTATGAGCCGGGTTGTGCGGATTGCGCGTCTTGCCCGGCGAATAGGTGGCGAGTTCCGTGGTCACGGTCTTGCCCATGATCACCGCGCCGGCGCCGCGCAGCAGTCGCACCACTGTCGCATCGCTATCCGGCAGGCGTCCGGCGTGCAGCACCGTGCCATCCTCGGTGGGCATGTCGGCGGTGTCGATGATGTCCTTGATGCCCACCGGCACGCCGTGCAGCGGGCCCGTAGGGAATCCTGTGGCGCGTTGCTCGTCGGCGCGCCGCGCCTGAGCCAGGACATGCTCCGGGTCGAGAAATGTCCAGGCCTCTACCTCACCCTCGCGTTCCTCGATCTGTTCCAGACAGGCTAGCGCCAGTTCCTCGGCGCAGAACAGTCCCTCACGGATGCCTGCGGCGGCTTCATGCGCAGTCAGCCAGTTGAGCGCCGACACGACTAACGCACCAGGGTCACAGGCACATTGGCGTGTTGCAGAACATTCCTGGCGACCGAACCCAGCAAGAGGTCGGCGGCGGCCGACCGGCCGTGGGTGCACATCAGTATCTGGCCGATGCCATGCTCGCGCGCGAAGTGGGAGATAGCCTCCCCGGCCTGGTCACCGACCACTACGTGGTACTGGTAAGCCACGCCGGCCCGGTCGAGCCGGACGCGGGCCTCGGCCAGTTCCTTTTCGCTTTCCTCCTGCTGATACTTTTTCACTTCATCGCTGGCGATGAACTGACCGACATCCTTGTGCAGCACATGCTGGACATTGATGAGATGGATCTCCAGATCCGTGTACCAGGCGCGCATCTTAAGCAGGTGATCGACGGCCTTGAGAGATGCTGCCGATCCATCAACGGGAAGCAGGAGCTTGTGCATGGTGATTTCCTCCCCGGTACGCGGTTCCGCGGCCTGCTCCGCTGTCAGTTCGACCAGCGGCCGCTCCTCCTCCCGGGTCTCGGCGCGCGAGGCCAGAAGTTTTCCCGTCGCGAGCACGACGACCACGCCGAGCACGGGCAGCGCCGTATGCAGCCAGGCGGCCTGGGCCTCTATCCAGGGTGCCACGAGCGGGTCCGTGACCGCCATCTCGCCGGCCACGTAGCCGAGCAGCGCTGCGCCCAGGGTGATGATGACGGGAAAACGCTCCATCAGCTTGAGCAGCAGGGTGCTGGCGAAAATCACCAGCGGGATGCTGATCGCCAGGCCAATGATCAAGAGCAGCATGCTGCCCTTGGCCACCGCCGCCACGCCGATGACGTTGTCCAGACTCATCACCAGGTCGGCGATCAGGATGGTGCGGATGGCGGCAGCCATGCTCGACACCATCTTGACCCCGTCCTCGCCCTCCTCCTCGGGCAGCAAGAGCTGCACCGCGATCCAAAGCAGCAGGCCGGCACCGATGAGTTTCAGCGCCGGCAACTTGAGCAGTTCCACGGCGACGACGGTGAGGATGATGCGCATCGCTACCGCCGCGCTACTGCCCCAGAAGATGGCTTTGCTCTGCTGATGCGGCGGCAGCGCGCGCGCCGCCAGCGCGATCACCACGGCATTGTCGCCCGACAAGACGATGTTGACGCCAATGATTTGCAGCAGCGCCAGCCAGAAGACTGGCGTTCCGAACTCAATCATCTGCAGCCCCTCACTTGTATAGCAACTCAGGCAGCCACAACCCGATGCCAGGGAAAATATAGAGCAGAGTCAGCGCGATCACCTGGATGACCATGAAGGGCATCATGCCGAGG
>CAIYYX010000241.1 GCA_903930535.1 uncultured Sterolibacterium sp. | reverse complement strand
CGAGCCCAAGTTCTTGTTGGATTCAGCGAATCGGCAGAGAACCAAGCGGCGGTTATTGGCGTGATACAGAACGGGATCAGCTATACGTAGCAGCCAATCTGAGGCCAACCCTCTATATATACTTTTAACTAAAGTATAGTGTTGGCATACAATTGAACTATCTGGCCGGCTGGCTCTGACCAATCTGGAGTTCATATGGCGAACACTGTGCTTTACCAAAACCCCAATTCGGTTCTGTTCGAGGAGAACAGTTCCCCTGAAGACGTTGCTGGAATGCTGGTAGTCACCGGCACATCAACCAGAGTGGTACACGCGGGGGATGCGACCTTCAATGATATCGTTTTCGATGGAAGCAATTTCGCGATTACTAACGGGAAGTTGAGTGCGGGTACAGTCACCACTATAACCACCTACAAAGAACTCTCGCCTCATTCCACCGATTTCATCACAACGGGGCTCAGCATGCCAGTATCCGTCATGCTGGGTTTCGCCAGCAGCAATGATGGACTTGGCCTGATGAAGTACATATACGCTGGCGACGATGTCATCAGCAACAGCGGCAATAACTGTCCAAGCATCATGGCAGGGTATGGGGGCAACGACTCACTCATTGGCGGCATCCTCACCGATACGGCCGCATATGTGGGCAAGCGCTCCGAATACCTGGTCACGATGAATAGCGACGGCAGCTTCAGCGTCGCGGATACGATAGCCGGGCGAGACGGAACAGACACCCTGACGAATATCGAAAGGCTGCAATTCTCAGATCAAAATGCGGGTTTCGACATTGGCGGCAACGCTGTTCAAGTTCCGACTGTCTTCCAGCCTCCACCCGTGGTTACAACGGGCACATTGCAGACCACCATAGCTGCGCCCGCCAGTAATGCCTCTGTGGCCGGATCCGGACTGGACGTCATGAATCTGGGCAGTCAGTCATCCAGCTCTTTCAAAATGACTTCCAACGGCGACGGTAGTTTCATCATGGTTTCCGCCGGGTCGGTCAATCACATCGCCGGGGTTCTTCAAATCCAGTTCGCCGACAAGACCATGAATGTTGCTCCGGCCAACTCGCTCAATGCAGGGGTCGCGCTCCTCTACCAGGCTGCATTGAATCGTGCCCCCGAGGCTGCCGGGTTGGCTTACTGGGACAGGGTCGTGACGACTCAGCCCGAAGCCACTGTCTTGAATACGGCTGCAGGCGCTGCCAAAGGAATCATCTCCATCGCCAGTGGATTTACCGGATCCGCAGAGTTCATCAGCAAATATGGACCCAACCTGAGCGCCACGCAATTTGTGACCCAGCTTTATTCCAACGTCCTAGACCGACAACCCGATAGTGGCGGCTTGGGCTATTGGGTATCACAGATAACTGCCGGGGTGAGCCGCGAGCAGATACTGGCTGGATTTGCCGAATCGGCTGAAGGGATAACTAACGCAACGGTCGGCTTCGTTGGGCAGAGCGGGGCACATGCGGCCTGGCTGTTGCTGACTTAATAGGCCGTTGGATGGAACTCGCTATCAGTCCTTGATTCGCCTTGGTGTTTGAAGGGAAGCAGATGCCAAACTACATAAGCGCAATCACACTTGGCGGGACCAACCAATCCGGAGTGACCGGGAACGAGACCGTCCCCAGCGTTGAACTGTCCTACGATGGCCGCTATGCCGTCTTTCACGGCGCCCTCAATCCCGTCACCTTCGCTCCTCAGTCGGCCTTTGTCGGTCCTTCGCACATCTTCCTCAAGGATCTGGCCACCGGGCTGCTGAGCAGAGTCGATCCGATCATTCCGTCTGGCTCATTCTCAGACATCGGGGCCACCTACTTTCATCCTGTCCTATCGGCAGACGGCAGATTCATCGCCTACCAATCCCAGAGTGACGACCAGCTTTATCTGCGCGACATGCTGGCTGCCAACTCCGTTGCAATTACGCTCGCCTCGCCGGGTACGGGAGACGGGATGGCTATCTCAGCCGACGGACGGTACGTCGCGTTTCAGAGCGATGCAACGAATCTGGTCGCGGGCGATGGCAACGGTGTAAGCGACGTATTTCTCAAAGACACCCTGACGGGTGTCACAAGCCTGATCAGTCTGGCGTCTTCAGGCGTCTTGGGCAATTCGACCAGTTTTCGTCCGTCGATTTCTGGGGACGGAAAATATGTGGTTTTCGAGAGCGGCGCGTCGAATCTGGTAGCTGAGACGCACGGAACATCGAGTAACGCAGGGAGCTTCGAAGAGGTCTATCTGCGAGACTTGACGGCGAACATTACGACTGCGGTGAGTCTCAAGACGCTAAGCGGTCCGATAAATGGCAGTGGCGCCAATCCTGCCATCTCTTCCGACGGTGCGTTCATCGTATTCGATAGCGGCTCCAAGTATGTGGCGGCAGACACGAATGGTTACTCCGACATCTATCGCATGGAGCGCGTGACGGGAGCCTACACCTTGGTGAGCACTGCCGCCAATGGCTCGCTTGGCAGTGGGGATAGTACGCATCCTTCAGTCTCCACGGATGGACGCTACGTGGCATTTCAAAGCGCCGCAGCAAATCTTGTGGCAAACGACACGAACGCGAACACCGACGTTTTCGTTAAGGATTTGCTCACGGGGTCCATTGCCAGAGTCGATCTGTCCGCTGCGGGAGCGCAAGCCAATTCCTGGGCCTTCACCCCTACCATCTCCGGGGACGGCCACTACCTCTCTTTCAGCAGCACCGCTTCGAACCTGCTCGTGGTGACTAATTCTCAAAACGTCTTCATCACCCCCAATCCGCTTTGGGTCCAACCGGGCGCCATCAACGGCACGGATGGCGCAGACAGCCGCACCGGTACGCCAGCCGATGACACTCTGTCGGGCCTGGCCGGCAACGACCTGCTAACCGGCGGCGCCGGTAACGACAGCATCGACGGGGGTAGCGGTATCGACACTGCCGTATTCACAGGTAAATTGGCCAGCTATACGCTGACCAGCAGTGGCAGCACCTACACGGTGAGGGATAATGCTGGAAGAGACGGCACGGACGGCCTGGTCAATGTCGAGCGGCTTCAGTTCTCTGACGTAAAAGTCGCCCTGGACATCGCCGGGAACTCGACGGCCGGACTGAACCCTGCAAGTCTTGCCGATGCTGGCCAAGTCTATCGCCTGTATCAGGCGGCCTTCAATCGCGCACCGGATAATGCCGGTCTTGCCTACTGGATTGGTCAAGGCGATTCTAATGTGACCCTGGCCAACATCGCGGGTCAATTCATGACCAGCAGTACGGAGTTTTCCAGTAAGTATGGAAGCCTAAGCAATCACCAGTTCGTTGGTCAACTGTACCAGAATGTTCTGCATAGACCAGGCGAAGCCGCTGGAGTCGCCTATTGGTATGCGCAGGTCGACACTACTTCGCAAACCCGAGCACAGGTTCTTGTTGGCTTTAGTGAATCAGCAGAGAACCAGGCGGCAGTGATCGGTGTGATACAGAATGGCATCAGTTATACATAACTGACCGGCATAAATAGCGAGCAAAGCTGTGCGGAAGTGGTCTAGGCAAGAACCGGAGCATGAGGGAGATGAAGTCACCCGAATCATAAGTCACAGGAGGTAAGCGATGGCTAGCAATTCCACTCTCGCAAGCGGCGGTGTGGTCACCACGAATTTTGGCTTCTCCGACACGGCTTACAGCGCCAAGATACAGGCAGACGGAAAGATACTGCTCGCGGGTTCTAGCAGCACCAACAACTCCGCTCTGGCGCGCTACAACGCTAATGGCACTCTGGATACGAGTTTCTCAGGCGACGGCATGCTCACTACGGCCATCGGAAGCTTGTTCAATAATGCCAAGAGCGTCACCGTGCAGTCAGACGGGAAGATACTGGTGGCGGGGGCCAGCAGCACCCAACAAAATGCTTACTATGATTTTGCCCTGGCGCGCTACAACGCCAATGGCAGCCTCGATACAAGTTTCTCAGGCGACGGCGTGCTGACCACGGCCATCAGTTCGTATAACGACTCCGGTAGCAGCGTGCTGGTGCAGGGTGATGGAAAAATAGTAGTGGTGGGAACGGCCTCTGTCAGTCTTAATGATTTCGCGCTGGCGCGTTACAGCGTCGATGGAACGCTGGATACGAGCTTCGGCAATGCCGGCAAGGTGATCACCGACGTCGGTTATCCCGACCCCTACTACGGATTTCACGTGTACACCGACGAGTCGGCCAATGGCGCAACGCTGCAGAGCGACGGGAAAATCGTTGTGGTTGGATCCGGGACCTTTGGGTCAAGCTTTACTGCACAGCCGGACTTTGCAGTGATGCGCTACACAACGGCTGGGGCGCTGGACACGACTTTTGGCAGCGGTGGAGTGGTGACCACCAACTTCAGCACCAACAATGTCTACAATGACAGCAGCGATTATGCTTCAGGCGTTGCGGTGCAGGCCGACGGGAAGATTGTCGTCGCGGGGTCTTCACAAAATGACTTTGCACTGGCGCGCTACAATACCAACGGCACGCTGGACACGAGTTTTGGCAGCAGCGGCAAAGTCACGACCGACTTCAGCGGTGGAACCGATATTGGCCGCAGTGTGGTGGTGCAGGGTGACGGGAAAATTGTCGTTGCGGGCTCTTCTTCACAAACGCTCCTCAGCAATGCCGATATTGCGGTGGCCCGTTACAATTCAAACGGGACGCTGGACACGACGTTCAATGGTAGCGGCAAGGTGGTCACTGTCGGCTATGGGCTGGGAACTGGAAGTGGCGGCTATAGTGTGACACTGCAACTCGATGGGAAAATTGTCGTCGCCGGCCTCGCCCATGAAGATTTTGCCGTGATTCGCTACAACACCGACGGCAGCCTGGATACCGGCTTTGGTTCATCGTCGGCGACGACTGCCCCAACGATCACACTTGCGACGGCCCAGACCACTCTCTCCGCACCCGCCGCAGGCGCCGGCATAGCAGGATCCGGACTGGACGTCATCAATATGAGTTCCCAGTCATCGACTTCCTACACCATGGCTTCCAACGGTGACGGCAGCTTTAGTCTAGGCAATACCACCACCGGTTCGGTGAACCACATAGGTGGAGTCATTCAAGTCCAATTTGCCGACAAGACCATGAATATTGCTCCAAGCAACTCGCTCAGTGCCGGAGTCGCACTGCTGTACCAGGCTGCGTTGAATCGTGCCCCTGAGGCTGCCGGACTGGCCTATTGGGATCGGGTCGTGACGACCCAGCCTGAAGCGACAGTATTGAATTCCGCTGCTGGTGCAGCCAAGGGAATCATTTCGATTGCCAGCGGCTTTACAGGGTCCGCAGAGTTCATCAGCAAATATGGACCCAGCCTCAGCCCTGCGCAATTTGTGACGCAACTTTATTCCAACGTCCTTGATCGCCCAGCCGATAGCGGTGGCTTGAGCTATTGGGTGTCACAAATCAATGCCGGCGTAAGCCGTGAGCAAATCCTGGCAGGATTTGCCGAATCTGCTGAAGGGATAAGTAACGCTACGGTTGGCTTTGTCGGGCAGAGCGGGGCGCATGCGGCTTGGTTGATGTTGGTTTAGCTGAGGGATTGCGTGAGCGCTTGTGAACGACGCACTGTTGAATATTGCGAGACGCAGCAAGCCGAAAAGTAAAGGGCTTGCAGGTATACTCTGTCTGGCCCTTTTGACATTTCTTTGAAGACTGGGGCGAACCGGGAAGCCCGAAGCGATATACACCAAGAAAACAGCTTAGCGGGAGCGCGTCTTGCCATCACCAACCACCTCCAGCCCGACCAGCAGCGTCGACCAATCCACCTCACTGAGCATCAATGCACTTCTTTCCGGCGACAAATGGGGAGGGGTAAATGGCAGCGGCGTGACCCTGACGTATAGCTTCCCCTGGACGACTTTAGGGTCCGCAACCTTTTCCGGGCACAACGGGGTCGGAAATTACTCCTTGCTCAATGAGCAGAATGCGATCTATCACTATGGCCTGACTGCGACCCAGCAGGCGGCGGCCCGCGGCGCCTTGCAGTCATGGGCCGGCGTCGCCAATATCGCCTTTTCGGAAGTCGCAGAGACAAGTTCAAATGTCGGCGATATCCGCTTCGCCTGGACTTCGGCAATTGAATCGACCAGCACCGGTGTGCAAGCCTGGGGGTGGGCGCAGTATCCTGATTCCTATTATCCTTCGGGTGGCGATGTCTGGATCAGCACGCTCTCTACCGGCGCCACCACATCGGATTGGTCGGTCGGTTCCTACAACTACCAGGCGTTGGTGCACGAACTGGGCCATGCCCTGGGATTGAAGCATTCGTTTGAGACTGCCCCGGTCCTTCCAATTGCGCAGGACTCGCGGCAGTACTCGGTGATGTCCTATACCGACTCCCCGCACAGCCTGTTTGTCCAGGTGACCCGCGGTGCGACTTCGACCTCATGGCAATCCTTCAACGTGGTGCCTGACGGGCCGATGCTCTATGACGTGGCAGCGATGCAATACATGTACGGTGCGAACCTGTCTTACAAGACCGGGGATGACGTCTATACCTTCGGTTCCAGTACCCCTTTTTTCCGGACTATCTGGGACGCGGCAGGGACGGACACAATCTCGGTATCGAATTTCACCAAGGGATGCATCATCGATCTGCAGCAGGGACATTTTTCAAAAATCACCATTGAATCGGACTCGTCAGCAGGCATCAATTGGAGTAGCCCGCCGCCGACGCCGACCTATGACGGCACAGACAATCTGGCGATTTCTTACGGTTGCGTGATCGAAAACGCAATCGGCGGCAGCGGCAACGATACGATTACCGGCAATGATGCCAACAATAGCCTTGACGGCGGGGCAGGCAACGACACGCTCTCAGGCGGTGGAGACAATGACATTCTGACGGGGGGCAGCGGCACCAACACCCTGGATGGCGGAACCGGTTTGGATACCGCGGCGTTTTCAAAAGCGAAAAGCACTTACACAGTCAGCGCCAAAACCGACGGAGGGTTTCAGGTTTCCAGCACCGATGGCATCAATACCCTGACCAACATCGAACGCCTACAGTTCGCCGACGCCAAGGTCGCCCTGGATATTTCCGGCAATACCAGTGCGGGATTGAACCCCGCTGGGCTTGCCGATGCGGGTCAGGTCTATCGCTTATATCAGGCCGCTTTTAATCGCGCACCGGACAAGCCCGGTCTCGCATACTGGATCAGCCAAGCCGATGCCAACGCCGCACTGGTGGGCATTGCGGGTCAATTCATGACCAGCAGCACAGAATTCACCAGCAAGTACGGCAATTTGAACAACCACCAGTTTATCGACCAGCTTTACCAAAATGTCCTGCATAGAGCGGGTGAAGCGGCGGGAGTCGCCTATTGGTATTCGCAAGTCGACAGTGCCGCGCAAACCCGGGCACAAATACTGACCGGCTTTGCGGAATCCGCTGAAAACCAGGCCGCCGTCATTGGTGTGATACAGAACGGGATTGACTATACGGCTTGAAGGGACGCAAGCCTTGCTGTCGGCCTGAAGGCCGACCTACGATTGTCTGTATCCGTGCTGGCATCTCCAACGAACGCCCGACCTACCTAGGTCAAGAACAACCAGGCCGCGTGTGCGCCACTTTGCCCAACATAGCCCACGGTGGCGTTGTGTATGCCTTCGGCGGATTCGGCGAATCCCGCCAGTATTTGCTCACGGCTTACCCCGGCATTTATTTGCGATACCCAATAGTTCAGACCGCCGCTATCGGCTTGACGATCGAGGACGTTGGAGTAGAGTTGGGTCACAAATTGCGAGGCGCTCAGGCTCGGCCCATATTTGCTGATGAACTCTGCGGATCCGGTAAATCCACTGGCGATCGAGATGATGCCATTGGCGGCACCTGACGCAGGATTTAAAGTAGTCGCGTTGGGTTGGGTAGTGACGGTTTTATCCCAATACGCCAACCCATCAGCCTCGGGGGCACGATTTAATGCAGCCTGGTACAACAGCGCAACCCCCGCATTGAGCGAGTTGGCCGGAGCAACGTTCATGATTTTGTCGGAGAACTGGACTTGCATAACCCCGGTCACGTAGTTCGTGGAACCGGAACGGGCAAGATTGAAGCTGCCGTCGCTGTTGGCGGTCAGTGTGTAGGCGGACGATGGTTGAGTGTTCAAGTTGATGACATCCAATCCGGACCCCAATACATTTGCATTCGCTGCGGGTGCAGCAAGGGTGGTTTGCGGCGTTGCAGAGGTGATCGGCACGGCTTTCCCATCCAGAGTCACGCTCTGGTTGGCAAATTGAAGGGTCTGGATGTTTGTCAGCGTATCGGTTCCATCAGCGCCGGTATTGTCCTTGACGATATAACCGGTCGAGGATTTTGTGATCGTGTAGTTGGCGAGATTGCCGAAGTAGACCGCCGTATTCACGCCGCCGCCGCCATCTATGGTGTCGTTGCCCGCAGCGCCTGACATGATGTCATTGCCGACGCCTCCGACCAGGTTCTTGCTGGCGGGAGTCAGTGTGCCCTCGTTGCGGAGGCCCACTATGAACTCCGGGGCGTTGTTGTCGGAGGGGAAGCCGGGAGTGCTGCCTCTGACGGTTGTTTGCGCCGCGACCATCACACCCGAGGACGAGATACGGCCGGTCATGGTGTCGCCCGAGTCCTTGGAGGTGCTGGTGTACGTGCCGTCGGCGGCGATGGTATAGGTTCCGCTCGTGCTGGCTTGGCCGATCACCCCATCCATGTTGGCGGTGAACGCTGCCGTATAGGTGCCGTTGCTGTTTAGCGTCATCGTCCCGACCGCATCCTGATATTGTCCGGCAGGATTTTGAGTGGTGGGAAACTGGTGGGCGTAATCAATGAGCGTGTAGGTCCCGGCAACGCTGGCGTTGCTGAAGGTTGCGCCGCCGTTCTTGACCGCGACGGTAATCTCAGGGCAATTGTTGTCTGGGTGGGCGGGCACGCTGCCCTTGACGGTGGTCTGGGCCTCGACTATCACCCCCGAGGATGAGATGCGGCCGGTAAAGGTATCGCCCCATTGCGTCGAGGTGGTGGTGAAAGCGCCATCAGCGGTTACCGTATAGGTTCCGCTTATGCTGGCCTTGGCGATTACGCCATCCGTATTGCCGGTGAACGCTGTCGTATAAGTTCCGTTGCTGCTCAGCGTCAGGGTTCCGACGCCGCACTGATATTCGCCGCTATATTGGTGGGAGTAATCGATCAGCGTGTAGCTTCCGGCGATGCTGGCGTTGCTGAAGGTTCCGCCATTCTTTACTGCGACGACAACCTCCGGGGCGTTGTTGTTGGCGGGGTAGCCCACGGAACTGCCCCTGACCGTGGTCTGGCCCATGACTAAGGTGCCCGAGGACGAAATATGGCCGGTCATGGTGTCGCCCGACTGCTGGGAGGTGCTGGTGAATGTGCCGTCGGTGGTGATGGTGAAGGTGCCATTCGTGCTTACCTTGGCGATCACGCCGTCCATATTGACGGTAAGCAGGTTTGTATATGTCCCGGTGCTACTCAAGGTAAGGGTTGCGACAGCATCCTGAAACTGTCCGGCAGGATATTGAGAGGAAGCAAACTGGTGCGCGTAATCTACGCCCGTGTAGACCCCTGCTACCGATGATGTATCTGCCATTTAAGAATCCCCCTCTATTGCTCAGGTTCAAATCTATTGCGCGATGCCATAGGCATGTGGCAACTATGCTTGAATCAGGTCATTAAAGTCTAGACTTAGAATATATCATTAGCGATATATTATATGTGAAACTTTAGTTTCATCCGGCTGCCCTGACCGAACAGCCGGTTTGCGCCATCACTTCATCCACCGGCGCCCGCCGTTTGGAGATCCGTCCCAACCGCCGGTCAATAAGCCACCGCAGCCCTTCAGCCTCGTCTCTCGTCCAAAATACTGCCGAAAACTGCGCTCACACATCCCAAGGATTTGCGCCGCATCGGCCTGTGTCAGTCATCCCTCGTATGCCACTTTGAATCTCATCTTCCGGTTCTCCTGTAACACATCTGGCGTTCTCATTTCGTATCTCCTTCGGGACACTATGACGAGCGGACAGATGCCGTGCTACAACTCTGGACAAGTCATCAACTCGCAATACGCCTCCGTATCGCGCTTCCGACCGATGGCCACAAAAAGCGTATGGATACCTCTGGTTTCCTCTTTCAGTGCCATCGTCGTCTGGGCGAGCGCAGCCGGCGTCGTTGAGCAGACGTCGGGGCACTGGGTGAATCCGAAACCGAGCATGACGACCTTGCCGGCGAAGGATGCCTGGGTATGCGGCTTGCCGTCGTGGCCGACGAGGTTGAACGCCGCGCCAAAACCCTGGCCGGTCACATCGATTCCCTTGAAGGCCTCTTGGCCACCCCATCGGCCGCGCCGCACAGCGCGGTCCAACCCATTCAGGCGAGAAAAACGACTGCCCTCATGTTGACTTACCTCTTAGCCCAACTTGCATGTGGTCGGTGAGGGATACGTACTTGGTGACTTTGTCTCCAGTAAATATAATTTTGTCTGTTACTTTTGCGTATTTAGTCGCCTTGAATCTTCTTTTCCTTGACGATGCGCGACCACTTGACGGTATCGCGCCGGATCAGGTCGGCGAATTCCGCAGGTGTGTTCGGCGCAGGTTCGACGCCCATATTAATGAGCAGAGAATTGACCTCTGCGTTTTCGAGAACGCGATGAATGCTCTGGGCGAGGCTCGCCACGACGCTGGCCGGTGTGCCGGCCGGGACGAAAATGCCATACCAGTTGATCGCCTCGACGTTGGCGATGCCCTGTTCGGTGAGCGTCGGAACGTTGGGCATGAAGGACAGGCGCTTCGGGGTTGCGACACCCAGCGCCTTCAGGCGAGCGCTCCTGACGAACTGCAGGATGCCGGGTACGTCGCCGAAGAAGGCATTCACCTGGCCGCCTATGGTGTCGGTCACGGCCGGCGCCGCGCCTTTGTAGGGCACATGCAGATAATCAATCCCCGTTGAAGAGCGGAACTGCTCTATGGCCATGTGCGGCATGCTGCCCACGCCTGTCGAGGCAATCGTCGGCGGCTTGGCAGCCTTGCGGCTGTTGGCCACGAACTCTGTTGCCGTCTGAGCCGGGTCGGCGGAGGGTACGACGAGCATCTCTGCGGCATTGACCACGAGGGATACCGGCAAGAAATCCTTGTTTGGATCGTAGGTCAGGGCCGGGTAGAGCGAGGGATTGATGGACATCGCGCCGACACTGGAGAGAAAGAGCACGGTCCCGTCCTTAGGCGATTTGGCGACATGCATCGCGGCAATGGCGCCATTGCCGCCGGGCCTGTTCTCGACGATGACGTTTGTTTTCAAGTCGATCGCGAGTTGCTTGGATACCACCCGTGCGATCTGGTCGGCGGGGCCTCCCGGCGGGAAGGCGACGATGACGCTGATGTTTGCGGCGGCAACGGTCTGGGCAAGTGTCACGAAGGTGGCGCAGAGTGTGAGACGGAAAGTTTTTTTCAGCATGACGTTCTCCTTGTTATGCAACTGTAGGTTGGGCTTTAGCCCAACGAGTCGGCTGGCACCCGTCCGGGTGTCTCCATCGAAAGGCCGACCTACGGGTGTATTAACGGCCTTAACCGCCCGGTGCGCCCTGGGTATTTACATACAGCGAGTAGATGGAAGTGGAGGATGCCATAAACAGGCGATTGCGGTGCAAACCGCCGAAGCAAACATTCGCACAGCGCTCTGGCAGGGAGATATGGCCGATAGCCTCGCCGGCAGGAGAAAAAACGCGCACGCCGTCGAGATCCTCCGAGCCCATGCCCCAACCACACCAGAGATTGCCATCGACATCGACGCGGAATCCGTCCGGAGTGCCATTGCCGGCATCGACCAGGATACGGCTGTTGGTCAGGCGCTGTCCGTCCACCACATCAAACGCACGGATGCAACGCGGCTTGCTGCGCGACTCGATCACATAGAGCCTGGACTCGTCCGGCGAGAAGGCGAGCCCGTTGGGGCCCTCGACGTCACCGGCGACCACGGTCAGGACGCCGGATAGCCCATCGATGCGATAGATGTTCGCCGGCAATTCCTGCTTGGCAATGCGTCCGGTGTAATTGCTGGTCATGCCGAAGGGCGGGTCGGTGAACCAGATCGAGTCATCGCTTTTCACCACGACATCGTTGGGGGAGTTCAGCGGCCTGCCATCGAAGCTGTCGGCCAGCACCGTGATGCTGCCGCCGTATTCCGTGCGCGTCACGCGCCTGCCGCCATGCTCGCAACTCACCAGGCGTCCGGCGCGATCGCGGGTGTTGCCATTGGCCAGATTGGCGGGCTTGCGAAACACGCTCGTCACGCCTGTCTCTTCGTCCCAGCGCAACATGCGGTCGTTGGGGATGTCGCTCCACAGGAGATAGCGCCCGTCGCCGAACCACACCGGTCCCTCGACCCAGCGGCATCCCGTGGCCAGGCGTTCGACCGCGGCCAGAACCAGCCGGTATTTCTCGAACGCAGGTTGCAGCACGCGCACGGCAGGGTCGGGATAGCGCGTCGGGCTGTCGTTCATGAGTAAAGCCTCTGCGGGTTGTCCACCAGCACGCGATGGAAAAGGGCTTCGTCTGCGCAGACGGCGTTGAGCCACGCCAGCAACTTCAACTCGTCCGGGCGCGGATAGGAAATATTGGGATGCGGCCAGTCCGTGCCCCACAAGGCTCTTTCCGGGGCCAGCGAGAGCAGTCGGCGCGCCACGATCAGGGCGTCCTCATACTCGGGATGGTCAGAGATGCGGTCGGCGCCGGCCAGTTTGATCCAGACCTCGGGACATTGCACATAGGATTCGAGTTCACGGAAGGCAGGATAATCGATTCCGTCGGCAGCGCGGACACGAGCCATATGATCGATGACAATCGTGACGCCGGTTTTGACGATGTCCGGCAATACCTTGAGGACGCCGGCGGGCTGGCCATGAACGAGGACATGCCAGCCATAGGGCTTGATGCGCCCGACGACGGCCGCGATATAAGCGGGGTCGAGAGATCCCGGAAGATGGGGCAGGACATTGAACCGGGCGCCGCGAATCCCCTTGGCGTGCATCATGGTCAGCGTCTCTTCCGCAATCTCCGGGGAAATGAGCGCGATGCCGCGGTAGTTGCCGTGGGTATGGTCCAGGGCTCCGAGTATGGCCGAGTGATCCTCTCCATAGCAGGCGGGCTGCACCAGGACGCCATGGCTGACGCCCAAGTGCGCATGCAGCTTCAGGTAATCGACCAGGGGACCTTCTTCGGGAACATAGGGCGGAGCGGGCGGCAAGGGATACTGATTCCAGGGGCCGAAGACATGGGCATGGCAGTCCCATGCATTTATTGGTGCCTTGATCATGGCGTTCAGTCGCAGCGCGCGCTCATGCCGCCATCGACGAGAATCTCGGTGGCGGTGACGAAGCGTGCCTCATCGGAAGCGAGGAACAGCGCCGCATTGGCGGTGTCGCGCCCGTCCCCCATGAAGCCCAGAGGGATGCGCGCCAGACGTTGCTTTAGCAACGCATGGAGATCGCCGCCCGCCTTCTGCCGCGCGAGCCGCGCCTCGACCATGGGTGTGTGCAATTGTCCGGGAATCACGGTGTTCACGCGAATGCCCCTCGCTGCGTACTCTACCGCGACGGAACGCGAAAACTGGATGACCCCGGCCTTGGCTGCGGCATAAGCGATGGCCGCCGCACCGGTCCAGCGGATGCCGGCTGTCGATGCCGTGTTCACGATGGCGCCGCTGCCTTGTGCTGCCATCAGGGGCAGCACGTGCTTGCAGGTCAGGAAGACACTCTTCAGGTTGAAGTCGATCTGGTTGTCCCAGGTTTCCTCGGACATCTCGACGGGACCGCCGGGCTTTGATCCGCCGACATTGTTCACCAGGATGTCCACGCGGCCATAGGCCGCCAGGCATGCCGTGACCATGAGGGCGATGGCGGCGCTGTCGGTGATGTCGCAGGAGTATGCCGTGACTTCATTTCCTGTTTTCCGGATATGCGCGAGGGTCTCATCCATGGCAACGCTGTCTTTGTCGACGGCGAAGACCTTTGCGCCTTCCTCGGCAAACCGGACCGCCACGGCGCGGCCGTTTCCCCAGCCGGGACCGATGGAACCGGCGCCCGTCACGATGGCCACCTTCCCGGCCAGTCTTCCTGTCATGGTATGTCGCCTAACTCCAGCGCAACGCCGTCCGGAGGCATCACTTCGAACACCTTGATGGTCATGGAGATCAGCGTGTAGTAGCCGGCGATGCCGACGAGATCGACCACGCCCCCTTCGCCAAGCAGTGCCACTGCTTTTTGGTACAGATCGTCCGGGATGTTCCTCTTGTCGTGCAGGGTCGTCACGAACTTATAGACCACAGCTTCGTCTTCGCGCTCGAATGCCGGAACTGCATGCGTGCGGATCGCTTCGACCACGGCGGGGGTGACGCCGGCCTCCAGCGCGATCTTTTTGTGTGACCACCACTCGAACTCGGCGCCCCATATCCGGCCGAGGATGATGATGGCCAGTTCGGAAAGACGCGGCGGCAGGGAAGTCTCGTAGCGGCAGTAGCGGCCCAGCGCCTGTGCGCGGTCGGCGAGTTGTGGCCGGTTAAGCCATACCGCCAGCGGTCCATGAACGCGCCCGCGCGGACCGCTGGCGATGGCCTCATAGACGGCCTGCTGTTCGGCGGTCATGGTCTCAGGCTGCAATGCTCGGATTCTGGCCATGTTTATAACTCTATGGTTGCGATGCGGTTAAACATCGTCCGGCGGGTATTGCGGTACATCGGCCGGACACGGTTGCTCCATTGGGAATGACGTATTGCCAGCCAGGCCGGGTCCTCGAGGGCATGCGGGGTGACGAGGTCATAGCAGGCGAAGGATCGCGGCCTGCCGTCGAGGTTTTGCAGGCGACGGGAAAATATATTGCCTTCGACCGCGGCCAATCCGGGGAGATGCTCCTGGGCATACCAGTCGGAAAATTCCCTGGCATTCTCGTCATCCACATCGGTTTCGACGACATAGTGAAAATCAACCCGGGCCTCTTCGCTCGCTCCGGCTATTTCAACAATGGGTTGCAGGCGGACAGCCTCGAAGCCTTCCAGGCCGGGCAGGGCGGCCTGCCACTGTGCCGACACGGATGCCAGCAGCGAGGCAGCCGCCACGGCGTATGTCCAGAAGTAGACATAGGTGGTGCTGCCATCGACTGCCTGGTTGACCTCTATCCGGTGGAACTCCCTGGCTCCGGCGGAAGCTGTGCGCAGGAGCAGATCGATATCGCGGAGATAGCCATCAAAGCGGACAAGCACCGCGGATTCGGAAGCCATAGGAGTGGCTTTCAGCGTTCCCGCATTGCGTCGGACTTGGCTTTCAGGACGGGCTTCAGGAGATAGCCGATCACCGACTTCTTGCCGGTGCGGATGTGCACCGTGGCGAGCATGCCGGGAATGATGGCCAAAGGTTTTTCGACAGTGCCCAGAGTGTTTCGCGTGGTGCGCACCCTGATCAGGTAAAAGCTCTCGCCCTTGTCGGTGGTGATGGAGTCGGCCGTGATGTTTTCCACGGTGGCTTCCAGGCCGCCGTATATGGAAAAATCGTAAGCGGATATCTTCACCAGTGCCGGCTGTCCGGGCCGCAGGAAGCCGATGTCGGCTGGACGTATCTTGGCCTCGATGAGCAGCTTGTCTTCGAGCGGCACAATTTCCATGACCTCCATGCCCGGCTGGATGACGCCGCCGACGGTATTGACCTTGATCTGCTTGACTATCCCGGTCAGGGAAGAACGCACGGCAGTCCGCGCCAGCCTGTCCTCGACCGCGATGCTCGAGGCATTCGTTCCGGCAAAGTCGGCCCTGGCCTGAGCCAGTTCGTTGGCGGCATCGGAGCGAAACTTTGCAGTAGCGCCTTCGAGCTTGTTCTTCGCCTCGGCAAGTTGCGCTTCAAGGCGCGGGATGGCCAGCCGGGAGGCGTCCATTTCGCCGCGGGTATCGCTCACCTGGCGCTCGATGCGCAGGATTTCCACTTCGGACATGACGCCCTGAGCCAGCAAGGGCTTGGACATCTTGAGTTCCTGGCTGATCAGGCCAAAGCTTTCCTGCAGTTGCTTCAAGCGCGCGCTCTTCTCGGCGATCTCCTGGCCGCGTTGCCCGACCTGCTGACGCAGGACGCCCAGCGAAGCATCCAGTTCGCGCTGGCGATTGTCGTGCAAGGCCTTCTCGTCCTCGGCAATCTTCGGTGACTCCTTGACCAATTCGGCAGGCGGGACGAAGGGGATGCCAGACGATTCCGCCGTCAGGCGGGCAACCTTGGCCATCAGGGCGAGGTTCTTCGCCTTTGATTCCCCGGCTGAAGAAGAGAAGCGGGTTTCGTCGAGCTGGATGACGATCTGCCCCTTTTGCACCAGGTCGCCCACCTTGACGAGAATCTGCGAAACAATGCCGCCTTCGAGGTTCTGGATGATCTGGACCTGGCTTGAGGGCACCACCTTGCCTTCGCCTATGGTGATTTCGTCGAGACTCGACAAGGATGCCCAGACGGTGCCGACGCAAAGCAGGAGCAGCGTGCCGCGCACTACCAGGTAGGCGGGTTTCGGCGGACGCTGGAACAGGGCCGCCAGCGTGTAGGGCATGAACTCAATGTCTTCGCGTTGCGTCTTGTTCTGCGTTTGCTCCGGCGGCAGCAGGTAGGCGGAAAAGCGCGCATAGAGCGCGTCCATTTTGCGCCGCATGAAGCTGCGCCTCTCGAGGGGACGCTCAGGCGGCTGCATTGACGCGTCCTCCGGATAGGGCTTCGAGAACCTGTTCCTTGGGGCCGTCGGCAATGACCCGGCCGTTGTCCATCACGATCAGGCGATTGACCAGCGTCAGCAAAGAAGCCCGGTGCGTGACGATGATGATTGTGCGGTCGGTCAGATGGTTCGCGAGCCTGGCCTTGAAAGCCTCTTCCGAGCGATTGTCGAGAGAGTTGGAAGGCTCGTCCATCATCAGGATGGGCGGGTCGAGGAGCAGGGCGCGGGCGATGGAAATCGCCTGCCGCTGGCCGCCGGACAGGCCTTCACCGCGTTCGCCGATGGGCATGTCGAAGCCCTTGGGATGGCGATGCACGAACTCGCTGACACCGGAAATTTCCGCCGCTCTGAGCATCGCCGCATCGTCCACATAGGGCGCGCCCAGGACAATGTTGTCCTTGACCGTGCCGAAGAACAGGGTGACATCCTGCGGTACGTAGCCGACGTTTCGCCGCAGGTCGGCCGGGTCGAGTTGCTGGAGGTCAACGCCGTCTATCCAGATCGATCCCTCGGAGGGCTGGTAGAGGCCGAGCAGCAGCTTTTCTATGGTGGTCTTGCCCGAGCCGATGCGGCCGATGATGCCGACCCGCTCGCCGTGATTGATCTTGAAGGAAACATTGTTGAGGGCGGGGACTTCCTGACCCGGATAGGCGAAGGTGAGGCCGCGGAAGTCGATGTCCCCCTTGAAGAAGGGCCGCTGCACGAAGTTTTGCTGCGGCGGCCGCTCCACCGCAAGATTCATGATCCTGTCGACGCCGCGGAGCGATTGCAGGGTCTGAAAGTAGCGGGTGATGAGGCCGGCGATCTGGCCAAAAGGCGCGAGAATGCGGCCGATGAATATGGTGCTGGCAATCAGTCCGCCGACGGTCAAGGCGTGGTCGGCGATCAGATAGACGCCGAAGATGATGCCGGCGACATAGGCAAACTGCTGTATCAGAGCGACCAGGTTCATGATGGTCGATGACAGCAGCTTTGCTGTGATGCCCACCCGGCCTGACTCGCCCAGGATCTGCTCCCATTTCCTTTGCATCGGGCTTTCCGCGCCCATCGCCTTGATGGTTTCAATGCCGCCCAATACCTCGATCAGCAAGGCCTGCTTCTGGCTGCCCACCTTCATGCTCTGCGCGAGAAACTTCTCCAGAGGGCGCTGCAGCCCCAGGCTCACGCCTATGATCAGGGGAATGGCGGCGAGAGGCACCATAATCATCCAGCCGCCCAGCCAGACGACGATGACCATGAACAGGACCACGAAGGGCAGATCGATCAGGGTGGTGGTGGTGGCCGAGGTGATGAAGTCGCGGAAGGAGTCGAACTCATGCAGGGTGTTGGCCAGTCCTCCGACGGAAGGCGGGCGCACCGCGGTCTTGAGGCCCATCACCTTCTCGAAAATGGTGGCGGAGAGCACGGTATCGACCTGCTTGCCGGCAACATCGAGGAAGTAGCCGCGCAGACCCTTCATCACGAAGTCGAACACCGCCATGAGGAGCACGCCTATGGCCAGCACCCACAAGGTCTCGAAGGCCTGGTTGGGCACGACGCGGTCATACACATTCATCGCGAAGAGCGGGGTGATGAGCGCGAACACATTGATCAGGAAGGAGGCGATGAACACTTCCGAATAAAGCGGCCAGGCCCGCTGCATGACGCCCCAGAACCAGTGATGAACGCGGGGAATCGACTCGTCCTGGGCACGGGCGTCGAACTTGAAGGAGGGGCGGCTGTAGATCACGTAGCCCTCGTACTCCTTTTCCAGTGCATCACTCGCGATGCTCACCTCGCCGGCGCCGGACTCGGGCTGGATCACGGTCCAGTTGTTATCGTTTTTGGCGGTCACCACGCAGGCTCTGCCCCCGGCGAGCAGCAGCACTGCCGGCAGCGTCAGTGGCGAGATGTCATTCAGGGGACGCTTGATCACGCGGCTGGTCAGGCCGGCCCGGGCGGCCGCGCGCGGGAACAGCTCAGGGGTCAAACGTGAGTTGTCGAGCGGCAGGCCCGCGGTGACGGCCTGGGCGGAAAAGGGATTGTGGAACAGGCGGGTCAGGATCACCAGGCAGCTGGTGAGCGCATCATCCGGCAGCATGGTCTCCTTGGGCAGGTCAAGGCCTGCTGCGGCGCCCTCACTGCTCACAGAATGCCCTTTTCAGCACCGAGAAAATCGCCGCCGCCGCCGAAGAGCTTCTCGCGCTTGCCCTTCTTCAGAAGGATTTTTTGCTGCACCGGCAGCGGCAGATCGGAGAAGATGATCACCCGCTTGGTGATCAATAGATCGATCACGTCTTCGATGACGCGGATCAGCTTGAGGTCGGAGAGCAGCATCTCGAGAGCGGAAGGATCCCCGACCTTGTCGCTGCCGCCGCTTGGCGCGGTGAGGAACTGCAGCACCTCGGGATGCTCCGCCGGGAGAAACTCGCCGGAGGCTTCCCCGGACATCGTCAGGGAGGAAATCTTGCCTTGTTCGTTTCTCTGTATATAGGGCATGCGGGCTAAGCTGAAAGTATTATTTTCTTGATAAGCGGTGTGGTCCCGGGGTATTCCTTCACAGCCCCTGCAATAGCCCACAGTGCCGACTTTGACAGGGAGCATTCTGGCATAATCGCCCTACAAATGCGAGATGCCCTTTATTATGCCTTTTCGCATATCGGGCGGGCGCAGTTTGGAGGGTGGGGGTCGAAGACGTTTCCATTCGGCTTTCAGTCCTGTGATCAAGCCATAGGAGTCGCCGCATTGTTTGTGGTTGTGAGCCAAAGCCCTGAGTTTCGGCGGAAATGGACCAGCGTCCTGGAAAGGCGGGGCAGCGTGCGCCATATCGACAGCCTTGCCGCCGGGCAGTCCGCGTTGCTTGATAAATCACCCAGCCTGGTGCTGGTCGATGCCAGGCTGCAGGACAAGATTCCCGCCACCTTGATCCGGGAATTGCGGCAGCAATGCGGCGAAGCCCGACTGATGCTTGGCGATACCGTCTTTGCGCCCCTGGAAGAACTCGCTGCGCTCGCTGGAGGCGCAGTCGCATGCTGCGATGCCCATTTGCAAGACGAGGAATTCGAGCGCATCGTCGGTGTTGTCTTGAATGGCGGCGTCTGGGTCTCTCAGGCCACCATTCCGCTCCTGGTGTCCAAGCTGCAGGCATTCTCCGCGCGGCAGGAGGCCGCTGTTGCAGCACCTGCAGTCCCTGCGCCGGATCGCCTGGAGGCGCTTACCCAACGGCAGCGCGAAGTCGCCGAGATGGTCGCCCAGGGCGCCAGCAACAAGCATATCGCGCGCGCAATGAACATCAGCGACAGAACCGTCAAGGCCCATCTCACGGCGATATTCGAAAAGCTCGGCATCTCGGATCGCCTGCAGCTTGCGCTCTACGTCACGGACAGGAAGTAGGTCGGGCTTTAGCCCGACAACGGCGGCATCGGTCAAGCTCCGCGTCGGGCTAAAGCCCGACCTACGACCACTCCTCCGGCCGCGCGACACCGTAGCCCTTGACGCCGTCGACCCTCAGGGTCTTCAGCATGTCCCATTCCTCGCGGTTTTCTACCGATTCCGCGATGACCTGGATGTCCAGGGCGTGGGCATACTTGACCAGGGAGTCTACGAAGAACTGGTTGTCCCGATTCTCGTGGATGCCGCGCGCATAGCCGCCGTCGATCTTGATGTAGTCGATTTTCAGCGCGGCGAGATAGCTGAAGGACTTGAACCCCTTGCCGACCTGGTCGAGTCCGGTCTTGGCGCCCAGTGCGGAAACCCGCTCCACCCAGTCGCGCAGCGCGTCCAGCTTGTCCGTGACGCCGTGCTCCATCACCTCGAAGGCGATGCGCGGCGCCACCCCGGCATTGACGCGCAGCATGTCATAGAGCCAGGCGGTAAAACTGCTGTCCAGTATCGACTGCGGAAAAAGATTCACGGCCATCACCACGCTGGCGTTTTCCGGACGCGCCAGGCGGGTCAGTGCCTCGGTGACGATATGCTTGTCGAACTCCTGGGTCAGATGCAGATGCTTGGCCATCGGGATGATGACATTGGCCGGGATGAGCTTGCCGTCCTCGCCGAAGATGCGCATCAGAATCTCGTACTGCAGCACCTGCGTCTCGTCCTTGCAGGAGACGCAGGGCTGGCGGTGCAGGACGATGCGGCACTGCGACAGCACATCGCGCAGCACGGTCATCCAGCGCGATGCCGAGTAGGAGGCGAACTCGCCCGTGACCTTGGTGTCGCTGACATGGAAGGCGTTCGGTCCCATGACCTGGGCGGTCCGTAGCGCCATGTCGGCTTCCGACAGGAGTTGCCCCGCCGTCTGCCCGTGGTGGATAGCCACACCGATATGGCCGGCGCTGTCGATGTCGGTGAGGCCGCGTTCCTTCAACTGCGCCAAGGCGAGTCCGAGCTTGCCGGCCAGCGAGCGGACATCGTCCTCGACGATGTCGTGAACGATGATGGCGAAATTCGCCCCGCTCGGACGCGCCGCGAAATAGTCGATGTTGGGCATTTCCTTGCAGGTTTCCGCGATCAAGGCGGCGTAGCCCTTCAGCAGGTCATCGCCCGCCTTATAGCCCTTGCGCTCGTTGAAGCTCTTGAACTCTGCCAGTTCGATGAATAGCAGCGCATTGCTCGACGAGGAGGTCCTCGCCTTGGTCATTTGCTTCAGCTGCATGTCGAAATACTGTCTGTTGGCAAGGCCGGTGAGCGAGTCGACATAGGTGTCGGCGCGCAGGCGCTCCATGGCGTCGGACTGCTCCTTGAACATTTCCTTGACCTTGGAGGACATCAGGTTCATGGCGCCCACGACGCTGCGCAACTCCAGCGTCCATGGCACGCGGTCCTGTATCGGATACTCGCGGTTGCAGATGGCGTTGGCCTGTTCCTCCACGGCTTTCAGCGGTCGCAGGACATAGCGCAGGGCGAAGACGGCGAGCACGAGGGCGAAGGCGGAGGAACCGAGGAACCACCAGAAGGCATCGATGCTGTTGCCCCACATGGTGGCATACGCGTAGCCGGGATTGGCGCTGATGCGTATGGTGCCCGCCTGCACCCAGCCAGCCATGATCTGGGCCTCGCCGCGCGGGGTCTCCAGCGGAATCAGCTTGACGAACCAGTCCGGCACGCCCTCCACCTTGGCAGGCTGAATGCGCTCGACCAGCGGCTTGCCATTGACATCGACGAGGATGACCTCTCTATAGTATCCGCTGTCGGAGACGGCATTGATCATGCTCTCGACGATGATCATCTCTTTCTTGGCCATATGCGGCGAGAGAGACAAGCCAAGAGAGGTCGCCATGTCCTCGGAGATGCTTTTCAACTGGTTGTTGAGATAGCTGCGGGTATTATTGACGTTGATCACCACTGAGCCCGCGAAGAGCAGGGTGAACAAGGCGACGATCACGATAATCAGTTGGCGTAGCAGGGTCATGGCACTATCCTCAAAAATTTGTGTTGCATCTTGATCCTACAATTCCTACAACTCCTTGCCCATGCGGTCATTCATTTGCGTCCACAAACTGATCTTCGAGGAGCTGCCGCTGGCCTTGCCTGAGCTTCTCTCCTTGGCCAACCACAATCCCTCGCCGTTGAAACTGTAAACAGGAATCAGGTCCGGGCGGGCGCTGGCGAGCTTTATTTCCTTGATCAGATTGTCAAGAATGAAAGGAACGGCATCCGGCTTCGGGTAGTAAGTCAGCACCATGTGCGCCTGGTTGGCCGGATCCTGATTGATCGCCATGACATAGTTGATGCGCAGCCTGTCCATGGGAAAGCCCAGGGCGAGCAGGGTGAAATACTTGCCGATGGCGTAGTCCTCGCAGTCGCCGCCATTGGAGGCCAGTAACTCGACGGGCGTTGCCCAGTAGTCCTGCAAGCCCCAATGTTCCATGTCGGAGACGAAGGGAATCTGGTTGAAAAAGTCATTGACCAACTTTAGCTTCTCGGTCTCGGATTTCTTGCCGTTGGCCGCGATGAGCTTGGTCCAGGAAACCAGCCGCGTGCGCGCTTCGGGACCGTATTTTTTCTCTGCGCTGGCGATCACCTTTTCCGTGAGCGTGACCGCGACGTCCGCTGCGATCAGGGCGCCGAAGCAAAGCAGCAGGCTTAAGCCTACCGCCCAAACAAGGCGCCTAGGGAAACGCTGATCAAGCACGACTTCGACATTGCGAGCAAAGCGCAGCAATCTGAGAACCACGCGCGATAAGCGGCTTGAAGATCGCCGCGCCCCTTCGGGGCTCGCGATGACGAAATGGCTCGTCATTGCGAACGAAGTGAAGCAATCTTCATCGCATCACCAAGATTGCCACGCTCTTCGGGCTCGCCATGACAAAATAGCTCGTCATTGCGAGGAGAGTAAGGACGAAGCAATCTTCTTCGTATCACCATGATCGCCGCGCCCTTCAGGCTCGCCATGACAAAATAGCT
>CAIYYX010000240.1 GCA_903930535.1 uncultured Sterolibacterium sp. | reverse complement strand
CTCGTCACGGTAGATGATGTTGACGGCGCCGTCGGGGCCCAGCACGGCCACCTCGGCGGTCGGCCTGGCGAAGTTGAAGTCGGGACGGACGTGCTTCGTCGACATCAGGTCGTAGGCGCCGCCGTAGGCCTTGCGCGTGATCACGGTGACCTTTGGCACGGTGCACTCGGCATAGGCATAGAGCAGCTTGGCCCCGTGCTTGATGATGCCACCATATTCCTGGGAAGTGCCCGGCATGAATCCCGGTACATCGACGAAGGTGATGACCGGGATGTTGAAGGCGTCGCAGAAACGCACGAAGCGGGCGGCCTTGATGGACGACTTGATGTCCAGGCAGCCGGCCAGGACCAGCGGCTGGTTGGCGACGATGCCCACTGTCTGGCCCTCCATCCGGGCGAAGCCGATGACGATATTCCTGGCGTATTCCGGCTGCAACTCGAAAAACTCCGCGTCGTCCACCGCCTTCACGATCAGTTCCTTCATGTCGTAAGGCTGGTTGGCATTGGCTGGCACCAGCGTGTCCAGAGACAGGTCGAGGCGGTCGGCCGGGTCCTTGGTCGGCCGCAGTGGCGGTTTCTCGCGGTTGTTGAGCGGCAGATAATCGAAGAAGCGGCGCAGCAGCAGCAGCGCATCGACGTCGTTCTCGAAGGCGAGATCGGCCACGCCCGAGCGGCTGGAGTGACTCACCGCTCCGCCCAGTTCCTCGGCCGTCACTTCCTCGTGGGTTACCGTCTTCACCACTTCCGGTCCGGTGACGAACATATATGAGGTGTCCTTCACCATGAAGATGAAGTCGGTCATGGCCGGACTGTACACCGCGCCGCCGGCGCAGGGACCCATGATCATGGAGATCTGCGGCACGACACCAGAGGCCAGAACATTCTTCTGGAAAACGTCTGCGTAGCCGCCCAGAGAGGCGACCCCTTCCTGGATGCGCGCGCCGCCGGAATCGTTCAAGCCAATCACCGGAGCGCCGACTTTCATGGCGTGATCCATCACCTTGCAGATTTTCTCGGCATGGGCTTCCGACAGCGCACCGCCGAAGACCGTGAAGTCCTGCGAATAGACGAAGACCATGCGCCCGTTGATCGTGCCGTAGCCGGTTACGACGCCGTCGCCCGGAATTTTCTGCTCTTCCATGCCAAAGTCGGTGCAGCGGTGCTCGACGAACATGTCCCATTCCTCGAAGGAGCCCGGGTCGAGCAGAAGCTCGATGCGCTCGCGAGCGGAGAGCTTGCCCTTGGCATGTTGCGCGGCGATGCGCTGGGCGCCGCCGCCTGCCCTTGCCTGCTCGCGCTTCTCTTCGAGTTGTCTGATGATGGTGTGCATGGAAAACCTCCTTCAGGACTTCAGTTTCAAATATTCCAGCAAGCGATTTGCGGCGGCGGCCGGACTGACTGCACCCTGCTCGACGGCGCGCGAGAGTTCAGGCAAGTCCGCGTGGACAGCCGGATTGCTCCTGAAGCGCGAAGACAGACCGGATTCGATCAGCATCCACATCCAGTTCAAAGCCTGCCGCCGGCGCTTGAGATCGAACTCCCCGCAGGCTTGCATTATCTTCCGATAATCCATGACGGCCTGCCAGAATCCTTCGATACCCTGATTCTTCAGGGCGCTGACCTCCAACACTCGCGGTTGCCAGGATTTCGAGCTTGGCCGCAGCATGGAAAGCGCTGCCTTGATTTGTCCTGCTGTCAGGTCTGCCGCCTTTGGGTCAATGTCTGCCTTGTTCACCGCAATGATGTCGGCCAGTTCGACGATGCCCTTTTTGATGGCCTGGAGTTCGTCGCCGGCATTGGGCAATTGCAGCAGCACGAAGACGTCGGTCATGCCGGCCACCGCGGTCTCGCTTTGTCCAACGCCGACGGTCTCGACGATGATGACGTCGAAACCGGCTGCCTCGCACAGCAGCAGCGCCTCGCGGGTCCTGGCTGCAACCCCGCCCAATTTTCCGCTGCTGGGCGTCGGCCGGATGAAGGCTTCCTCGCGCAGCGAGAGCCGCTCCATGCGCGTCTTGTCGCCGAGTATCGAACCACCGGATTGCGCCGACGAGGGGTCGACGGCGAGCACGGCGACGCGTTTGCCCTGCTCTATCAGATGCATGCCGAGCGCTTCTATGAACGTCGACTTTCCTACGCCGGGCGCGCCGGAGATGCCTATGCGTATGGCTTTGCCGGTATGCGGCAAGATTGATTCCAAAACCCGCTGGGCGCTCTCTTCATGATCGGGCCGTGTCGACTCGGCCAAGGTGATGGCCTTGGCCAGGGCGCGGCGCTTCCCCGCCAGCACGCCGGCAGCCAGCTTCGCGTCAGGGTCGCTCAGTTCCGCCATGCCTTCATGCGCTCGCGGCAGCGTGGGCGATGCGAATGGCGCGCAGCACTGCGTGGCCGCAGGTGAGAATCGGCGTCCCCGGCCCGAAGATGCCCTTGACGCCGGCCCGGGTCAGGAACTCATAATCCTGCGCCGGCACCACGCCGCCGACGAAGACCACGATTTCTGCCGCGCCCTGGTCCTTGAGGGCTTTCACCAGCGCCGGCACCAGAGTCTTGTGGCCGGCGGCCAGGGTGGACACGCCGATGGCATGGACGTCGTTCTCCACCGCCTGGCGCGCGGCCTCTTCCGGCGTCTGGAAGAGCGGGCCGATATCGACGTCGAAGCCCAAGTCGGCGAAGGCGCTGGCGACCACCTTTGCGCCACGATCATGACCGTCCTGACCGAGCTTTGCGACCATGATGCGGGGGCGTCGGCCTTCCGCGGCGGCGAAGGTCTCGATCTGCCCCTTGAGGTCGGCCCATTCAGCACTTTCCTCGAAGGCGGCGCCATAGACGCCCGACACCACCTGATTGCTGGCTCGGTGACGACCCCAGACGACTTCCAGCGCATCCGAAATCTCGCCGACGGTGGCGCGCATGCGGGCAGCCTTGATCGCCAGGTCGAGGAGGTTGCCGGATTTCTCCCTGGCAGCGTTTGTCAGCGCAGCCAGTGCGGCATCCACTGCGGCCTGGTTCCGGCTCGCGCGTATCCTCGCCAGGCGCTCAATCTGCGCCTCGCGCACGGCATGGTTATCGACATCGAGGAAATCGATTTCAGCTTCCTCTTCTAACTGGTATTTGTTCACGCCGACGATGACATCCAGGCCGGCATCTATCCTCGCCTGCTTCTGCGCCGCACACTCTTCTATCCTGAGTTTCGCCCAGCCCGAATCCACTGCCCGGGTCATGCCGCCCTGCGCCTCGACTTCCTCGATGATGGTCCAGGCGGAGTCGGCGAGATCCTGGGTCAACTTCTCCATCATGAACGAACCTGCCCAGGGGTCGATGACATTGCCGATATGCGTTTCCTCCTGGATGATCAGCTGCGTATTCCTCGCGATGCGCGACGAGAATTCCGTGGGCAGGGCGATCGCCTCGTCGAGCGAATTGGTGTGCAGGGACTGGGTGCCGCCAAACACCGCCGCCATCGCTTCTATCGTTGTGCGCACGACGTTGTTGTAGGGATCCTGTGCGGCCAGAGACCAGCCCGAGGTCTGGCAGTGGGTCCTCAACATCAGCGACTTCGGATTCTTAGCGGAGAAAGACTTCATGATGCGCCACCAGAGGAGGCGCGCGGCGCGCAGCTTGGCCACCTCCAGGTAGAAGTTCATGCCGATGCCGAAGAAGAAGGACAGGCGTCCGGCGAAGGCATCGACATCCATTCCGCTCTTGATCGCCGTCCTCACATACTCCTTGCCGTCGGCCAGGGTGAGCGCCAATTCCAGCGCCTGCGTCGCCCCCGCCTCCTGGATGTGGTATCCGGAGATGGAAATGGAATTGAACTTCGGCATGTTCGCCGCCGTGTAAGCAATGATGTCGGCGACGATGGTCATCGACGGCTCGGGCGGATAGATGTAGGTGTTCCTGACCATGAACTCCTTGAGGATGTCGTTCTGTATGGTGCCCGATAACTTGTCTTGAGGCACACCCTGCTCCTCGGCGGCGACGATGTAGCCGGCCAGGACAGGCAGCACGGCGCCGTTCATGGTCATGGATACCGAGACCTTGTCGAGAGGGATGCCGTCGAAAAGAATCTTCATGTCCTCGACCGAGTCGATCGCGACGCCAGCCTTGCCGATGTCGCCCGTCACCCGTGGGTGATCGGAGTCGTAGCCGCGGTGGGTGGCCAGGTCGAAGGCCACGGAGACGCCCTGACCGCCGGCGGCGAGCGCCTTGCGGTAGAAGGCGTTGGATTCCTCGGCGGTGGAGAAGCCCGCGTATTGGCGTATGGTCCATGGCCGCACCGCGTACATGGTCGCCTGCGGGCCGCGCACGAAAGGCGGGAAGCCCGGCAAGGTGTCGGCGAAGGGCAGGTCCTTGATGTCCTCTGCAGTATTCAGCGCCTTGACGGTGATGCCCTCGGGCGTCACCCAGTCAAGCCTGGAGACATCTCCGCCGGGTGCGGACTTGGTCGCCTCCTTTGCCCACTCCTGCAAAGATGGCGGCTTCACGTCGGGATACTTTCTCATTGTCTGCCCTTCTCAGTTGCCAACCTCGGTCCCGCATTATCAACGGAGGAACTCTCCTATTGACAATGCGAAGCCATGATAATACTGTATCCATAATTATGAATGCAAGAGCTCCCTCATCCGCCGCCCCGGTCCTTTCCTCCCCCGCCCTCTACGAACAGGTCGCAGAGCGCCTGCGCAGCCGCATCTACGCCCACGAACTGGCCCCCGGCGCCTGGATAGACGAGCAGACGCTGGCCATAGAGTATGGAATCAGCCGCACACCGATGCGCGAGGCCCTCAAAGTTCTGGCCGCGGAGGGACTGGTCCAGTTGAAGCCACG
Organism: uncultured Sterolibacterium sp.; assembly: GCA_903930535.1. Classification (GTDB taxonomy): domain Bacteria; phylum Pseudomonadota; class Gammaproteobacteria; order Burkholderiales; family Rhodocyclaceae; genus CAIYYX01. The sequence goes on along the minus strand of CAIYYX010000240.1, from coordinate 3,113 downwards.
TCGCGGCTGCTATGTCACCGAGCTGTCGGAGCAGGATCTCGACGAAATTTTTCCGGTAATCGCCATGCTCGAAGGCCGCTCTGCCTTCGAGGCGGCAGAGAAGGCGACTGCGGTCGATATCGCGCGGCTCGAGGCCCTCCACGAGAGGCTCGAGCACTGCGCGGTGGCCGGCGACACCGACCGCTTCTTCGAGGCCAACCAGGCTTTTCACGCCGCAATCAGGGATCTTGCCGGCAACCGCTGGCTGTCCCAGGTGATCGACGACACGCGCAAGATGCTCAAGCTCACCCGGCGCGACTCACTGCGCCTCGAAGGCCGCCTGAAGCAGTCGCTCGCGGAACACCGCGCCATTCTCAAGGCCATCCAGAGACGCGATGGCAACGAAGCCGGGCGCCTGATGCAGGCCCATCTACTCTCCGGCCGCGCCGCCCTGGCGAAGCTGAAGTCAGGAGGCTAGTGCAAGAGGCTGCTACGGTTGCCTCCCTCAATTCTTCGATGACCACAGGCAGTGGTGATGGTTGCTGAAATATCGGATGCCCTGCTGGAACAAGGGCCCGCTCCATCCGCGAGACGGTCAGCGCCTACCATGTTTAGCCAAGGGCGACGGCACTTGATGCTAAACTGCATCTGAGTTCCCGAGAGTTAGAGATCGCCTGGAGCCGCCAGAGCTGGGGCTGATGAGCATCCAATAGTCATTAGGAGACAAAATGGTTACCCGACGCCGCATTTTGGCGAGCTCGCTCGCCGCCCTCCCCCTGATGCTTCTCGGCCGCCAAAGCGCGGCCCAAGCCGTCACGACCCTGAAGATTTCCCACCAGTTCCCCGGCGGCACCATAGATACCGGCGACTTCCGCGACCGCCTCTGCCGCAAGTTCGCGCTCGAAGTCGAAAAACGCAGCAAGGGTGCATTGAAGTTCCAGATCTACCCCGGATCCTCGCTGATGAAGACCGTCGCCCAGTTCTCCGGGCTGCGCCGCGGCGCACTGGACATGAGTTTGTACCCCATTCCCTATGCCGGCGGCGAGGTCCCCGAACTCAACATCGGCCTGATGCCGGGTCTGGTCACCTCCTATGAACAGGCCGCCGCCTGGAAGAATGCCGAAGTCGGCAAAGCGCTCACCGAACTCCTCGCCGAAAAAGGCATCATCATCGTCAGCTGGATCTGGCAGGCAGGCGGTGTGGCCAGCAGGGCCGTGCCGCTGGTCAATCCGGAGGATTCCAAGGGGCTCAAGGTGCGCGGCGGTTCCCGCGAAATGGACATGGTGCTGAAGGCCGCCGGCGCCGCAGTTCTCAGTACGCCCTCGAACGAGATTTACACCACGATGCAGACTGGGGCCGCCGATGCGGCGATGACTTCTTCGACCAGCCTGATTTCCTTCCGCCTCGAGGAGGTCTCCAAGCATCTCACCAGCGGCCGCGGCAAGGCTTACTGGTTCATGCTCGAGCCGCTCCTGATCGCCAAGAGCGTCTTCGACAAGCTGCCCAAGGAGCAGCAGACCCTGATCATGCAGGTCGGCGCCGAGATGGAGAAGTTCGGCACCGAGCAGGCCAGGCTTGATGACAAGCTGGTGGCCGATGTCTATATCAAGGCCGGTGCCAAGGTCCATGACCTCGACGATGCCGCTGTCGCCAAGTGGCGCACCCTGGCGCGGGAAACGGCATGGAAGGACTATGCCTCCCGGTCGCCTAGTTGCGCTCGCCTGCTCAGCCTGGCGGAAAAGGTTTAATGGCCGGGAGTCATACCGCTCATCGCTGGCTAGGGCTTCTCGATCAGGGCATGCTGTGGCTGAACAGGGCGATACTCCTGCCCTGCATGATCAGTCTGCTCTCTGCTGCGGCCATCCTGACCTACAGCGTTTTCAGCCGCTACTACTTCAAAGTGCCCACCGACTGGCAGGATGAGGCCGCGGTGTTCCTGCTGGTCGGCGCAACTTTTCTCTCCGGCGCCTATGTGCAATCCTACCGCGGCCATGTCGGCATCGACGCGCTGGCCGGCATCCTGCCTTCCGGCATGAACCACGCCAGGAAACTCCTGGCCGATCTGGCCACGGCGCTGTTCTGCACCTTCTTCGCCTGGAAGTCCTGGACCCTTCTGGCCGAAGCGATCCATGAGGGCCAGACCACCACCTCCTCCTGGGGGCCGCCGCTGGCCATCCCCTATTCGACCCTGGCCGTCGGCATGACGCTGGTGGGCTTGCAGGCCGCCCTGCAATTCGCGAGACGTGTGCTGGGAGAAGAGTCCAAATGAGCGAACTGACCTTAGGCCTGCTCTATGGCGGCACGACATTGCTGGCGATGCTCTCGGGCATGCCCATCGCTTTCGCCCTGGGTTCCGTGGCGGTGGTGTTCATGTATTTCTTCATGCCCGCTTCCTCGCTCGACACCGTGACGCAGAACGTCTATGAGGAACTGGCCAGCATCACGCTGCTCTCCATTCCGCTATTCATCCTCAAGGGGGCGGCGATCGGCAAGTCGGCGGCCGGCCGCGATCTTTATCTCGCACTCCATGCCTGGCTGCACCGCATTCCCGGCGGCCTGGGCATCGCCAACGTGTTCGCCTGCGGCCTGTTCGCGGCGATGGCGGGTTCCAGTCCGGCCACCTGTTCGGCCATCGGCAGCGCCGGCATTCCCGAGATGAGAAGCCGCGGCTACTCGCCAGGCTTCGCCGCCGGCATCATCGCCGCCGGCGGCACCCTGGGCATACTGCTGCCGCCGTCGATCACCATGATTCTCTATGCCGTGGCGGCCGAGCAGTCGCTGGGCCGCCTGTTCCTCGCCGGCATCGGCCCCGGCCTTTTAATGGTGGTGCTGTTCTCCCTCTATGCCGTCTATCGCTACCGCAAGGAATACGCGCAGGCCTTGGCCACCCACCAGGCCGGCGGGGCGAAATCCTCCTACCTCGACCAGCAGCAATACAGCCTGCGCGAGAAGGTCGAGATGCTGCCGCGCGTCCGGCCCTTCGACAGTCTCCGGATCGGCGTCATGGTGGCGCTCTATGGCGGCTATGCCACACCCTCCGAGACCGCCGGCCTGGGCGCCGCGCTGGCGCTAATCCTGATCGCCGTAGTCTATGGCCTGTGGCGCCCCAAACAGCTCCAGCCCATACTCACCGG
>CAIYYX010000239.1 GCA_903930535.1 uncultured Sterolibacterium sp. | reverse complement strand
CTTTGCTCGCAATGACGAAGTTGTACTTGATAGCGTATTCCTAGATTGCTTCGCTTATGTCACTGAGATTGCCACGGCCCTGCGGGCAATCGCAATGACGATTCAGATCACTCCACAAAGACATCTTCGCGTTTCTTGCGAATGGAAGGGGCGATGATGATGAGCAGCAAGATGGCGGCGGCGATCAGCATCCCCAGGGAAATCGGGCGCGTGAAAAACACCGTGGCATCACCGCGCGAGAGCAGCATGGCTCGTCGCAAGTTCTCCTCCATCATCGGCCCGAGAATGAAGCCGAGCAACAACGGCGCTGGCTCGCAGGCCAGCTTGACGAAGACATAACCAACCAGGCCGAAGAAAACCCCGATATAGATATCGTAGCTGCTGTTGGACAGGCTGAAGATGCCGATCACGCAAAACAGCAGGATGGCCGGGTAAAGCGTACGGTAGGGCACCGTCAGGAGCTTGACCCACATTCCTATCATCGGCAGGTTGAGAATGACCAGCATCAGGTTGCCTATCCACATGCTGGCGATCATTCCCCAGAAGAGGCCCGGCTGGGTGGTCATGATCTGCGGCCCCGGCTGGATGCTGTGGATGGTCATGGCGCCGACCATCAGAGCCATCACCGGGTTGGACGGGATGCCCAGGGTCAAGAGCGGAATGAAGGAAGTCTGCGCCCCGGCATTGTTGGCGGACTCCGGTGCGGCCACCCCTTCGATGGCGCCCTTGCCGAAGTTGGCGCGATTCTTCGAAACCTTTTTCTCGAAGGCATAGGCGGCGAAGGAAGACAGCAGCGCGCCGCCGCCGGGAAGAATGCCCGGAAGGGAGCCGATGACGGTGCCGCGCAGCACCGCCGGCGTGGCCGCCTTCAAGTCGGCCTTGGTCGGAAACAACCCGGTCACCTTCTTGAAGAAGACCTCGCGTTTCTCTTTCATCTCGAGATTGATGATGACCTCGGTGAAACCGAATACGCCCATGGCCACGATGACGAAATTGATGCCGTCGGAGAGTTCGGGCACATTGAAGGCATAGCGCGAGATGCCGGAGTTCACGTCCGTCCCCACCAGGCCCAGGAGCAGCCCCAGCACGATCATGGCGATGGCCTTGATGAGCGAGCCGTGGGCCAGCACCACCGCACCGGTGAGGCCCAGAACCATCAGCGCGAAGTATTCTGCCGGTCCGAATTTCAGGGCCACTTCGGCCAACGGCGGGGCAAAGCCGGCGATCAGGATGGTGGCGACCGTACCGGCGAAGAAGGAGCCCAAGGCGGCAATCGACAGGGCAGCACCTGCCCTCCCCTGTCTGGCCATCTGGTAGCCGTCTAGACAAGTCACCACCGAGGAGGTTTCCCCGGGGATGTTCACCAGAATCGCCGAGGTAGAGCCGCCGTATTGCGCACCGTAGTAGATGCCGGCCAGCATGATGAGCGCCGTCACCGGCTGCAGCGCGAAGGTTGCCGGCAGCAGCATGGCGATGGTGGCCACCGGACCTATCCCCGGCAGCACCCCGATCAGGGTACCCAAGAGCACGCCACCGAAACAGTAAAGCAGATTGACCGGCGTCAAGGCGACCGACAGGCCCATCATCAGATTGTTCAATACTTCCATGTTTCGTCTCCTACCAGGGCCAGATGGGGAATTGCAGTTGCAGGCCGTAGATGAATATCGCCACGGAGCCTACTGTCAAGCCAAACGCCAGCATCAATGCTTCCTTCAGCTTGAACTCATGCCCTCCCATCGATGAGAGGATGATCAAGGCGAAAATGGCAACCACCAGGCCGAGCCATTGCAGGGTCGCACCGAAGAGTATGAGGCTGCCCAAAACGTACATGACCGGCTTCCAGTTGAACTGGCCGACAGCCTCTCCCTTGAGTACCAGACTGCGAAAAAAAGTGATGCTGCCCAGGGTGCCGAGGATGCCTCCGAGCATCGTCGGGAAATAGCCCGGCCCCATCTTGGCTGCGCTGCCGTAATCATAGCCACGGGCAAACCATATGAAGCAGGCCCCCAATACCATGAACATCAGACCAGCCCAGAAATCCTGTGGATCGCGAATCTTCATCTACCCTCCTCCTTGTCTAAACTTTTTTTAAATCGGACTGACCAGCACATTGAGAACTGCGGCCTGTCCTTTATCCATAGCAGCCAAGCAACGCATGATAGCGGCCTCCAGCTGTTCAGGCTCAGTGACATATTCTCCATGGGCGCCGAAAGCTTCGCCGACTTTCTCGAATCGCCGCTGTTCCCCAAGAAGCCGCGCCTGGAAGTCGTCGGTCTCCACCGCCGCGCCATTCGGATAAACGCGCAGCACGGCTTCCTTGACGGCAGCCCAGCCACCATTGTCGAGAATAACGGTCAATATCGGCAGATTATACCTTTGGGCGACGGCATAAACCGCCGTCGGCGCCGTGAAATGATAGCCGCCGTCGCCGATGATCTGGATCACCCGGGCTTCGGGTCGCGCCAGTTTCACGCCGAGGGCAAAGCCGCCGCTGAATCCCAGGCCGGCGCCGGCAAGCCCAAACAGGGTATCGGGCTTGTTGCGCATGATCTGGTTCACCACGGCCGGGGTATTCCTGATCGCCTCATTGACGACGACGTCCTCGGGACGGATCACCTTGTTCAGCATGGCGCAGACGAAGTGCGCCGACAGGGCATTGCGCTTGCCCGGCTTGGCGGCGAGTTCGGCCAGCGATTGCCGGCGCTTCTCGCTTGCCGCCAGAATCGCAGTCATGCGAACAGCGACGCGTGCCTTGAAGTCGGCGGTCGCCTCGGCTTTGATAATATCCAGAACCTGTGTGAGAACCGTGGCGCAATCCCCTTCGACGCGGACCTCGGCGGGAAACCCCCACATCGGCAAGTCCTTCTTGATCGCATCGACATCGACCTGCAGCCAGCGCGTGGCAGGGTTGTCCTGAACGAATTTCGGCAGCCAGGGCACATCGACATCGAGCAGCAGGCCGACGTCTGCCCCTCCGACCGCGACACCGGGTTCGAAGCCGGCAAAGCAGGGAGAATCGTGCGGGAAATTCATGTAGGACGGGTTGAGTTCGGTCACGACAATGCCGCAGGTTCGCGCCAGTTCTTCGAGGACGATCACGGCTTTAGAACTGCGTCCGATGTAGGAGGTGATGGCGATGGGATTCTTTGCCGCCATCAAACTCTCGGCGATGGCTCTTGCCCGGGGCAGATCGGTACCGCCTGCGGCGACGGGGCCGAAGCGCTCTAGCGGATATTTCCGGATGGCGGCTTCATCCCACTCCTCGGCCAGCGTCTCGCGCGGCAGAGTGAGATAGACCGGGCCTTTTGGATCGCTCTGCATGACCGCATTGCCGCGCTGCAGCACTTCCTTGGTGGTCACCCCGGACTGCAGGTTGTACTCCCACTTCACGTAGGGACGAACCAGGCTGCCGATATCGAAGGGATCCTGGATGAAATGCACATAGTTGTCGCGCGAACCCGGCAGTTCCCCGTGCGAGGAATAGGGCGCCTTGCCCGCCATCAGGAACACTGGCAGCCTGGCGCGGAAAAGGTTGTGCAAACTCATCGCGGCGTTCGCGGTGCCGGAATCGACGTGCACCATCACCGCCTGGCCGCGGCCGGTCATGGCCGCATAGCCGCCCGCCATGTGCACGGCGACCACCTCATGCGGACAGATCATTATCTTCGGATGAGCACGTCCGTCCAGTTTCCATCGGGCAAGCTCCTCGATGATGGAAACGTGATCGGTACCGAAATTCGAGAACACATATTCGATGCCGGTATCGATGAGACCTTCGATCAGGTAGTGCGCTGTGCTGTGACTGGCCATGTTTATCCTTTGATTGCGTTCTTACGCCACTGTTCGCGGAAGCGGGTTTGGCCGCCGGCGTCCCAAAAAACCTAAACTACTCCGACGTTCTGATAGATATGTTTGCTTTCCATGAAGTCGGCCAGAGAACCTGCCGTGCAGGCGACCCAGGTCGCTGCCCCGGTCGCCCCCTCACGGCCAAGCGTGACAATATAGTGCGACATCTTACTACATTGCCGAGGGAGTGCGAAAGCCGATCAACACTCCTGACAGGATAGACAGCAAGCGCTACTGCAGGACTGCCGCCTCATCGACATTGTCGAGCTGACTCTGATCGAGAAACTTCTCCGCATAGCGCAGATAGACGCCCTTCCTGACGAAGACATCGAACAGGTCGGGGTCAATGTGGCCGTTCTTCTTGAAGTTCGCCATGATGCCCATCGCCTGCGAGAGTTTCATGCCCTTCTTGTAAGGGCGGTCGGAGGCGGTCAGGGCTTCGAAGATATCGGCGATGCCCATCATGCGCGCCTGCAGCGACATCTGCTCGCGGGTCAGGCCCTTGGGGTAACCCTTGCCGTCCATGCGCTCATGATGGCCACCGGCATACTCGGCGACGTTCTTGAGGTGATTGGGCCAGGGCAGACGCTCCAGCATCTTGATGGTGGCGACGATATGGTGGTTGATGATCTCGCGCTCTTCGCCGGTCAGGGTGCCGGCGCGAATGCTGAGATTCTCGATCTCATTGGCGGAGAGGAAGTCGGCCTCGACAGCATCGCTATGGCTCCATTTCCGCAGCGTGCCGATGTCGCGCACGCGCTTCTGGTCTGCTTCGCTCATCACCTCGCCGCCGACGTTGACGCGACGCAGAAAGGCCTTCTCCTCTTCCAGCAGGCGCATCTCCTGCTCATATTCGGTTCGCAGCATGGGCTCGGCCGCCTTGTCCTCGATGATGCCCTGGAGCATGCGGATCTCGGTATCGCGCTTCAAGACCTCGAAACGCGTATCGACCATGAGGATGCGGTCGAACAGGGTCTGCAGCTTGGTCGATTTGTCGACCACATGGACCGGCGTCGTGACCTTGCCGCAGTCGTGCAGCAGGCCGGCGATCTTGAGTTCGTAGAAGTCCCTTTCGGTCATCTGGAACTCTGCGAGCGGACCATCGCCCGTCTGATTGACCCCTTCGGCCAGCATCATGGTGAGATCCGGAACGCGTTGGCAGTGGCCGCCCGTGTAGGGCGATTTCTCGTCGATTGCCAGGTTGATGAGGTTGATCAGGGACTCGAACAGCGTTTCCAACTGCACCACCAACTGGCGATTGGTCAAGGCGATCGCCGCCTGGGAGGAAAGCGATTCGGCAAGCCGCTGGTCGGCCGGGGAAAAAGACACCACTTCGCCGCTCTTTGGATCAAGAGAATTGATCAACTGCAAGACGCCTATGATCTCGTTCTCGTGGTTCTTCATCGGCACCGTCAGGAAGGACTTCGAGCGGTAACCCGTGCTGGCGTCGAACCTGCGCGTCCCGGAAAAATCGAATCCCGCCTCGGTGTAGGCGTCGACGATATTGACCGTCTTGTCGTTGAGCGCGGCATACACCGCTATCATCGAATTGTTGGGCTCGCCCTTGTCGTTTTTCAGGGGCAGCGGCGGAAAGGAGATGGGCTTGCCGGTGCTGCCGCCCAGGGCGATGCTCAGCGAATCGGTGCGCACGATCTCGAAACGCAGGGAATCGCCCTCCTCGCTCATGCGGTAAAGCGTACCGCCGTCGGCATGGGTAATGGTCTTTGCCGCGACGAGAATGGTCTCCAGCAGGCGATCGATGTCGCGTTCTTTGGACAGCGAAGCGCCAATCTCGTTGAGTTGTTCCAGCCTGCGAAAAAGGTTTTCTATGGTATCCATTTCAACTCCTTTGTCTGGTGCAAACCACACGGACCTATTTTATTTGTATGCGGCAGGTTAATCAAAATTCGAAGACCTTGTCGTTCTGCAGCATGCGCGGATTGAACTGTCCAAGCCCCTGCTCTATCTCAGCCAAGGTTGTTTCTATCTGTCCGGGCTTCAAGTGGGTGATGAAAATCTCGGCGTCGCGCTCGAGTCTGCCAAGTTCCGTCTTCAGCATGCTTGGACAAAGATGCTTGGAGACCGTTGCCAGCTTATGCTCGCGATTGGTGAAGGCCGTCTCGATGATCAGATAGCGCAGGTTTTCTATGCCATTGACCACCTGCCAGAATTCGGGGCAGGGGCCGGTGTCGCCGGAAAATGCCAGGCTCGCCTTGCCGGAATCGATCAGGTAGCCCACCGCCGGCACGATATGGTTGGCAGGCAGGGCAGTGAAGCGGCGATCGCCCAGGGTCACCGGCTGTCCGAGGAAGAGGGTCTCGAAGCACAGGAAAGGGCGCTCCTTGCTCGGGATTTCGGAGAAGTCCGGCCACACCTGACCGTTGAAGATATGGGAGCGCAGAACATCGAGCGTGGCTTCGGTGGCATGAACTGTCAGCGGCCGGTCGCGCATGTCCCCCACGGCATCGACCATGAAAGGGATAGAGGTGATATGGTCGAGATGGGAATGGGTGACGAAAACATGGTCGATCTGCGCCAGTTCGGCGATAGTGAGATCGCCGACGCCGGTGCCGGCGTCAATGAGGATGTCGTGATCCACGAGAAACGCCGTGGTGCGCAGATGCCTGCCGCCGATGCCGCCGCTCGCCCCGAGAATACGAACTTTCATGAACTACTTGGTTTCGAACGTGGTCACGCCGTCCCATCCCGCGCCGGGCGGCTCGCTGCGGCAATGAGCGATGCGCTTGCTGTAGAGATCGTAAAGATAGCGCGGCGTCATGCCCGAGAGCTTCTGCAGCAACTGTTCGGCAAGGTCCCAGTCCTGGGAGCGGTAAGCGGTCAGCGCCTGACTCCAGAGATCGAGTTCCGCCAGTTCCTCCGGAGACACCTTGCCGGCCAGACCCACCGGCTCGTAGATCGCGATCGGCTCGACCTTGCCCTTGACGCGCACGCGGTCGAGTTCGCGGAAGACGAATTCGTCCTTGACCAGTTCGCGCGTCACCTGCCCGGCAAGGATGCCGACGCCGTACTGCTTGGTGATGCCTTCGAGGCGCGCGCCGAGATTCACCGCATCGCCCATCACGGTATAGGACTGGCGCACCGGCGAGCCCATGTCGCCGACGGTCATGGTGCCGGTGTTGACGCCGACACCGATCTTCAGGTCGGGCCAACCCTTGGCGACCAGGAGCTTGTTCAACTCGATCAGCGCCTCCTGCATCTCGAGCGCGGTGAGCACAGCGTGTCTGGCGTGCTCGGCATCGGAAACCGGCGCACCCCAGAAAGCCATGATCGCGTCGCCGATATACTTGTCCAGCGTGCCGCGATTCTTGCGGATCACCAAGGTCATCGCGCCCAGGTACTCGTTCATCAGTGTCGCCAATTGGTCGGGTTCGAGTCCTTCGGAAATGGTGGTAAAGCCGCGCACGTCGGAAAACAGCACGGTCAGTTCCGCCTTGCGCCCGGCCATGCTGTAGTTCTCAGGATCTTTGCTCATTTCGTCGACCAGTTCCGGCGGCACATACTGGCCGAACAGGCCGGTCAGCTGTCGTTTGATGCGCGACTCGACGAAATAGCCCCAGGACATGTTGAGCGCGTACAAGGCCAGCACCAGCAGCACGCCAGAGGCCAGCGGCAGAACCATATTGCCCCCCTGCCAGAAGGACAGATTCACGGCGAGCAGGAAGGACATCACGATCAGCGCCACGATGGTTGCGCGGAAAGGCGATAAGAACGGCAACAGGAAGACCATCACGCTGCCGGCGAGCAAAAGCAGCAGCACATCGACGCCTGTGACATAGGCAGGCCGGTACTTGATCGAGCCATCGAGCATGCCGGAGATCAGGTTGGCGTGAATCTCCACCCCCGGATAGACTGAACCGACGGGCGTGGAGCGCAAGTCCATCAGGCCCGGCGCGGTGGTGCCGATCAGGACGATCTTGCCCTTCAACTGCTCCGGCTTGATGCGGTCGGCCAGGACGTCCGCGATGGACAGATAGCTGAAGCTGCCCTGGAAGCCGCGATAGGGAATCAGCGCGGCGACGTTCTCATCCACCGGTATGCGCAAATCACCCTGAGAAGTCACGAGGTCCAGCCACTCGATGGCGGCATAGCCATCGCTCGAACCGCCTTCCGGGTAGCCCGGGACCATTTTCGGGGAACCGAGCAGGGAGCGCACCATGGCCAGGGAGAGCGCCTCGTAGTAATTTCCCTTGTGTTCGGCAATCATCGGCACGCGGCGCGATATTCCGTCGAAGTCCACAATCGAATTGAAGTGGCCAGCGCTCGCCGCAGCCTTCTGGAATTCGGGCAGGTTGCCGCCGTAATTGGTCCAGGAGGTGAATTTGATCGGCCGCCCATCAAAGCTGCCCGCCGGGAAAGCCGGTGCCGGCAGATCGCCGCTGCTCGTGCCCTTTTCCTCGCTGGAAAGATAATAGCCCAGGATCACCTTGCGGTTCTTGATCGCGGCCGCGAAACGCGCATCGTTGTCTAGCTGCGGCTTGAGCTCGCGCAGCGCGTTCTGGAAAGGTGCGCTGCCCGCCAATTCCTTTTTGGCAAGGGACTCAAGCGACTTCAGGCCGGAACTGTCGTCGCGTTCGGCGAAGACCACGTCCATGCCGACCAGGGCCACGCCGTACTTGTCGAACAGCTTGTTGAACAGGAGAGAGAGCTTGTCGCGGCCCCAAGGCCAGCGTCCCAGCTCGCCCAAGGATTTCTCGTCGATGTCGAGGATGACCACGCGATCGTCGCTGCTCTGCGGCATGGTCATGCGCAGCTTGGTATCGTAAGCGATTGAGTCGAGGTGATTGATGAAACCGATCTGGTACAGCTTGGCCGAATGGCCGAGCAGCAGCAGCAGGATGACCAAGCCCAGAGCGTAGCGAACAAAATGTTTTTTCAAGCTGCCTCCTTCATTTTAGAACTCAGCGAAGCATACAGAATAAATGGAGCACAGACCATATGACTCGATTGACCCTGCCGGCTCAATTAAACGTGTAGCAAAGCCATTTCCTGCATGGGGGGTGGCACTGCCAGAGCAAAATATTCATTCTGAATATTTGTCCGGATTTTTGCCAAAAATCGCTTGCAGTAAGTTTTTTACCTTCGTGAGTTTTGCAGTAAGATGCACTGCGATTTTGACAAATTGACGAACACCACCATGAACTTATCGCCTCCAATTTTGTTCCTGCATCTCCTGGCCGACCGGAAGCTGAATCCTGGGGCCGTGATGCTGGAAACTGG
>CAIYYX010000238.1 GCA_903930535.1 uncultured Sterolibacterium sp. | reverse complement strand
GGCCGCGGCGGCGAGGCCGAATTCTCGATCGCGGAGAGCGCAGCCTCGGCACTGTTCATGATCGTCGTGCGCGACTGCGGGCCGGGCATCAGCGATCTTCCTGCCATCCTGGAAAACCGCTACCACTCAGGCACCGGCATGGGGCTTGGCATCATCGGCAGCCGGCGGCTCCTCGACCATTTCCAGATCGAGAGCCGGCCCGATCAGGGCACCACCGTCAGTCTGGGCATGCTGATGCCGGCCAGTGCCTTGCCGACTTCGGCGGCGCTGCTCGCGGCCATCGCCAAGGCACTGGCCAGGACAACCACGGAATCACCGCTGGAAGAAATCCGCAGGCAAAACCAGGAACTGCTCTCCACCCTGGAATTGCTCCGGCAGCGCGACGACGAAGTGATGCGCATCAATCGCCAACTGCTGGCAAGCAATGCCGAGTTGCGGCTGAAGAACCAGGCCGTGGAGCAAAGTCCGGAGAGCATCATGATCACCGGCACCAACGCCAAAATCGAATATGTGAACGCCGCCTTCGTCGCGAAAACAGGCTACAGCCGCGAAGAGGCAATAGGCCAGAACCCGAGATTCCTGAAGTCGGGCAAGACCCCGGCGGAAACCTACCGGGCGCTGTGGGCTGCACTCAGCGCAGGCCTTCCGTGGAAGGGCGAGTTCTACAACAGGTGCAAGGACGGCAGCGAATATATCGAATTCGCCACCGTCACCCCGATCTTCCGGCCCGACGGTCTCATCTCCCACTATGTCGCCGTGAAGGAAGACGTCACCGAGAAGAAACGCCTGGGCGATGAACTCGACGGCCACCGCCACCATCTCGAGCAACTGGTGACCTCGCGCACGGCCGAGCTGGAAAGGGAGAGGAATCGCAGCGAGATCGCCAATCAGGCCAAGAGCACCTTCCTGGCCAATATGAGCCATGAGATCCGCACCCCGATCAACGCCGTCCTCGGCTTCGCCTACCTTTGCCTGCGTCTGGATCTTCCCCCGCTCGAGCGCGACTACCTGAACAAGATTCACAGCGCCTCGAACTCCCTGCTGGCCCTGGTCAATGACATTCTCGACGCCTCCAAGATGGACGCCGGCATGCTCGCGATAGAGTCCATTGCCTTCGCCCTCAACGATGTGGTCGCGAGCGCGGCCAACCTGATCAACCTCAAGGCCCGCGAGAAGGGCCTGGAACTGGTCATCGCCATCATGCCCGGCGTGCCCGAGACTCTGGAGGGTGACCCCCTTCGCCTGGGCCAGGTGCTGACCAATCTCTTCTCCAACGCCCTGAAGTTCACCGAGCGGGGCGAGATCGGACTGACCGTGACGGCGGCGAGCGTCGGCAGCGGCGAAACAGTCCTCAACTTCGAGGTGCACGACACCGGCCTGGGCATGACGCCCGCGCAGCAGTCAGAGGTGTTCGGCGCCTTCTCCCAGGCGGACAGTTCCACGACGCGCCGCTTCGGCGGCACCGGCCTCGGGCTGTCGATCAGCAAGCAGCTGGTGGCGCTCATGGGTGGCGAGATCGCGCTCGAGAGCGAAGCGGGGCGAGGCTCCTGCTTCAGATTCAGCATTCGCTTCGGCGTCCCGGCGGCCGCGCCGCCGCTTTCGCTTCTGACCTTCGCCGGCCGCCGGGTGCTGGTGGTCGAAAACAACGAGGCGATGCGCAAACTGCTAGGCAAGCAGTTGAAGAGCTTCGGCTGCCGGGTGGAGATGGCCGCATCCGGCGAAGCGGCCATCGCCTGCGTCGGCCAGGAGCCCGACTTCGACCTCATCGTGCTCGACTTGCACCTTGGTCTGGATGGCCTGGATGGTCTGGCCACGGCCCGCATCCTGCGCGACACCGGCAACGCCGTGCCCATCGTCCTGATCACCGGCGACGAACTGGAACTGGTCCGCGCCCGCGCCGAGGCCGGCCTCATCCAGTCCTTCCTGGGCAAACCGATCAACCGCAAGAGCCTCAGCCAAACCCTGGCGACCGCCCTGGGCAGCCATGCGGCGCCGCCCGAAGCGGCAGTAAGGCAGAGGGCGGCACCGGATTTGAGCGGCTGCGTCATCCTCATCGTCGACGACAACGATTTCAACCGCCAGGTCGGCCGCGAACTGGTGGAGATCACCGGCGCCACCGTCGACACCGCCGACGACGGCGCCCAGGCAGCGGCGGCCGCAGGCAGTCGCCTTTACGACCTGATCCTGATGGATCTCCAGATGCCGGTGTTAGACGGCTACGGCGCCGCCCTCCTCATCCGCCAGAGCCAGCCGGCGCTGCCTATCATCGCCCTGACCGCCCACGCCATGAGCGAGGAGAAGGAGCGCGTCCTGGCCGCCGGCATGAACGACATGATCACCAAGCCCATCCTGCCCGAACTGCTCTACGCCAAACTGGTCCAATATCTGCCCGATCGCGTGCTGCAAGGCTCGCTGTTCCCGCCCGACCCAGATTGCCCCGGCCCCACCCCCGTCATTGCGAACGCAGTGAAGCAATCTTCTTCGCTCAACCCAGATTGCCGCGGCCCTGCAGGCCTCGCAATGACGGATGACGCCCCCACCTTCGTCATTGCGAACGCCCCCACCCCCGTCATTGCGAACGCAGTGAAGCAATCTTCTTCGCACAACCCAGATTGCCGCGGCCCTGCGGGCCTCGCAATGACGGATGACGCCCCCACCTTCGTCATTGCGAACGCCCCCACCCCCGTCATTGCGAATGCAGTG
>CAIYYX010000237.1 GCA_903930535.1 uncultured Sterolibacterium sp. | reverse complement strand
TTCGGGGCTCGCGATGACGGTTTTTTTGAATGTCATTGCGAGGCCGGCATGGCCGTGGCGATGACGGGTTTTTGGCTGTCATTGCGAGGCCTGAATGGCCGTGGCAATCTCCGTGACGGACTTACCAAGATCGCCGCGCCCCTTTGGGGCTCGCGATGACGGGCTTTTTGGGTGTCATTGCGAGGCCCGCAGGGCCGCGGCAATCTAAGTGGCAGGCCCGACTTACCAAGATCGCCACGCCCCTTTGGGGCTCGCGATGACGGGCTTTTGGGTGCGAGGCCGCAGGGTTGTGGCGGCCGATCTGCCCTATCGCCTTCACATACATCATTAGACCTACAACCAAAGTATAAATCGGATCTACTACTTAAGTTTATGGCTATTGTAGAAAAATCAGCGTAGGTTGGTACCTTCCGGATCCCTCCAGCAAGCCGGTGAGGCTTGTGCCATGAAGGCGAGCGACGAAAAGAAAAGCCGCGCGTTGCGCTGGCATCTGCGGCCAGGCTGGAACGGCTTCGCTGATTAGGGGCAGGTGTTGCATGGATTCATCTTCCTTCATCCGGCATTCGCTTAAAGCCAGGATAACCCTCGCCACGCTGCTGATTTTCATGATCAGCCTCTGGTCGCTCGCGTTCTACGCCAGCCGGATGTTGCACGAGGATATGGAAAATCTGCTGAGTGAGCAGCAGTTTTCGACAGCGTCCTTCGTGGCGCGCGAGATCAATGATGAGTTGGGCGACCGTTTGCGAATGCTGGAAGCCGTATCCGGCAGAATTCGTCCAGCCCTGCTGCGCAATATTTCTGCGCTGCAGGCCTTCATCGACGATCGCCCTGGAATGCAGAGCCAATTCAACGCCGGCCTCATCGTCTACCGGATGGATGGAACGGCAATTGCCGACAGCGACGCCTCGGCAGGGCGGATCGGCGTCAATTACCTGGACGTCGATGTTGTCGGCGCCGCTTTGCTGGCGGGCAAGTCAGGCATAAGCCGTCCGATTATCGGCAAGAAACTGCAAGCTCCGGTGTTCGGAATAGCCGTACCCATTCGTGATGCGCAAGGCAAGGTGATCGGCGCGCTCTCAGGGGTGACCAATCTGGGGCTGCCCAATTTCATCGACAAGACGGCAAATAGCCGCTACGGCAAGACGGGGGGCTATGTATTGGTCGCGCCGCAGTACCGCTTGATTGTGGCCGCCACCGACAGGCGTCGCATCATGGAACAGCTTCCCGCTCCGGGAGCCATCCCGGTGATGGACAAATTTATCAACGGCTATGAGGGCTCCAGTGTTTTCGTCAACCCGGTAGGCGTGGAAGTGTTGCAGTCCGCAAAGGGAATTCCCGCGGCGGGGTGGTATGTGGGCGTCGAACTGCCCGTCGCGGAGGCCTTTGCGCCGATTCACGCCATGCAGCTGCGCATGCTGCTGGCAACGCTTCTCCTCACGGTAATGGCGGGCAGCCTGACCTGGTGGTGGTTGCGGCGCCAACTCGCACCGCTGCACAGCGCGGCGAGCGCGCTGGCCATCCAGTCGGATAGCCAGCAACAGTGGCAACCCCTGCCCGTGAGAAGCGAAGACGAGATCGGCCACCTCGTCGGTGCCTTCAACCGCCTGCTCCAGACTTTGGCGCAGCGGGAAGATTCGCTGAAGAAGAGCGAACAAAACCTTGCGATCACGCTGGACTCCATCGGCGATGCCGTGATCGTCACAGATCCGGCGGGGCGCGTGACCCGGATGAATGCGGCCGCCGAGCGCATGACCGGATGGCCACTGGCCGAAGCCACGGGCCACTTCTTGCAGGAAGTGTTCAACATCATTGATGCCGGCACCCGTGAAGAGGTCGCCAATCCGGTGCAAACGGTCATCGCGCATGGACAGGTAGTCGCCCTTGCCGACCACGCGGTGCTGCTGGCCCGTGACGGTCGCGAATACCAGATTGCCGACAGTGCCGCCCCCATCCTCAACGCCACAAGGGAACTCGTCGGGGTGGTGCTGGTGTTCAGTGATGTCACCGCCAAATCCCGGGCCGAGGAGGCGCTGCGCAACAGTGAATCCCGCTTCCACAGAATGTTCGAACACAACAGCTCCGTCATGTTGCTGATCGCCCCGGATTCCGGTGACATTGTAGACGCCAACGAAGCGGCCGCTCGCTTCTATGGCTATTCAACAGGACACCTCAAGACAATGCAGATCGACCAGATCAATATCTTGACGCCGCATGAAATCGCCGCAAGACGAAGCCAGGCGGCCACTCATAAATGCAATATCTTCGAATTTCCCCATAGCCTTGCCAACGGAGAGGTGCGTCTAGTCGAAGTCCATTCCTCGCCGTTTGAGGTAGGCGGCCGCACCCTGCTTTTTTCCATGATTCATGACATCACCGGGCGCAGGCGTGCGGAGGCGGAACTCGAGCAGCACCGCAATCACCTCGAAGAACTCGTCTTCTCCCGCACCGCCGAACTGGCGCAAGCCAAGGACGCCGCCGAAGCCGCAAGCCGCGCCAAGAGCATTTTCCTCGCCAATATGAGCCATGAACTGCGCACGCCGATGAACGGCATCATAGGCATGACCAACCTGGTGTTGCGCCGCGCCACAGATCCCAAGCAGATAGACCAGCTCAACAAGGGCATGGCTGCGGCACAGCATCTGCTGTCCGTGATCAACGACATCCTGGACATCTCCAGGATCGAAGCGGACCGCGTGACACTGGAAGAAAGATGCTTTTCACTCAGGGAGGTCATTGACGAGGCCCTGCTCATGCAGGAAGGAGCGGCGCATGCAAAGGGGCTATCTCTCTGCTCTGAAATATCCCCGAACCTGCTGAATCTGTTGCACGAAAGCGCCACCTACCCAAAGCAGATATTGATAGATTTCACCAACAACACCGTTCCGATGGACGAAGGCCGGAGCCTGCCCGACCTGCTCTGCGGCGATGCTGTCCGGCTGAAGCAGATACTGCTGAACTTTATCAGCAACGCCATCAAGTTCTCCGAGCATGGGCAGATCACCTTGCACGTCGATGCCGTAGAGGAAGACCGTCTCAGCGTATTGCTGCGCGTCGAGGTGGCCGATCAGGGAATCGGCATCAGCCAGGAGCAGCAGGCCAGGCTGTTCAAACCCTTCATCCAGGGGGATGGTTCCTTCACGCGTAAATACGGTGGCACAGGTCTGGGCCTGGTGATCTCCAAGCGCATCGCCAACCTGATGGGAGGGGACGTCGGGGTGGTCAGCGAGGAAGGCCACGGCAGCGCCTTCTGGGCAACCGTAAGGTTGCGTCGAGCCGGTGATAACCCGCAGGCCAATCCCCGAGCGGGTGCCTCCTCAGCCCTAGAACCACTGGTGAAGGGTTTCTCTGGTCTTCGCGTATTGGTGGTGGATGACGATCCATTATGTCTGGAAGTGGAGATGTCCCTCCTTGAGGATGCCGGTCTGGTGCCGGATGCTGCCAGCAACGGCAAGGAGGCTCTGGAAAAGGCCCGCCAGGGCGGCTACGACCTCATCCTTATGGATGTGCAGATGCCGGTCATGAACGGCATGGAGGCCGCCCGTGCCATCCGGCTCTTGCCCGGGATGAGCGACATCCCGATTCTCGCCATCACCGCCAACGCCTTCAACGAAGATCGGGACGCCTGCCTCGCCGCCGGGATGAACGCTCACGTCAGCAAGCCGGTTGAAGCGGACGTGTTCTATGGGGTGTTGTTGCACTGGTTGAAGACGTCAGAGAGTCTGCGCATGTCTGATGCCCCGGCCACAGCAATGACGCACCCAAAAAAGGCCCGTCACTAAGATTGCCACGGCTCTGCGAGCCTCGCAATGACGCACCCAAAAAAGGCCCGTCACTAAGATTGCCACGGCCCTGCGAGCCTCGCAATGACGAACTTGGAGATTGCCACGGCCCTGCGGCCTCGCAATGACGAACTTGGAGATTGCCACGGCCCTGCAGGCCTCGCAATGACGCACCCAAAAAACCCCGTCATCGCGAGCCCAGAAGGGGCGCGGCGATCTTGGATTACTTCGCTACGCTCGCAATGACGCCCAAAAAAGGCCGTCACTGAGATTGCCACGGCTCTGCGAGCCTCGCAATGACGAACTTGGAGATTGCCACGGCTCTGCGAGCCTCGCGATGACGCACCCAAAAACCCCGTCATCGCGAGCCCCGAAGGGGCGTGGCGATCTTGGATTGCCTCGCAATGACGAAGTTTTGCGCTTCCCCAATGCCGGAAACGGTCAGCGAATAGGGTCGTTTGCGTGGAGCGAAATATGAAACCGATGCTTCATATTTATTGACTTGTTGCAGTCGCTGGGCAGCTGCGACACCATTCCCGACATTCTTAGCCACTCCCTATACTGTCAAGCGCAGCGATGGATCCTGATCCTGGGTTTATCGTCTTTTTGTGGTTGTTATTGGCGGCGTTTGTCCACTTGCGACGGTAATGACATGTATGAATGAAAAGACGACCAGGCCGCTCGTGCTAATAGTGGACGACAACGAGAACAACAGAAAATATATATCCGCCGTTCTGGGGGAAAGGTTTCGCCTGATAGAAGCGGAAGACGGCTTTGAGGCGCTGCAAATGATTGGCCGCGATGAGAAACCGGACCTGGTTCTGCTTGACATGATGATGCCCCGGGTGGATGGTCGTGAAGTTTTGCGTTGCATGCGCCGCGATCCGCAAATGCAGGCTATTCCGGTCATCGTCATCACCGCAGACGGAAGTGAGACGGCGGAAGAGGAGTGCCTTGAATTGGGGGCAGATGACTTTCTTTGCAGGCCCTTTCGCCGGATTCCTCTCATCCTCAAGTCAAACAATTTAATCCAACGCCGGAGTCTGCAAAGTGATCTGATCGCTCAACAGTTGATCGAAGCAAGATTGCGCGATGCCAAGACAGAGGCCGAATCTGCCAATACTGCCAAGAGCGCCTTCATCTCCAATATGAGCCATGAGATCAGGACGCCGATGAATGCGATTATGGGAACGGCTTTTCTGATGCGAAAGGATGGCGTGAGCCCAAAGCAGGCCGGCCAACTCGACAGAATCGACGTGGCCTCCACGCATCTGCTGACCATCATCAATGACGTTCTCGATCTCTCCAAGATTGAGGCCGGCAAGCTGACCCTGGAAGAGACTGACATGTCCGTGCCGGACATCGTCACCAAGGTCATCTCGATGCTGTCCCAGCAGGTCTACGCCAAGGGGCTGCGTCTCGTCATGGACGTAGAGGATATGCCGCGCAGGCTGTGCGGCGATCCGACCCGGCTGTTCCAGGCGCTGCTCAATTACGCCAACAATGCCATCAAATTCACCGCCAAGGGAACCATCACGATCCGTACCAGTGTCGTGGAAGAGACGGATGAGGCCATGCTGTTGCGCTTCGAGGTGACGGACACGGGCATCGGCTTATTACCCGAGCAGCAGGGTCGCCTCTTCTCGGCCTTTGAACAGGCGGACAATTCGACCACCCGGCAATATGGCGGCACCGGGCTGGGGCTGGCCATCACCCGGAAACTGGCTGTCCTCATGGGTGGCGATGCCGGCCTTAGCAGCACTCCCGGGATAGGCAGCACCTTCTGGTTCACCGCCAGACTGAGGTTCAGCACGGCTGCCGAGCAGACCGACTCTCAGTCACTGGGGGAACCGCCCGAGACGATCCTGTCCCGCGAGTATCGTGGCAGGAGGATATTGCTGGCAGAGGATGACCCCGTGAATCGGGAAGTGGCGCTGGAGATCCTCAGCGAGACGGGCCTCATCATCGACGTGGCCCGCGACGGGACGGAAGCGGTGGCGCTGGCGCGGGACCATGCCCATGACCTCATGCTGATGGATATGCAGATGCCGAAAATGGATGGCCTGGAAGCGACGCGGCAGATTCGCTCGATCCCGGGACGCGAAACGGTACCCATCCTGGCTTTGACAGGGAATGCCTTCAGCGAGGACAGACAAAAGTGTCTAGAGGCCGGCATGAATGATTTTCTCACCAAGCCGATTAGTCCGGATGCCCTCTTCGCCACCATGTTGAACTGGCTGCGGCGGGATATGTGTGGTCAGGGCCGCGCGGCAGAAGTCTAGGGAACCTGCCCGCAATCTGTCTGCCGACCTCTCATCAATTCGCCGGGCCAATTTGATTCGGCCACGAAGCCCAATCAAGATGCGTCTTGAGCGTGCCGAACAGCGACACGGCGGCGGCAGTCGCCCGTTCGTACTCGTCGATCGGACAGACCGCGTCTGCAAACTGCAAGAAATCCTGCCAGCGTTGCCAGGTGAGCTCGCCATATCCGCTAAAGAAGCGCATCGGCAGGGCTGCATGAGGAAGCTCATTCAGGTTGCGGGCAATGAACTGGCCGCCCAGAGTCGAACCTTCCAGAGTGTACAGAATCCCGATAAGGGATCCGATGGTGGGTGACGCAGCAAAAATGATGTGGTTCTCTACAGGGCTGCGGCGAAGAGCCCCCAGGTCGGCCTCAAGGGCGGGCAACTTGCGTCGGGAGTCATAGTCGAACAGTCCCGAATTTTGCGCAAGAAATTCAAGAACCCAAGCCTCCGCCTGCGCATAAATGTCATGGAGAGCAGCGAGCGCATCGCCGTATTGAACAATGCTCAGATCCGACCTGATCAGGGGCAACAGGACTGGGTGGTGATCCAGAAAATGGTGCGGCAGTTTGGTCGCCTGTCGGAGTCGGCGGTGC
The DNA here is from genome assembly GCA_903930535.1 of uncultured Sterolibacterium sp. Classification (GTDB taxonomy): domain Bacteria; phylum Pseudomonadota; class Gammaproteobacteria; order Burkholderiales; family Rhodocyclaceae; genus CAIYYX01. Next base: position 2,369 of record CAIYYX010000237.1, on the reverse strand, counting down.
AATTCTGATGGCGGAGGTGTGTTGGTCATAGCCGGGGGGGCGTGTTTTCCAGTTAGGTAATGCCTGAACAAGTTCGTCACTAAGATTGCCACGGCCCTCTGGGCCTCGCAATGACAGACCTGAAGATTGCCACGGCCCTGCCGGCCTCGCAATGACGAGCTAAAAACGGCGTCATCGCGAGCGTAGCGTGGCGATCTTGGATTGCCACGGCCCTGCAGGCCTCGCAATGACGCCCCCAAAAAAAACCCGTCATCGCGAGCCCCGAAGGGGCGCGGCGATCTTGTATTGCTTCGCCTCCGTCACTAAGATTGCCACGGCTCTCTTAGCCTCGCAATGACAGACCTGAAGATTGCCACGGCTCTCTTAGCCTCGCAATGACGCCCCCAAAAAAAACCCGTCATCGCGAGCCCCAGAGGGGCGCGGCGATCTTCGATGGCTGCGCTTCCCTCTTGCAACTTGTGGACATGCGGCGTATTCAAACGTACATTGCTTACCATCTCATCGTCTGACCCTTTTGACATATAGCCATTTTGCGGCAAGCCGGTCTTGCCACGGAGAACGCATGCCGAAGTCACCTCACAAACTTTATAACGCGGAAAGCGGAGAGCACCCTTTACCAAAGGACAAGCGGGAAATCGAGGCGGTCATTTGTGCAACCCGGCGTTGCTATGAAGCACATCCTTACTTCATTGAACGCTTTGGGGCGAGGGGTGAAGCTTTTGCCCGCTCCGACGGCGGCTATCTGGCAACCTTGGGGGGCAATCCACAAAGCTATGTGCTCGCCCAGGTTAACTGGCTCGCCGAACTCCTGTCGTGCCGAGGCATGCCCCGCTGGCTCATGGAGAGTCACCTTGACCTGCTCTGTGAGGAGCTGTCCAAGGCTGTACCCGCCAGGCTTGCACGCCACCAAAAACTGCTGCGCGCGTCTCCAGCGTTGCGCAGCGCCCGCCAAACGAGAATTGGCCAGGCCGACTTTGAAGCGCTGTCAGCACAGTTCGAGACTGCGGCTGGAACGGGTCTGACCAACGCCGGGGGGCTTCTGCTCGCCGCCGTCTGCGACGAAGCCTGCGGTATCACCAAGGCCGTTCCCAGTCTCATTATCTGGCTGGGCGATGCAGAGAGATTCTCTTCCCAGTGGTGTGACGCCGTTGGCGAAACATTGACACGCGCTCGTGCCCTGGCGCATCAATCTCTGTGAACGTCAGCGTTTCTGCTTGGCATAAGCATGCACTGCGGCAATCGCCGATTTGATATCAGAAAACACGCGCACCCCTTTTGGGGGGCGCTGCAGAATCATCATCCCTGCCCCCCCCGCCCAGACCTCTATATCGGCCGGTAGCAGCTGTCTTAAGTGCACTAAAGTGGGTCGAATGCGGCGCGCCACGAAAGCAAAGCTGAACGACAGGGCGACCACATCAACCTTGCACGACACAGCCGCCGCTCTTAAGGTATTCAGGGAAATATTCTCCCCGGCACTTAGCGTTTTCGCGCCTTGATCTGCGAACACCGCCTCTGCCATCAATAGCCCCAGGACATGACTTTCTTCGGGTGGAGGGGCGAGCAGAATTCGCGGGAAACCCCGTTTGGGTTTTGTCGAGAGAATCTCGGCATGCAAAGTCCGTGCGATGATGCCGGTGCAAAGATGCTCGTGAAAGATCTCGATTTCGCCGCGCTTCCAGGCCTCGCCAACGCCAATAATCAGCGGCGCGACGGTGTTCAAAATAAACTCGGTAAGTGTTCCCTTGGCACGGTCAAGGAGCAAGAGTCGTTCAAGGCCGGCAAAGTCGGCTTCCTTGACGCGCTTCATGAGCCTGCTGGTGGATCCATTCAAGCTCGGGGCCGGGACGACAGCGGCAAACACTTGGCGCAGACCATTAAGTTCAAGAGGGGTCTTGCCAACGACCTGAGCAGGCCGAAATCCATCTTCGAGCAAGCGCTTGATCAAGAGAAGACGGCTTATGGTCGCCCGCGAGTATTTGACTCTGCCCGCTGCTGTCGCTTCGGGTAGCGGAAATCCATAGCGCTGACGCCACTTTCTCAGCAGATCTTTGCCGAAACCGGTTGCACTTTCGACATCGGATGAGGTTGCAAGGTAGCTCATAGCTCAGGTGAATATACATCTGTCCGCACTGTTTTGTCACGGCATGTTTTGCTAGCATGACATACAACTTGACGCACACTGCACCAGGCAAATGCTGATCATGTACGACTTCATCATTACGAGGCCGGCAGGGCCATGGAAATCCAAGATCGCCACGCTACGCTCGCGATGACGCCGTTTTTAGCTCGTCATTGCGAGGCCGGCAGGGCCGTGGCAATCCAAGATCGCCACGCTACGCTCGCGATGACGCCGTTTTTAGCTCGTCATT